>CALCZN010000182.1:0-30310 GCA_937903095.1 uncultured Burkholderiales bacterium
CTGCGGCATCGGCAGCTCGAGCTGGCGCGCGACCTGCCGCGCCACCGCCTCGCCGATCGCTTCGCGAGCGTGCCCTTCCAGCCGCGAGCAGACGCTGACGACGACCGCGGCCACGCGATGCGCGCCGAGGCAGCCGCGGTCGAACAGCCACTGGCCCCAGGCGCGTTGCCCGTCGTCGTGCAGCAGGATCCAGCGCGGCATCGGCAGCGGCGTCTCGCGCGGCCACGCCAGATAGACGGTGGCGATCGGCTCGTGGGCGAAATCGGCGAGCTGCGCGGCGCGCGCATCGAGCGGCGCGAGCAGCCGCGCGGCCACCGGAGCCGGCGTGGCGACCACGAGTTGCGCAGCCTGCGTCGCGAAGGCGGAGGTTTCGACGTGCCATCGGTCGTCGCGGCGCTGCAGCGCGCGCACGTTCGCGCCGAAGGAGACGCTCGCGCCGCGCGCGCGCAGCCAGCCGATCGCCGGCCGTGAAACCGCGGCGCCGAGCGTGCTGCGCGCGAGCACGAAGTCGCTGGCCTCGCAGGTGCTGCCCAGCGTGTCGCGCAATACGGCCGCGAAGGCGGCGGCGCAGGCCGCTTCGGGCGGCGTGTTGAGCGCGCCGATGCACAGCGGCGACCAGATCCGTTCGCACAGGCGCTGCAGCTGCGCGTGGGAGGCGAGCAGCGCGGCCACGGTCTGTCCGGGCGCCGTTCGCCAGCGGCGCGCGCGCAAGGCGGCGACGAAGCGCAGCGCCGCCCATCGCTCGCCCAGCGACAGGCCGCGCGCGCGCCGAAGCGCGGCGAGCAGGTGCCAGGGAGCCGGGCGCCGCGGCACCTCCAGCCGCAGCCCGGCGGTGTCGCGCAGCGCGAGCGCGGCCCGCTCGAAGGGCGCGTCGCCTTCACCCCGCACCAGCGCCGCCAGCGCGAGGCACTCGCGGTAGGCGCCCATCAGCAGGTGCTGCCCGGCGTCGAGCGCGACGGGGCCGGCGCCGAAATCGAGCCGCGCTTCGCGCGCGCGTCCGCCGGCCTGCGGCGCGCTGTCGAGCAGGTGCACGCGCAGTCCGCCGAGCGTCGCGTGGACCGCGCTCGCCAGTCCGGCCCAGCCGGCGCCGACGACGACGAGGTCGGCCTCGCCCGGCGCGCTCGGCGCGGGGTCGCTCAATGCGGCGTCGCTCAATGCGGCGTCGCTCAGTGCGGCGTCGCTCAGTGCGGCGTCGCTCAGTGCGGCGTCGCCGAGCGCGAGGCGCCGAAGATCCACGTTCGCCATGCGATCCACATCTTGCGCACCGGCGTCAGCGACGTGCGATGCGTGAGCACGCGAAAGCCGTCGCGCTCGATCTCGTCGAGCAGCGTGAAATAGATCGCCGCCATCATCACGCCCGGGCGCTGCGCGCGACGCTCGCCGGCTTCGAGCAGCGACAGCGCGCGCGCATGGCATTCGCGCGCCCGCGTCGCCTGGAAGCGCATCAGCTCGACGAAGCGCTCGCTCGGCCGGATCGCGAGGATCTCATGCGCGGCCACGCCGAAGCGCTGGAGGTCCTCGATCGGCAGGTAGATGCGGTTGCGCCGCGCATCCTCGCCCACGTCGCGGATGATGTTGGTCAGCTGCAGCGCCACGCCCAGCTCCTCGGCGTAGCGCGATGTCGATTCGCGGCGCGCGCCGAAGATGTTCGCCGCGAGCATGCCGACCACGCCGGCGACGCGATGGCAGTACAGCCGCAGTCCCTCGAAATCGAGATAGCGGTTCTGCTCGAGGTCCATCTGCATGCCGTCGATGATCTCGAACAGGCGCGCGCGCTCGAGCGCGTAGTCGGACAGGTGCGGCGCGAGCGCGCGCGTGACCGGATGCTGCGGCTGCCCGGCGTACAGCCGTTCGACTTCTTCGCGCCACCAGTCGAGCCGCACGCGCGCCAGGTTGTCGTCGGTCGAATCGTCGACGATGTCGTCCACTTCGCGGCAGAACGCGTAGAGCGCGGTGATCGCGCGCCGGCGCTGCGCGGAAAGGAACGCGAAGCTGTAATAGAAGCTCGAGCCGCTGTTCGCCGCGCGTTCGCGACAGTACTCGTCGGGCGTCATCGCGAGGCGCCCGAGGCGAGCGCCAGCCGGGCGAGCGCCGGCGCATCGCGCCAGCCGAGCGTCGGACGGTCGGCCACCGGATCGTATCCGCTGGTGCGCAGGCGCTCGGCGATGCGCAGGCCGCCGCCGACGATCGCGCGCAGCTCGAGCGCGAGGCGCCATGGCACGTAGCGGACCAGCGAACGGCCGGACTGCAGCAGCGCGACGGCGGCCTCGGTCTGCTGCGCGAGCAGCGCGGCGAGCCTCGGCTCGACGCGGCCGGCTTCGAGCGCGCGCTCGATGTCCCGCTCGTCGAGGCCGGCGGCGTGCAGTTCGTCCAGCGGAACGTACAGCCGGCCGCGCCGCCAGTCGACGGCGAAGTCCTGCACGAAGTTCAGCAGCTGCAGTCCCGTGCAGATCGCGTCCGACGCGCCGCGGGTCTGCTCGTTCCACGATCCGAACAGGCGCAGGATCAGTTCTCCCACCGGATTGGCCGAGCGCGAGCAGTAGTCGAGCAGGCTTGCGCGGTCGCGATGGCGCAGGCCGCTGCCCGCGGCCGCGTCGCCGGCGGCCGCGTCCTGCGCGAAGGCCGACAGCAGCGCGTGCAGCGGCTCCCAGGGCAGCCGGTGCTCGTTCCAGTGCCGGCGCAGGCGCGCGACGAGCGGCGAGTCGGGCCGCTGCGCGCGCAGCTCCTGCCCGAGCGCTTCGAGCGCTTCGAGTCGCTGGTCGGCGCTCGCATCTCCCTCGTCGGCCAGATCGTCCGCGTGACGCGCGAAGCGGTAGAGCGCCGCGATCGCCGGACGCAGTCGCGCCGGAACAAGGATCGAAGCGACCGGGAAGTTCTCGTAGTGGCCGCTCGACGTCAGCGAGCGGGCGAGGGGGGTGGCCATCGGCGCGCATTGTAGGCGGTGGCGCGCTTCCGACGGGCGTCATGCGTGGCGGGGCGAAGTCTCCGATTGACGGCTGCCGGGGAGTCGGGATAAATTAATGACCAGCGCGTCATTTATTCCGCTCATTTATTCCGCCTCCGGGCGCCCACTCCTCACCGCCGTCCCTTCCGCCGTGCGCCCATCGTCGATCCTACGCAGCCTGCTGCTGTTGCCTGCCGCCGCGGCACTGCTGTCGCTCGCCGCCTGCGAGCGCAGCGCGCCGCTACGCGACGAGGCGCCGCGTCCGGTGCGCGTCGTCACGGTTGCCGGGCAGCATGCCTCGGTCGCGCTGACGCTTCCGGCCGAGGTCCGTCCACGCGTGGAGACGCGCTACGGCTTTCGCGTCGCCGGCAAGATTGCCGCGCGCGCGGTCGAGGTCGGCGATGCGGTGCAGGCCGGGCAGCTGCTCGCCCGTCTCGATCCGCAGGATCGCGAGCCGGCGCGCGCCGCGGCGCGCTCGCAACTGGAGGCGGCGCAGACCGAGGCGCGGCTGGCGAACGTCGAGCTGCAGCGCGTGCGCGAGCTGCAAGCGCAGCACTACGTCAGCCGCGCGCAGCTCGATCGCCAGCAGGCGGCGGCCGACGCGGCCGAAGCGCGCGTGCGCGCGGCCCGCGCGGCGCAGGCGCAGGCCGAAAACGAACTGGCCTTCCAGACGCTGCGCGCCGAAGCCGCCGGCGTCGTCACCGCCGTGGAGGCCGAGGCCGGGCAGGTCGTCGCGGCCGGGCAGCCGGTCGTGCGTGTCGCGCGCGCCGGCGAATTCGAGCTGCTGGCGCACGTTCCCGAGCGCCAGCTCGCGATGGCGCGAGCGGCGAGCACGTGGAGCGTCTCGATTCCCGCGCTGGGCGGACAGCGCCTCGAGGCGGTGGTGCGCGAGCTCGCGCCGCTGGCCGATCCCGCGTCGCGCACCTACGCGATGCGCCTGACGCTGCGCGATCGCGCGCCGGCCGCCGGGCTTGCGCTGGGCATGAGCGCCGTCGTGCAGGCGGTGCGCCCGACGCAGCCCGCCTTCGAGCTGCCGCTGTCGGCGCTGTATTCGCGCGACGGCAATCCGCACGTCTGGCGGGTCGGTGACGACGATCGCGTCGAGCTGGTCGCCGTGCGCACCGACGGCCTGCTCGACGATGCGGTGCGCATCGTCGACGGACTGGCGCGCGGCGATCGCGTCGTCATCGCCGGCACCAGCCTGCTGGTCGCCGGACAGCGCGTTCGCCCGCTCGAAGCCGGCGCCGCGCCCGCAGCGCAAGCGATGCGATGAGCGCTCCCGGCGGCGACGCCGCGCAGCGCGGCGCGCGCTGGAACCTGTCGGCGGCGGCGCTGCGCTTCCCGCAGCTGACGCTGTTCCTGATGCTCGTCGTCGCGCTGGCCGGCGCGAAGGCCTATCTCGACCTCGGCCAGAGCGAGGACCCGACCTTTACTTTCCGCATGATGGTCGTGCGCACGATCTGGCCGGGCGCGACCACCGGCCAGGTCGACGAGGTGATCACCGACCGGCTCGAGCGCAAGCTGCAGGAGACACCGTATTTCAAGCTCACGCGCAGCTACTCGAAGCCCGGCGAATCGCTGATCGTGCTCGAGCTGAAGGACACGGCGCCTGCCTCTCAGGTGCCGCAGATCTGGTACCAGGTGCGCAAGAAGATCGGCGACATCCGCGAGACGCTGCCCGCCGAGATCGTCGGTCCGTTCTTCAACGACGAGTTCGGCGACGTGTTCGGCACGATCTACGCGTTCACCGGCGACGGCTTCTCGATGGAGGAACTGCGTCGCAGCGTCGAGGGCGTGCGCCAGGAGCTGCTGCGCCTGCCCGACGTGCAGAAGGTCGAGCTGTTCGGCGTGCAGGACGAGCGCATCTACGTGGAGATCTCGCCGCAGACGCTCGCCACCCTCGGGCTGGATGCGCGGCGCATCGCCGAACAGCTGCAGGCGCAGAACGTCGTCGCGCCGGCCGGCGTCGTGCAGGGCGCGAGCCGTTCGGTGCCGTTGCGCGTCAGCGGGCAGTTCGATTCGGTGCGCGAGGTGCAGGAGCTGCGCCTGGAGGTCGGCGGACGCGTGCTGCGCCTGGGCGACGTCGCGCATGTGTTCCGCGGCTCGATCGATCCGCCGGTCTACACGATGCGTTTCGGCGCTCGCCAGGCGATCGGGCTGGGCGTGTCGATGGCGCCGAGCGGCGACGTCATCCGCCTGGGCGGGAACCTCGAGCGGACGATGCAGCGGCTGCACGAGGAGCTGCCGATCGGCATCGAGTTCGCCAAGGTCTCCGACCAGCCGCGGATCGTGCGCAACGCGGTGGGCCTGTTCATGCGCGTGCTCGCCGAAGCCGTCGCCGTCGTGCTGCTCGTCGGCTTCCTCAGCCTGGGATTGCGCGCGGGCGCGGTCGTCGCGCTGACGATCCCGCTGGTGCTGGCCGGCACCTTCGTGGCGATGCGCTGGTTCGGCATCGACCTGCATCGCGTTTCCACCGGCGCGCTGGTGATCGCGCTCGGCCTGCTGGTCGACGACGCGATGATCGCGATCGAGATGATGGCGCGCAAGATCGAGGAGGGGCTGGACCGCTTCTCGGCGGCGACCTTCGCGTACCGCAGCACGGCGTTTCCGATGCTCACCGGCACGCTGATCACCGCATCGGGCTTCCTGCCGATCGCGACCGCGCGCTCGCAGTCGGGCGAATACGCGTTCAGCATCTTCGCGGTGGTGACGATCGCGCTGCTCGTGTCGTGGGTGGCCGCCGTCACCGTCACCCCCTTCCTCGGCTACCGCTTGCTGAAGGAGCGCCGTGCTGGCGCGCACGAACTCTTCGACACGCGCTTCTACCGGATGCTGCGCGCGACGATCGAAGCGTGCATGCGCCGGCGCTGGACGACGATCGCGCTCACGCTGCTCGCCTTCGCGCTCGGCGTCGTCGGCATGCAGCGCACCGAGAAGCAGTTCTTCCCTTCGTCGAACCGCGCCGAAATCCTCGTCGAGCTGTGGCTGCCCGAAGGCGCGAGCTACCGCGCCACCGAGGAGCAGGCGCGCCGCCTCGAAGCGGTGCTCGCGCAGGATCGCGACGTCGAGACCTTCGTCGGCTACGTCGGAAACGGCTCGCCGCGCTACTTCCTGTCGCTCGACCAGCAGCTCTACCGCAGCAACTACGCGCAGTTCGTCATCCTGACGGCCGACGTCGCCGCGCGCGAACGTGCGCTGGCGCGGCTGCGCCGGCAGTTGCGCGAAGACTTCCCGGACGCGCGCGCGCGCGCCTTCCGCACGCCGCTCGGACCGCCGGTTTCGTACGCCGTGCAGTTTCGCGTGATGGGGGCCGATGCCGACCGATTGAAGTCGATCGCCGCCGACGTCGCCGAGCGGGTGCGCGCCGATCCGGCGACGATCGACACGCACCTGGACTGGGGCGAGCGGTCGCCGGCCGTGCGCATCGAGGTCGACCAGGACAAGGCGCGGGCGATCGGACTGAGCTCCGGGCAGGTCTCGCGCGCGCTCGCCACGGCGATCTCCGGCGCGACGATCGGGCAGTTCCGCGAAGACGACCGGCTGATCGACGTCGTGCTGCGCGCGCCGGCCGAGGAGCGCGCCTCGCTGGCGAGCCTGCACAACCTGCAGATCCCGACCGCCGCCGGCCGCTCGGTGCCGCTCGCGCAGGTCGCGACGATCGAGGAGGCGCTCGAAGAGCCGATCGTCTGGCGGCGCAGCCGGGTGCCGGTGATCACCGTGCGCGCCGACATCGTCGAGGGCCTGCAGGCGCCCGACGTCGCGGCGCGCATCGACCCGACGCTGGACGCGCTGCGTGCGAGGCTGCCGGCCGGCTATCGCATCGAGGCGGGCGGCCCCTACGAGGACAACGCGAACGCGCAGGGCTCGATCGTCGCCGGAACGCCGATGCTGCTGGCCGTCGTCGCGCTGCTGCTGATGGTGCAACTGCGCAGCTTCTCGCTGTCGGCGATGGCGCTGCTCACCGCGCCGCTGGGCGTGATCGGCGTGGCGGCGGCGCTGCTCGTATCGGGCCGGCCTTTCGGCTTCGTCGCGATGCTCGGACTGATCGCGCTCGGCGGAATGATCATGCGCAACTCGGTGATCCTGGTGGACCAGATCCGCCAGGACCTGGACGCCGGCCGCACGCGCTGGCAGGCGGTGCTCGAATCGACGGTGCGCCGCTTCCGGCCGATCTCGCTCACTGCCGCCGCAGCGGTGCTGGCGATGATTCCGCTGTCGCGCGACGTGCTGTGGGGGCCGATGGCGGTGGCGATCATGGGCGGCCTGCTGGTCGCCACCGTGCTGACGGTGCTCTTCGTGCCGGCGCTGTACGTCGCGCTGTACCGGGTGGACGACGAGGGTTCCCCGCCGCGCGCGGCCGGCTGACAGGCGCGCTGGGCACCACGGCCGCCCGCCAGGACGCGGACGACCATGTGCCTGGACGCCTCGAATTCCGCCGCCCGCCGACGAAGCGTCTCAGCCGTCCTCGCGCTCCGGGCTGTCGAGCCGGAAGAAATTGCTCTGCCGGCCCGACGACAGCGTTTCCTGGTACAGGAACACGAGGTCGCGCGAGGTGAAGGTGTCGCCCCACGCTTCCCACGACACCGGCTGCAGCTCGCGATCGTAGCCGGGGAAGTCGAAGCGCAGCACGCGCGGGTGCTCGGTGTCGCCGCCCGGCGTGGTCGCCGGTTGCGCGCCGCGGGCGTCGGCCCAGGCGCGGATCACCTCGAGGCTGCGCGTGGCCAGTGTCTGGCCGTCGCGCTCGGGCCTGTCCTCCGGCCCGTGCACCCATTTCGCCCGGCGCACGCTCGCCGACAGCTGGTCGCCGTGCTCGTCGACGTAGCGCTCGTCGTCGCGCGCCTGTTCGCGCGCGCTGCGCTCGTCGTGTTCGGCGTGCGCCTTTGCGTGGTGCGTCGCCTTCCCGTTCTTCCCCTTGCCGTGCGCCTGCGCAGCATCGGTCGCCCTGGTCATGTTGGACCTCCGTCATGATGGATTCGCGACCGCGCACGCAAGCTTCGTACCCGAGCAGGCGGGGAGGCAGGGCGCTTCGTTTAGAATATTTCGTTTGTCCGCGGCCGTGGCGGAATGGGTAGACGCACCAGGTTTAGGTCCTGGCGCTGCAAGGCGTGAAGGTTCGACTCCTTTCGGCCGCACCAGAAACCGCCCAGATTCGCCGGCGGCGGCGCGCAAGCAACCGGCCCCCGTCCCTGCTACCCCCGCTACCCCGCGACTCCTCCGACTCTCACGAAGACATGGCAACCCAACTCGAATCGACCGGCTCGCTCGAGCGCAAACTGGACATGGCCGTAGCCGTGGCCGACGTCAACCGACAGGTCGTCGATCGGCTGCGCAAGCTGTCGCGGAACGTGAAGATGCCCGGCTTTCGGCCCGGCAAGGTTCCGATGAAGATGATCGAGCAGTCCTACGGCCCGCAGGTGCACGCCGAGGTGTTGTCCGACGCCGTCTCCAGGGCGTTCAGCGAGGCGGTGACCGAGCATCGGCTGCGCGTTGCCGGCCAGCCGCGCATCGAATCGCGCGACACCGGCACCGAGAGCGAGATCGGCTTCACCGCCACCTTCGAGGTCTATCCGGAGATCGCGCTCGGCGATCCGTCAGGGCTGTCGATCGAGCGCTTCGAGTCGCCGGTGGGCGAAGCGGAGATCGACCGCACGATCGAGATCCTGCGCAGGCAGCGCGTGCGCTGGAACGAAGTCGAGCGCCCGGCGCAGGACGGCGACCGTCTCACCATCGATTTCGTCGGCAGGATCGACGACGTCGCCTTCGAGGGCGGCAGCGCGCAGGGCTTTCCGTTCGTGCTCGGCGAAGGGCGGATGCTGCCCGATTTCGAGGTGGGGCTGCGCGGCGCCGCGCTCGGCGAAACGCGCAGCTTCCCGGTCGCCTTTCCCGCCGACTACGGCTCCGCCGAGCTGGCCGGCAAGACCGCGCAGTTCGAGGCCACCGTGCGCAAGATCGAGGCGCCCGAATTGCCCGCCGTCGACGAGGCCTTCGCGCGACAGCTCGGCGTGGCGGACGGCGACGTGGCGCGGCTGCGCTCCGACATCCGCGCGAACCTCGAGCGCGAGGTCGCGCAGCGCCTGCGCGCGCGCACCAAGTCGAGCGTGATGGACGCGCTGCTGCAACTGGCGAGCTTCGACGTTCCGAAGTCGCTGGTCGACGCCGAGAAGCAGGCGCTGGGCGAGCGCGCCGTCGAAGACCTGAAGGCGCGCGGCCTCGATCCGAAGCAGCTGCCCGAGATTCCGCCCGATACCTTCGCCGAGCAGGCCGAGCGGCGCGTGCGCCTGGGCCTGATCGTCGCCGAGATCGTCCGCGCGCACTCGCTGCAGGCCAAGCCCGACCAGATCCGCAGGCAGATCGAGGAGTTCGCGCAAGCCTACGAGAATCCGGGGGAGGTCATCCGTCACTATTTCGGCGACCGCAACCGGCTCGCCGAGGTCGAGGCGATCGTCGTCGAGCAGAACGTCGTCGACTGGGCGCTCGACAAGGCGCAGGCCTCCGCCCGCACGCTCGATTTCGACGAGCTGATGGGCCCGCGTTGATTCCCGGATACTGCAGGCAGCACGCGCGCGAGCGCGAAGCATCACGGAGACAGCGATGACTTTCAACAGCCTCGTCGAAGACCTCGTCAACGCCCACCTGTCCCAGCGGCAGGGGCCGCAGGGCCTGGGCATGGTGCCGATCGTCATCGAGCAGAGCGGGCGCGGCGAGCGCGCCTACGACATCTACTCGCGGCTGCTGCGCGAGCACGTGATCTTCCTCGTCGGTCCGGTGATGGACCAGACGGCGAACCTCGTCGTCGCGCAGCTGCTGTTCCTCGAGTCGGAGAATCCCGACAAGGACATCTCGTTCTACATCAACTCGCCGGGCGGGTCGGTGTCGGCGGGCCTGGCCATCTACGACACGATGCAGTTCGTCAAGCCCGACATCAGCACGCTGTGCATGGGCATCGCCGCCAGCATGGGCGCGTTCCTGCTCGCCGCGGGAGCGAAGGGAAAGCGCTACGCGCTGCCGAACGCGCGCATCATGATCCACCAGCCTTCGGGCGGCGCGCAGGGGCAGGCCTCCGACATCGAGATCCACGCGAAGGAGATCCTCTACACGCGCGAGCGGCTGAACCGCATCCTCGCCGAGAAGACCGGCCAGCCGATCGAGCGCATCGCCACCGACACCGATCGCGACAACTTCATGTCGTCGGAAGATGCGGTAAGCTACGGACTCATCGACAAGGTGATGTCGAAGCGGGGGGAAGGCGCTTGAGGGCGCCGAAGCCGGTCGGCACCGCGCCGGACGCGCCACGCGGTCCGTCCGGCCGGTCGGAGCAAACATGACGGACAAGAAGGGCTCGAGCGAGAAACTGCTGTACTGCTCCTTCTGCGGCAAGAGCCAGCACGAAGTCCGCAAGCTGATTGCCGGTCCCTCGGTATTCATCTGCGACGAATGCATCGAGCTGTGCAACGACATCGTCCGTGACGAGACGCAGGCCGAGAGCGCCAACGGCAAGCAGAAGGGCGGCCTGCCCACGCCGGCCGAGATCTGCGGCATCCTCGATCAATACGTGATCGGCCAGGAGAGCGCGAAGAAAATCCTCTCCGTCGCCGTCTACAACCACTACAAGCGTCTTCGCCACAAGGGCAAGAAAGACGAAGTCGAACTCTCCAAGAGCAACATCCTGCTCGTCGGGCCCACCGGCTCGGGCAAGACGCTGCTCGCGCAGACGCTCGCGCGGCTGCTGAACGTTCCCTTCGTGATCGCCGACGCCACCACGCTTACCGAAGCGGGCTACGTCGGCGAAGACGTCGAGAACATCATCCAGAAGCTGCTGCAGAACTGCAATTACGAAGTCGAGAAGGCGCAGCGCGGCATCGTCTACATCGACGAGATCGACAAGATCTCGCGCAAGTCCGACAACCCGTCGATCACGCGCGACGTCTCCGGCGAGGGCGTGCAGCAGGCGCTGCTCAAGCTCATCGAAGGCACGATCGCGTCGGTTCCGCCGCAGGGCGGGCGCAAGCACCCGAACCAGGATTTCGTGCAGATCGACACGACGAACATCCTGTTCATCTGCGGCGGCGCCTTCGACGGCCTGGAGAAGGTCATCCGCAATCGCTCCGAGCGCACCGGCATCGGCTTCGGCGCCGAGGTACGCAGCGCGTCCGAGCGCGCGGTGGGCGACGTGCTGCGCGAGGTCGAGCCCGAAGATCTCGTCAAGTTCGGCCTCATCCCCGAGCTGGTCGGCCGCCTGCCGGTGGTCGCCACGCTCGACGAGCTGAACGACGAGGCGCTGGTGCAGATCCTCGTCGAACCGAAGAACGCACTCGTCAAGCAGTACCAGCGGCTGTTCTCGATGGAAGGCGTAGACCTCGAGATCCGGCCGGCGGCGCTGCAGGCGATCGCGCGACGCGCGCTCAAGCGCAAGACCGGAGCGCGCGGACTGCGCTCCATCCTCGAGCAGACGCTGCTCGACATCATGTTCGACCTGCCCAGCCTGCAGAACGTGCAGAAGGTCGTGGTCGACGAGAACGCGATCGAAGGCGACGGCAAGCCGCTCGTCATCTACGCGGACGCGCCGCGCGTTTCCGGGTCGAACTGATCCAGGAAGAGAAGGGGGAAGGGAGAAGGGAGAAGGGGAAAAGCCCCGGCTGTGACGAGCGGCGCGTTTCGGTTTTCCCCTTCACCCTTGACCCTTCACCCTTCACTTCTCTCTTTCCGCGCCACTCGTTCCCCGGGCGGCATCGCTCGTCCGCCCTGTTGCGCAAATCGTCCGCATTGCGCCCACGCCCTTCGAGGCGAGGAGTCGTTTGGGCGTATCCTCGACCCGATCCCCCCGGGTCGCTGTTCACTTGAAATCCCCTCGTGCGCCGCAACATCGCGAGGGAGACCACCTGGAGATCCGAATGTCCGAAGCCCAAACACCGAAACTGCAGTCGCTGCCGCTGCTTCCGCTGCGCGACGTGGTGGTGTTTCCGCACATGGTGATTCCGTTGTTCGTCGGCCGGCCGAAGTCGATCAAGGCGCTCGAGGCCGCGATGGAGCAGGGCAAGAGCATCATGCTCGTCGCCCAGAAGAACGCGTCGAAAGACGAACCGGTCGCCGAAGATATCTACGAGATCGGCTGCGTCTCGAACATCCTGCAGATGCTCAAGCTGCCCGACGGCACCGTGAAGGTGCTGATCGAGGGCGCGCGGCGCGCGCGCGTCGTGCAGATCGACGACGGCGAAACGCATTTCAGCTGCGAGGTCGAGGCGATCGACCTGCCGGCCGGCGAGAGCGCCGAAGCCGAGGCGCTGCGTCGCGCGATCCTCGCGCAGTTCGACCAGTACGTGAAGCTGAACAAGAAGGTTCCGCCCGAGATCCTCGCGTCGCTGAACGGCATCGACGATGCCGGGCGCCTGGCCGACACGATCGCCACACACCTGCCGATCAAGATCGAGCAGAAGCAGAACATCCTCGAGACGAACGACGTCGCCGAGCGACTCGAGAAGCTGCTCGCCCAGATCGAAACCGAGCTCGACATCCTGCAGGTCGAGAAGCGCATCCGCGGGCGCGTCAAGCGCCAGATGGAGAAGAGCCAGCGCGAGTACTACCTGAACGAGCAGGTCAAGGCCATCCAGAAGGAGCTGGGCGAAGGCGAAGACGGCGCCGACATGGAGGAGCTGGAGAAGAAGATCAAGGCCGCGCGCATGCCGAAGGAGGCGCTGAAGAAGGCCGAGGGCGAACTGAAGAAGCTCAAGCTGATGTCGCCGATGTCGGCCGAGGCCACCGTCGTGCGCAACTACATCGACACGCTGATCGGCCTGCCGTGGCGCAAGAAGAGCAAGGTCGACCACGATCTCGCGAAGGCCGAGAAGGTGCTCAACGAGGACCACTGGGGCCTGGAGCGCGTCAAGGACCGCATCATCGAATACCTCGCCGTGCAGCAGCGCGTCGACAAGGTGAAGGCGCCGATCCTGTGCCTGGTGGGGCCCCCCGGCGTGGGCAAGACCTCGCTCGGGCAGTCGATCGCGCGTGCGACGAACCGCAAGTTCGTGCGCATGGCGCTCGGCGGCGTGCGCGACGAGGCCGAGATCCGCGGCCACCGGCGCACGTACATCGGCTCGATGCCCGGCAAGATCCTGCAGAACCTCACGAAGGTCGGCGTGCGCAACCCGCTGTTCCTGCTCGACGAGGTCGACAAGATCGGCATGGACTTCCGCGGCGATCCGTCGTCGGCGCTGCTCGAGGTGCTCGATCCGGAGCAGAACTCCACCTTCACCGATCACTACGTCGAGGTCGAGTACGACCTGTCCGATGTGATGTTCGTCGCCACCGCCAACACGCTGAACATACCGCCGGCGCTGCTCGACCGGATGGAAGTCATTCGCCTGTCGGGCTACACCGAGGACGAGAAGGTCAGCATCGGGCAGCGCTACCTGCTGCCCAAGCAGATGCGCAACACCGGGCTGAAGGACAGCGAGATCTCGGTGGCCGAATCGGCGTTGCGCGACATCGTGCGCTACTACACGCGCGAGGCCGGCGTGCGCTCGCTCGAGCGCGAGATCAGCAAGATCTGCCGCAAGGTGGTGAAGACGCTGCTGCTGAAGAAGCAGGAGAAGCGGATCACCGTTACGTCGAAGAACCTCGACAAGTTCCTCGGCGTGCGCCGCTACAGCTTCGGACTGGCCGAGAAGGACAACCAGGTCGGGCAGGTCACCGGGCTCGCGTGGACGGAAGTGGGCGGCGAGCTGCTCACCATCGAGGCGGCGCTCGTTCCGGGCAAGGGCAAGACCACCTTCACCGGCAAGCTGGGCGACGTGATGCAGGAGTCGATCAAGGCGGCGATGACCGTCGTGCGCCGGCGCGCGCAGCGCCTGGGCATCCGCGGCGACTTCTACGAGAAGAACGACCTGCACATCCACGTGCCCGAAGGCGCGACGCCGAAGGACGGCCCGAGCGCGGGCATCGCGATGACGACGGCCCTCGTCTCGGTGCTCACCGGCATTCCGGTGCGCGCGTCGGTGGCGATGACCGGCGAGATCACGCTGCGCGGCGAGGTGCTCGCGATCGGCGGGTTGAAAGAGAAGCTGCTGGCGGCGCATCGCGGCGGCATCAAGACGGTGCTGATCCCGGAAGAGAACGTGAAGGACCTCGCCGAGATTCCCGACAACGTGAAGAACAGGCTCGAGATCGTTCCGGTGAAGTGGATCGATCGCGTGCTCGAGGTCGCGCTCGAGCGCGAGCCCACGCCGCTGGCCGAAGCCGAAGGCGCGTCGCGCGAGGCAGCGGTGCCGGTGCCTCCGGTCAGCGGCGCCGACGTCGTCACGCATTGAGACCGAGCAGCGCGTTTTGCCGACGCATCGCGCGCGGGAATCGCTCCCGCGCGCGATGCGATTTCGCCGTTCGTCCCCCATGTTTTCGATGTGCCGCCGACGCGTTTCGCCTGCGCGTTGATCGGCTTGACACCCATGGGGCGCGGCGATTTAATACGGCTCCCATTGCGCTGCGCCCGTCGAGCGCGCGACGCATCGCGGCGATTCGCGCAACGCGCCTCGCGCGTGCACAGATCCCGCTCGAACGAACACGACGACCCAGGGAGACTCCGTGAACAAGACCGAAATGATCGACCACATCGCACGGCAGGCAGACATCTCGAAAGCCGCTGCCGGTCGCGCGCTCGATGCGCTGGTGGGGGCGATCAGGACGACCTTGAAGAAAGGCGGCACGGTCACTCTCGTGGGCTTCGGCACGTTCGCCGTGGGCAAGCGCGTCGCGCGCAGCGGCCGCAATCCGCGCACCGGCGAAGCGATCAAGATCCGCGCCGCCAAGGTCCCGAAGTTCCGCCCCGGCAAGGGGCTGAAAGACGCGATCAATTGACGAAGCGAAGGGCCTTTTTCTGATATAGTCCAAGGCTTCGCAGCGCCCGAGCGGGTGCTTAGCTCAGCCGGTAGAGCGGCGCCCTTACAAGGCGTAGGTCGGGAGTTCGATCCTCTCAGCACCCACCAGATCCCGCAGCCGGGGAGCTTTCGCGAGCCGTCGAAGGCGCTGCATCGAACGGCACGGAGTGGTAGTTCAGTTGGTTAGAATACCGGCCTGTCACGCCGGGGGTCGCGGGTTCGAGTCCCGTCCACTCCGCCAACTTCAGGAAGCAGGCCGAGGCCGGCTTCCCACCGACCGGGGCGAACGAGAGTTCGCCCTTTTTTTCGGACCCGCAATGCATGTTCGACTGGATCCGTAAGCACCAGCGCCTGATGCAGCTGCTGTTGCTGCTGCTGATCTTTCCCGCCTTCGCCTTCTTCGGCATCCAGGGCTACGAGCGCTTCTTCTCCAGCGAAGGCGCGCTCGCCACCGTGGGCGACGCGAAGATCACGCGGCAGGAGTTCGAGATGGCGCAGCGGCAGCAGGGCGAGCAGCTGCGGCAGGCCCTCGGCGAGCGATTCGACCCGTCGATGCTCGATACGCCGCAGATGCGCGGGCGCATCCTCGATTCGCTGATCGCGCAGCGCGCGCTGCTGATCGATGCGATCGACCATCGCATCGTCGTTCCCGATTCGCAGCTGCGCGCCACCATCCGTGCCACGGGCATGGGTGGCACCGAAGGCGCTTTCGATTTCGAGCGCTACCGCAGCGCGCTGCGCGCACGCGGCCAGTCGGAGGCGTCTTTCGAGGCCGAGATGCGCCGCGACATCGCGCTGCAGACGATGCCCGAGGCGATCGCGCAGACGGTCACCGTGCCCGCGTCGGTCGTCGATGCCGTGATCGCCTTCGCCGAGCAGACGCGCGAGCTTCGGCAACTGCTCGTCGCGCCCGATTCGTTCGCGAAGGACATCCATCCCACCGACGATCAGCTCTCCGCCTGGTACGAGCGCAATGCATCGGCCTTCGAGGAGCCCGAGCACGCGAAGGTCGACTACGTCGTCCTCAGCGAGGATGCGGTCGCGCGCAACATCGAGGTTTCGGCCGACGATGCGCGCAGCTACTACGAGCAGAACAAGGCGCGCTTCACGACCGCCGAGCAGCGCCGTGCCAGCCACATCCTGATTCGGGTGGACCCCGGCGCGAGCGCCGAACAGCGCAAGGCGGCGCGCGAGAAGGCCGAGGCGATCGAGCGCAAGCTGAAGGAAGGCGCCGACTTCGCCGAGCTCGCGCGCACCGAGTCGCAGGATCCGGGTTCGGCGAATGCCGGGGGCGACCTCGGCTTCTTCACGCGCGACATGATGGTCCAGCCCTTCGCCGACGCCGCCTTCGCGCTGCAGGCGGGCCAGACGAGCGGCGTCGTCGAGACCGAGTTCGGCTTCCACATCATTCGCGTCACGGACATCCGGCCGGCCACGCAGAAGAGCTTCGAATCGGTGCGCCCCGAGATCGAGAGCGAGATCCGCACGCAACTGGCGGCCGCGCGCTATGCCGAGGCGGCGGACACCTTCAGCAACCTCGTCTACGAGCAGCCCGATTCGCTCGAGCCGGCGGCCAAACGCTTCGGCCTGAAGATCGAGACGGCCGACGTCGGGCGCGACGGCGATCCGCAGCTGCCGCGCGAGAATCCGCTGAACAACCGCCGCCTGCTCGAGGCGCTGTTCCGCGGCGACTCGATCCAGAGCAAAAACAACACCGAAGCGATCGACGTCGGGCCGAACCGGCTCGCCTCCGCGCGCATCGTCGAATACCACGCGGCGCGGCAGCGACCTTTCGACGAGGTGAAGGACGAAGTGCGCAAGCGTCTGGTCGCCGAGCAGGCGCACGAGCGGGCGATGAAGGCCGGCGAGGCGCGGCTGGCGCAACTGCGCAAGGGCGAGGGCGCGAAGCCCGACGACTTCGGCGCTGCGCGCAGCGTTCGTCGCAGCGCCCCGGGCGATTTCCCCGCCGTCGCGCTCGAACCGGTGTTCCGCGCTTCGGCCGATTCGCTTCCCGCCTACGTGGGCGTCGACCTCGGCGAGCAGGGCTACGCGCTCTACGAGATCGTTCGCGTCACGCCGCCCGATCCGGCATTGGTGGCGCAGCGGCGCGACGCCTATCGGCAGCAGTTGTCGCAGGCGTATTCGCAGCAGCTGCTCGGCGACTACGTCGCGTCGGTGATTGCCGATGCGAAGGTGGTCCGCTATCCGGAGCGGCTCGGCGGCAGCGAGAATCGCTGATCGCCGGGCGGGCGGCGCGCGCGTCGCGTACCGCGGCACGGCGCACCGCGGCGCAGCCCTATCACGCGCGCGCTTCGCCGCGAACCCGCCGCACCCGTTCGACCAGTTCCGCGGCCGCGCGCGCAAGCGTGGGGTCGTCGGCCTCGACGTCGAGCGCCTCTTCGGAATCGAGCTGCGCATAGTTGTGCCGCATCGAGCGCGCATAGGCCGGGTCGTAGTGCACGGCCAGCATCGATTCGACGAACTCCGGCCACTGTCCGGCGTGCGCCATTGCCTTCCACGCGTCGATGCGCGCGCGGCCGTGCAGCGGCAGCAGTCGATCCAGGCGCTCGAACAGCTGCGGCGGGTGTTCGACGAAATGACGGTACTCGTCGAGCAGCAGGCGCGCGCGAACGTCGATCGGCGCCCGCAGGCTCGTGCAGGGCGCCGCGCGCATCGCGTCGATGACCGCGTCGGGCAAGTGGCAGCGGCCGACGCGGCGGCTCTCCGATTCGACGAAGACCACGCGGTCGGCATCGAAGCGGCGCAGGGCGTCCCACAAACGGGTCTCGAAAGCCTTCTGCGAGGGCTGCGTCTCGTCGGGCAGCAGGCCGAGCACCGAGCCCCGGTGACGCGCGATCGCTTCCAGGTCGAGCACCTGTTCGCCCCGTTCGGCCAGCCGCTGCAGCAATCGGCTCTTGCCGCTGCCGGTGGGGCCGGCGACGACATGCCAGCGCAGCCGCGACGGCAGCCGCATCAGCTCCTCGATCACGTAGCGACGGAATTCGCGGTAGCCGCCGTCGACGACGCTGGTTCGCCAGCCGATGGCGGCGAACACCGAAGCGAGCGAGTCGGAACGATTCCCGCCGCGCCAGCAGTAGACGAGCGGGCGCCAGGTAGGCGGGCAGTCTGCGAAGGCGTGCTCGATCAGCGAAGCGATGTTGCGCGAGACGATCGCCGCGCCGAGCCGTCGGGCGACGAAGGCCGACTGCTGACTGTAGATCGTGCCGACGAGCGCGCGTTCGGCGTCGTCGAGCACCGGCGCGCTGATCGCGCCGGGGAGGTGGTCCTCGGCGAACTCGGCAGGGCTGCGCGCGTCGACGATGGCGTCGAAGCGGGCGTCGGGCGCGAACGCCTCGACGATCGGAATGCGTTGCGGCGCTTTCACGCGCCTGCTCCAGGTCTGTCGTCCGTGCGCCGAAGGCGGGAATTCGCACGGCGAAGCGGCGACGAAAAAGCCGTAGAATCGATGACGGTATGAAAGTATTCGATCTTGCCTGCGAGCACGGGCACGCTTTCGAGGGCTGGTTCGCTTCGGCCGAAGCCTTCGGCGAGCAGCTCGGGCGTTCGCTGGTGCACTGTCCGGTCTGCGAGAGCGCGAACGTGCGCCGCACGCCGAGCGCGCCCCGGCTGAATCTGTCGAATGCGCCCGAAGCGCGTCCGCCGCAGCCCGCCCCGCAGCCCCAGGGCGCGCAGGCCACGGCAATGCCTACCGACGCGCAACTGCGCGCGCTGTGGCTGGAGACGGCGCGGCATCTGGTGCGCAATACCGAGGACGTCGGCGAGCGCTTCGCCGAGGAGGCTCGTCGCATCCATTATCGGGAAGCGCCGCAGCGCGGGATCCGCGGCATGACCACCGCCGAGCAGCGTGCCGAGCTGGAGGACGAAGGCATCGACGTCTTCAGCTTTCCCATTCCGGCTGCGGCCGAAGAGCCGCTGCAGTAGCGAGGCGCGGCAGCGCCGCCCGAGCGGCTGCGGCGCTGCCTTCGTCGTCTGGTCGGCGGCTCATCGGCAGCTCGTCGGCGACTCATCGGCGACTCATCGACGATATTGCCGCTCGCCGAACAGCACCTCGCGCGCCTTGTCGTCCATTGTCGGCTTGCGCCGGTCTGCCAGCACGCCGACCCCGCGCTGCACGGCCGCACGCTCGCCGATCCGCTCGAACCAGCGCTGCACGTTCGGGTAGTCGTCGAGCGACACGCCCTGGTTGGCGTGCGAGCGGATCCACGGCCAGGTGGCGATGTCGGCGATCGAATACTCGCCCGCCGCCAGCCAGTCGCCGGTGGCGGCGAGCCGGCGATCGAGCACGCCGTAGAGTCGATTGGCTTCGTTGGTGTAGCGCTCGATGCCGTAGGCGATCTTCTGCGGCGCGTAGTTGCGGAAGTGGTGCGCCTGCCCGAGCATCGGCCCGACGCCGCCCATCTGGAACATCAGCCACTGCAGCGCTTCGTATTTCCCGCGCGTGTGCTGCGGCAGGAAACGACCGGTTTTTGCAGCGAGATAGACGAGGATCGCGCCGGACTCGAACAGCGAGATTGGCTCGCCGTCCGGGCCTTCGCTGTCGACGATCGCCGGAATCTTGTTGTTCGGGCTGATCGCGAGGAAGTCGGGGGAGAACTGGTCGCCGGCGGAGATGTCGATCGCGTGCACGGCGTAGGGCAGTTCGCATTCCTCCAGCAGGATGTGGACCTTGTGTCCGTTCGGCGTGGGCCAGGTGTAGACGTCGATCATTCCTTCACTCCCTGCGCGATGCGCCAGCCCAGTTCGGCGAGCGGACGCGCCCGCCGCCCGGCATCGACGGCCTTTGCGTTCGACGCGGTGCCTTCGACGGCGCGCTTCATGATGCCCTGCAGGATGGCGGCCAGCCGGAACAGGTTGTACGCGAGATAGAAATCCCAGTGCTCGAGCACGCGCGCCGGGTCGCGCTTCGTGCGCTCGCAGTAGCGCTGGACGTACTCGCGCTCGGCCGGGATGCCGAGCGCCGCGTGATCGAGGCCGGCGATCCCGCGGAACTGTCCCGGCGCGATGTGCCAGGCCATGCAGTGATACGAGAAGTCGGCCAGCGGGTGGCCGAGCGTGGACAGTTCCCAGTCGAGGATCGCGCGCACGCGCGGCGCCTGCGCGTCGAAGACGAGGTTGTCGAGCCGGAAGTCGCCGTGCACGATCGACGTCTCGTCGCCCGGCGGGACGTGCGCGGGCAGCCATTCGATCAGCCGGTTCATCGCCTCGATCGCTTCGGTTTCCGAGGCCTGGTACTGGCTGCTCCAGCGCGCGATCTGGCGCGCGAAATAGTTGCCGGGCCGCCCGAAGCCGCCGAGCCCGATCGCTTCGGGATCGATCGAGTGCAGCGCGGCGATCACCCGGTTCATCTCGTCGTAGATCGCCGCGCGCTCCTCGCGCGTGGCCTGCGGCAGCGACTGGTCCCACAGCACGCGGCCGGCGACGTGCTCCATCACGTAGAACGCGCGGCCGATCACCGATTCGTTCTCGCACAGCGCGTATACGCGCGGTACGGGCAGGTCGGTGTGCGCGAGCGCCTCGAGCACGCGGAACTCGCGCTCGATCGCGTGCGCCGACGGCAGCAGCTTCGCGGCCGCAGCGGGCTTCGAGCGCATCACGTAGCGCGCGCCCGGCGTCGTCAGCAGGTAGGTCGGGTTCGACTGGCCGCCGCGGAACAGCTCTACCTCCAGCGGGCCGGCGTAGCCTTCGACGTGCGCGGCGAGCCAGCGTCCGAGCGACTCGACGTCGACGCGAAGCCGCTCGGGCACTTTCGTCGTGCCGACGTTCTCGTTCTCGCCGTTTGCGCTCATCGCTTTCCTCGTCTGCGCGTGTACGTGGAAATCATTGCGGTTCGCTGCCGTCGAAGCGCGGCGCGCGCTTCTCGAGGAAGGCGGCGATTCCCTCGGCGGCGTCGTCGTGAAAGAGCGCGGCGACGAAGGCGTCGCGTTCCCGCTGCTGCCGGTGCACGAGCGCGGCGCGCTCGTCGTCCGACAGCAGCGACTTGATGCGCGCCAGCGCGAAGGCCGGCCCGCGCGCGAGCCGCTCGGCGCGCGCCAGCGCCACGTCGAGCGCCTTGCCCGGCTCGGCGAGCTGGTTGACCAGGCCGGCCGCGTGCAGGCGTGTCGCGTCGATCGGCTCGCCCGTGCACAGCCATTCGTAGGCGAGCGGGTAGGGGACGCGGTTGCCGAGAAACCAGCTCGATCCGCCGTCGGGGCTCAAGCCGATGCGCACGTACGACATCGCGAAGCGCGCGTCGCGTGCGGCGACGACCAGATCGCAGGCGAGCACGAGCGAGAAGCCGGCGCCGGCGGCCGCGCCTTCGACCGCGGCGATCACGGGCTTGGGGCAGTCGCGGATGGCGAGCACCCAGCGATGCAGCAGGTCGATCGACTCTGCCTGCAGCGCAGGATCCTTCGCCCGGTTCTCGCGCAGCCGGTTCAGGTTGCCGCCGGCGCAGAAGTGCTCGCCGTCGCCGGCGAGAACGATGGCGCGCACCTGCGCGTCGCCGGCCGCGCGCGTGAAGGCGTCGATGCCGGCCGAATAGACGTCGGGGTGCAGCGCGTTGCGCGCCCCCGGGTTGGAGATGCGCAGCACCAGGACGGCGCCACGGCGCTCGTCGAGCAGCCGCGCGGACACGATCAGTCCTCGTGCAGCAGCGAAAGGCCGAGCTGCGCGCGTCGGCGCAGCCAGCCGCCCGTGCGATAGCGCGGGTCGCCGGTGAGCGCATGCAGGTTGCCGAGGATCTCGCAGACCGTAGCCGCGCCGATCGCGTCGCCCATGGCGAGCGGCCCGAGCGGATAGCCCAGGCCCGCGCGCACGGCGGCGTCGATGTCGGCGGGCGATGCGATGCGCTGCTGCGCGATCTCGCTGCCGATCGAGACGATCATCGCGACCACCCGTTGCGCGACGAAGCCGGGGCTGTCGCGCAGCACGGTGACCGGGACGCCGTCGGAGGCGAAGAGCGCGTGCGCCGCGTCGCGATACTCGCTGCGCGTGGCTGGCGTGGTCATCAGTACGCGGCGCCGGCAGCGGCCCGGTTCGATCGGGAACAGCGTGTCGATCGCGACGACGCGCTCGGCGGGTAGAGGGATGCCCGCCGCGTCGGCGCGCGAGGCGGCGCTCGCGTCGCGGCCCAGCGGGGCGACGAGGACGAGATCGTGCTCGCCGGGTGCGTCGCCGTCGCGCACGACGCCGCCCAGTTGCCGCACGGCCGCTTCGACGATTGCTGCCCGCGGGCCCGGCGCGATCCACACCGGCGGGCGCACTGCGACGGAAGGCGCGGCCGGCTCGGCCCGTGCATCGACGCGCGCGCCGGCGGCGTCGTAGCGGTAGAAACCTTCGCTGCTCTTGCGCCCGAGCAGGCCGGCGGCGAGCCGCTGCGCACCGAGCACCGACGGACGGAAGCGCGGCTCGTCGTAGAACTGCCGGTAGATCGACTCCATCACCGGCTGCGAGACGTCGAGCGCGGTGAGGTCGAGCAGCTCGAAGGGGCCGAGGCGGAAGCCGTTGCCGTCGAAGGACACCTGCTCGCGCAGGATGCGATCGATCGCCTCGACGTCGGCGACGCCTTCGCCGAGCACGGCGAGCGCCTCGGTGCCGTAGGCGCGTCCGGCGTGGTTGACGATGAAGCCCGGCGTGTCGCGCGTGACCACCGGCCGGTGGCCGGTGGCGCGCACCAGCGCGACGAGGCGCTCGACGGCCGCTTCGTCGGTGCGCATCGCGCGCACGACCTCGACGACCTTCATCAGCGGAACCGGATTGAAGAAGTGCAGTCCGGCGATTCGCGCGGGCAGGCGGCAGCGCGCGCCGATCGCGGTCACCGACAGCGACGAGGTGTTGGTGGCGAGTACCGCCGCGTCGCCGACGATCGGCTCGAGCGCCTGGAACAGTTCGCGCTTGGCGTCGAGCTGCTCGACTATCGCCTCGACGACGAGATCGCAGCCGGCGAGCGCCTCGAGCGAGGCTACCGATTCGAGCGACGCGCGGGCGCGCTGCGCTGCGTCGGGGGCGAGCCGCCCCTTGTCGACGAGCTTCGCGAAGGTGTCGTGCAGCGCGGCGAGCGCCGAGGCGACGGCAGCGGGGTTGGCATCGTACAGCCGCACGGGGACGCCGGCCTGCGCGAAGAGCTGCGCGATGCCGCGGCCCATCGCGCCGCTGCCGACGACGCCGATGCGCTGGAAGGGAAGGTTCGGGGCGAGCGTGTTCATCGGGCGATTCTACCCGCAGCCGCAGGGGCTTCGATGCCCGCCGGGGTTGCGCGGCGGCGCCTCATCTTCACATCAGGCCGTGCCGTCGGCAGGGCTGTCGTCGCGCTCGAAAGCCTCGCGTTCGACGTCGCGCGCGGTGCTGCGCTCGATCCAGCGCTCCTCGAGCGTCTCGCGTTCGCGTTGCAGCGCCGTGCGTTCGCGCGCGAGCCGTGCCGCGTCCGCCGCGTCGCGGTACGCGTCGGGATCGGCCAGCCGCGCGTCGATCGGCGCGATGCGTGCGCCGATGTCGTCGAGCTGCCGCTCGATCGCGGCGATCTCCTCGTCGAAGGGGCGCAGCCGCTCGGCGAGGGCGGCCCGTCGGCGCGCGGCGTTGCGGCGGTCGTCGCGCCGCGATGCGGACTGCGCATCGGCGTTCGCGCCGTCGTCGCCTCCCCTGGAAGCCGGCCGCTGCAGCAGCCAGTTCGCGTAGTCGTCGAGGTCGCCGTCGAAGGCTTCGACGCGCCCGTTCGCGACGAGCACGAAGGCATCGACGGTCGAGCGCAGCAGGTAGCGGTCGTGCGAGACGAGCAGCAGCGCGCCGTCGAATTCGGCGAGCGCATCGGCCAGCGCATCGCGCGCCTGCGCATCGAGATGGTTCGTCGGCTCGTCGAGCACGAGCAGTTGCGGGCGCGCGTGCAAGGTCAGCGCCAGCAGCAGGCGCGCTTTCTCGCCGCCCGACATCGGACCCGTCGGCCGCGTCGCGTCCTCGCCGGAGAAGCCGAAGCGACCGAGATAGTCGCGCAGCGACTGCTCGCGCTCGAGCGGCGCGATGCGCTGCAGCTGCAGCAGCGGCGAGTCGCCGGGACGCAGCGAGTCGATTCCCTGTTGCGCGAAATAGCCGATGCGAATGCCGCGCGCCACCTGCACTTCGCCGGCCAGGGGCGGCAGCTCGCCGACCAGCGTGCGCACCAGCGTGCTCTTGCCGGCGCCGTTGCGCCCGAGCACGCCGATGCGGGCCGCCCGCCGGATCGTCAGCTCGACGCCGCGCAGCACGACGCTCTCGCCGTAGCCGGCGTCGAGCGCTTCGGCGCGCAGCATCGGATCGGGGCAGTCGCCGACCTCGTGCAGCGGGAAGTCGATTCCCCGCAGTTCGCGCACGGGCGCCACCTCGGCCATCCGCTCGAGCGCCTTGATGCGGCTCTGCACCTGGCGCGCCTTCGTCGCCTTCGCGCGAAAGCGTTCGATGAACGCGTTCAGGTGATCGATGCGCTGCTGCTGCGACGCGCGCTCGCGCTCGGCCTGCATCCGGCGCTGCGCGCGCAATCGCTCGAAGGCGCTGTAGCCGCCCGCGTAGCGCACCAGCTTCGCGTCGTCCAGATGCAATGTCGCGGTGGCGACGCGATCGAGGAAATCGCGGTCGTGCGAGACGACGACGATCGTTCCCGGATAGCGCAGCAGCCAGCGCTCGAGCCACAGGATCGCGTCGAGGTCGAGATGGTTGGTCGGCTCGTCGAGCAGCAGCAGCTCGCTAGGCGCGAACAGCGCGCGCGCCAGGTTCAGCCGCATGCGCCAGCCGCCCGACAGCGCGTCGACCGGCGTCGTCGCCTGCGCCGCGTCGAAGCCCAGGCCGGCCAGCAGCGTGCGCGCGCGCGCCTCGGCGCTCGCGCCTCCCGCGTCGAGCCAGCGTTCGTGCGCGAGCGCGATCGCGATGCCGTCGCCCGCGTGCTGTGCCGCGTCCAGCGTCTCGGTGGCCGCGCGCAGCGCCTCGTCGCCGGCGACCAGGAAGCGCCAGGCCGGCAGCGGACTCGACGGCAGCGACTGCTCGAGGCGCATCGTCGCGCGCCAGGGCTGCGCGAGGTCGCCGCCGTCGGGCAGTGCTTCGCTGGCGAGCGCGGCGAGCAGGGTCGTCTTGCCGCTGCCGTTGCGGCCGATCAGCGCGATGCGTTCGCCCGGAGCGATCGATGCGCTCGCGCGATCGAGCAGCACCCGCCCGCCGCGCGACAGCGTGATGCCGTCGAGGCGGATCACGCAGGCAACGGAAGCGCGGCCGCCTCGATCAGCACGAGCAGCTGCTCGCCCGCTGCCGTCGGCAGGTAGTGGAACTCGAGCGCCGGAAAGGCGGCTTCGAAGTGCGCCGCCTCGTGTCCGATCTCGAGGAGAAGCAGGCCGTCGTTCGCCAGGTGCGCGCGCGCATCGGCGACGATGCCTCGCACGAGATCCATGCCGTCGCGGCCTCCGGCGAGCGCATCGTGCGGCTCGGCGCGGAATTCGGGCGGCAAGGCGCGCATCGATTCCGCGTTCACGTAGGGCGGGTTGCAGACGATCAGGTCGAAGCGGCGCCCGCGTAGCGATTCGAACAGGTCCGAGCGGACCCATTCGATGCGCTCGTCCAGGCCGTGCAGCGAGCCGTTCGCGGCGGCCAGCGCCAGCGCGGCTTCGGACACGTCGGCGCCGACCACGCTCGCCTGCGGAAACAGATGCGCGGCGAAGATCGCGAGGCTGCCGCCGCCGGTGCACAGATCGAGCACGGCGCGCGGCTCGAATGCCGCTTCCGGTCGATGCACGGCGATCCATTGGGCGAGCGCTTCGTCGAGGGCCTCGGCGATCGGCGAACGAGGCACGAGCGCGCGTTCGTCGCAGAGGAAACGCAGTCCGCGCAGCCATGCCTCGCCGGTGAGATAGGGCGCGGGCACGCGCATGGCGATGCGCCGCTCGACCAGCGCGACCGCCGCCTCGCGCTCGCGACGCGCCAGCCGCGCGTCCAGATGGGGATCGAGGCGATCGGGCGGCAGGTGCAGCGAGTACAGCAGCAGCGACACCGCCTCGTCCCACGCGTTGTCGGTGCCGTGGCCGTAGGCGAGTTGCGCGGCCTCGAAGCGCGACACCGCCCAGCGCAGCAGGTCGCGCAGCGTGCGCAGTTCGCGCACGGCTTCGGCCGCATCGGCGACGGCGCGCGGGGGCGGGGGTGTGCTCGCGTCGGTCATGCGTCCAGCAGCGCGGCGATCGCTCGCCGGTAGATGTTCTTCAGCGGCTCGATCTCGTCGATGCCCACCGACTCGTCGACGCGATGGATGCTCTCGTTGACCGGCCCGAACTCGACGACCTGCGGGCAGGTCCGCGCGAGGAAGCGCCCGTCCGAGGTGCCGCCGCTGGTCGAGCAGCGCGGCTCGACACCGGTTTCGGCGCGGATCGCCTCGGCGAGCGCGCGCGACAGCTCGCCGGGCGGGCAGCGGAAGGGCTGCGCCGGCGGCGCCCATTCGATGCGGTAGCGCAGCCCGTGCGCATCGAGCCGCTCGGCGAAGCGGCGCTGCAGCGCTTCGACCGGACTGGCCGGCGAGAAGCGGAAGTTGAAGTCGAGCGTGGCCTCGCCGGGGATGACGTTGCCCGCCCCGGTGCCGGCGTGCAGGTTCGACATCTGCCAGCTGGTCGGCGGGAAATCGGCATCGCCCCGGTCCCACTCGATGGCGACGAGTTCGGCCAGCACGGGGGCCAGCTCGTGCAGCGCATTGCGCGCGAGCTGCGGATAGGCGACGTGCCCCTGCACGCCGTGCACGACGAGACGCCCGGACAGCGAGCCGCGCCGCCCGTTCTTGATCGTGTCTCCCAGGCGTCGCTCGCTGGTGGGCTCGCCGACGATGCAGTAATCGAGCGCCTCGCCGCGCGCCGCCAGCGTCTGGACCACGCGCGCCGTTCCGTCGATGCCCGGGCCTTCCTCGTCGGAGGTGAGCAGCATGCCGATGCGGCCGCGGCGCACGAGCCCTGCGTCGAGCGCCTCCTCGATCGCGACGACGAAGGCGGCGACCGAGGTCTTCATGTCGGCCGCGCCGCGCCCGTAGAGCCGGCCGTCGCGCTCGGCGGGCTCGAAGGGGTCGCTGGTCCATCGCTCGCGCGGACCGGGCGGCACCACGTCGGTGTGCCCGGCGAAGACGAGCGTGGGTCCGGCTTGGCCGAGCGTGCGCAGCGCCCACAGATTCGCCACGCCGTTGGCGTCGAGGCGCTCGCAGGCGAAGCCGCGCGCCGCGAGGCGGGCGGCGACCAGCGCCTGGCAGCCGTGGTCTTCGGGCGTGACGGAGGGACGGCGAATCAGCGCCTGCGCCAGGCGCAGCGTTTCGGTCATCGGTGTCATCGGAACAGACCGGCGTACAGCATCTCGGAGAAGCCGACGACGATCTGATCGGGCATCTGCAGCACCGGCCGCTTGACGAGCAGCGGCTCCTCGAGCATCAGCTCGCTCGCGCTGGTCTGGTCGGTGACGGCGGCGCGGCGCGCGGCGTCGAGCCTGCGCCAGGCGAGACCGCGGCGGTTCAGCAGCGAGTCCCACGGCACGCGCCCGAGCCACAGCGACAGGCGCTGCGCATCGAGTCCGTCGCGGCGCAGGTCGTGGAAGCGGTGCTCGATGCTGCGCGCGCGCAGCCACGCGCGCGCCTTGCGCACCTGGTCGCAGTTTTCGATGCCGAAGACGACGACCTCGGTCATTCTCAGACGTTGAGCAGGAACTCGGTGAACGAGGCGCCATCGCCCGGTTCGCCGCGCGGGTCGGCGCCCGGCTTCTGCAGCGCGGCCGACGCCATCGCCGGTGAGACGAGCGATGGCGGCGCCGAAGCCGCGCGCGCCTCGTCGGGCGAGGGCGCCGTTCCTTCGTTCTCGAGCAGCCACAGCAGGTTGGTCGGCGAATCGGCATTGGCCAGCGCGTCGGGACGGGAGATGCGTCCCTGCCGCACGAGCGCGGCCAGTGCGTGGTCGAAAGTGCAGGAACCGGGCGCGAGGCTCTGCTCCATCGCGTCCTTGATCTCGGTGAGGCGGCCCTGCTCGATCATCTCGGAGATGTGCCGGGTGTTCGTCAGCACTTCGAGCGCGGGCAGCCGCCCTCCGGCGGCCGAGCGCACGAGCCGCTGCGAGACGATCGCCCGCAGCGTGGCCGCCAGGTCGGACAGCAGCACGCTTCGGTTGTCGGGCGGATAGAAGCTGACGATGCGGTTGAGCGCGTGGTTCGCGTTGTTCGCGTGCAGCGTGGCGAGGACGAGGTGCCCCGACTGCGCGTAGGCGAGCGCCGCCGACATCGTCGCCGTATCGCGGATCTCGCCGATGAGGATGCAGTCGGGTGCCTGGCGCATCGCGTTCTTCAGCGCGATGTCGAGCGATTCGGTGTCGGTGCCGATCTGGCGCTGGTTGACGATCGATCGCTTGTTGCGGAACGCGAACTCGATCGGGTCCTCGAGCGTGAGGATGTGGCCGCTGCGGTTCTCGTTGCGGTGATCGAGCATCGCCGCCAGGGTCGTCGACTTGCCCGAGCCGGTGGCGCCCACCACGAGCAGCAGGCCGCGCTTCTCGAGGATCAGCTCGCCGAGGATCTCCGGCAGGTTCAGCTGCGCCAGGCTGGGGATGTCGTGCGGCACGAAACGCACGACGCCGGCAGGGCTGCCGCGCTGGCGGAACACGTTCACCCGGAAGCTGCCGACGCCGCTGACTCCGTAGCCGATGTTCAGCTCGTGCTCGTCCTCGAAGCGCGCCCACTGCGCATCGGAGACGATTTCGCGCAGCAGCGCCTCGACGTTGGCCGGCTCGAGTCGCTGCGCGTTCACCGCGATCATCGAGCCGTCGATCTTGATCTGGATCGGCGAACCCGGCGCGAGGAACAGGTCGGAAGCCTTCTTCTCGGCCATCAGGCGCAGCAACCGGTCCATTGCCATCGCGTTCTCTCCCCGTGGCTCGCGCTCGCGCGCTCAGTCGCCGCGCAGCAGCTCGTTGATCGCGGTCTTCGCGCGCGTGCGGGCATCCACGCGCTTGACGATGACCGCGCAGTACAGGCCGACCTTTCCGTCGGAAGACGGCAGCGTGCCGGGCACGACGACGGAGCCGGCGGGTACCCGTCCGTAGAGCACCTCGTCGCGCGCCCGATCGTAGATCTTCGTGCTCTGCCCGAGGAAGACGCCCATCGAGATCACCGAATTCTCCTCGACGACGACGCCTTCGACGATCTCCGAGCGCGCCCCGATGAAGCAGTTGTCCTCGACGATCGTCGGCGCTGCCTGCAGCGGTTCGAGCACGCCGCCGATGCCCACGCCGCCCGACAGATGCACGTTGCGCCCGATCTGCGCGCACGAGCCGACGGTGACCCAGGTGTCGACCATCGTTCCCTCGTCGACGAAGGCACCGATGTTCACGTACGAAGGCATCAGCACGACGTTCCTGCCGACGAAGGCGCCGCGTCGCACGACGGCTGGCGGGACGACGCGCACTCCGGCAGCGGCGAAGTCGGCGGCGCCCCAGCCGTCGAACTTGGTGGGGACCTTGTCGAAGAAGCGCATCGGGCCGCTGCCCGAGGGCGCCGCCGCGTTCAGCCGGAACGACAGCAGCACGGCCTTCTTCACCCATTCGTGGACGATCCAGTCGCCGGGCGCCGGCGAACGCTTCTCGGCCACGCGCAGCGCGCCCGCATCGAGCATCGCGAGCACGCGTTCGACGGCGTCGTGCAATTGCGGCGAAGCCGAGCCCGGCGCGAGCTCGGCGCTGCGCTCCCAGGCCTCGTCGATCGTGCGCTGCAGTGCGAGCCGTTCGTCGGCGCTGGCACGCGCCGCTGGCGGGGTGGGCGTCGGCTGCATGTCTAGGGCCGCGTGCTCGCGCCGGGCGCGAAGCTGTCGATGTCGACGCGCGGCGCGGGCGTCCAGCCGGGCTTGCGGTGCTCGGCCTGCACAGTCGTGAAAATGCCGCCGCGCACGTACCAGCGCGCCGTCAGGCGCAGGAAGCGCGGATCGAGCGCGGCGACGAGGTCGTCGAGGATGCGGTTGGTGACCGCCTCGTGGAAGGCGCCTTCGTCGCGGTAGCTCCACATGTAGAGCTTGAGCGCCTTCAGTTCGACGTTGCGTTGGTCGGGGATGTAGTCGATGACGATGGTCGCGAAGTCGGGCTGCCCGGTGAGCGGGCACAGGCAGGTGAATTCCGGAACCTCGACGTGCACGAGGTAGTCGCGCTCGCGCGCCGGATTCGGGAAGGTCTCGAGCTGTCGGGACGGTCGGGTGGGCGCAGGGGACATGGGCGGCTTCGTTGTGCCGGGAAGGCACGGGGCCGGTGCTATTATACGGAGCGACCGAAGCCGCCCGAGAGCGGCTTCTCTGTTGGGAGCGTGCCCCGCGCTCCAGCCCAGCGGCGAGGGGCCGGACCGCGGGTCTTCGGCCGGTGCCCGCGGATCCTTGCATAGGGCTTTCGGTGCGACTCAAACAGATCAAACTCGCCGGCTTCAAGTCCTTCGTCGATCCCACTTCTTTCGATGTCCCCGGCCAGCTGGTCGGCGTCGTAGGTCCCAATGGCTGCGGCAA
>CALCZN010000183.1:0-6425 GCA_937903095.1 uncultured Burkholderiales bacterium
CTCGCCAAAACGATCGTCGCGCTCACGCCGCGGCGAAATTCAACAGCCTGTTAGGGCCTGCGAACAGGCCCTGACCCTGCCCGCGACTGCCGTGCCCGCGCGCACGGCCGGATCGCGTGTTAAAAGCGCAGGCGCGGCCGCTCCGGCCGCCGCCGATCCCTGATTTCCGATGACTCCTGCACCGAAACCTTCGCTTCCGAAGCCCTCGCTTTCGTCGGTCCTCGCGATGGGCGGGCTGCTGGTCGCCGTGTTCGTCGTCGACCTCGTCGTGCCGCTGGGCTACGCCCCGTGGACGCTGTACGTGCTGGCGGTGGCCGCGGCGCTGATGCAGGACGACGAGCGAACGCCGCTGGTCGTGGCGATGCTCACCACGCTGCTCGTGATCCTCGGGTTCGCGCTGAAGTTCGGCATGGCGGACGACGAGGTGCGCCCGATGAGCACGGTGAACCGAAGCGCCGCAATCGTCGGTTACTGGGTGATGGCGGCCGTCATCTTCCACGTGATCCGGATGCGCAACCGGGCCGCCGAGTCGTTGTGGCTGCAGAAGGCACGCGCGAGCGTCGCCAGGGCCCTGCTGGGTGAGCAGAGCGCCGAGGAGATCGGGCGCAACGCGAGCAGCGCGCTCGCGCGGCTGTTCGGCGCCGACGTCGGCGTGTTGTACCGGCTCGACGGCGCCACGCTCGTGCGGGTCGGCGGCTACGCGCTGGACGAGGAGAAGGTCGCCTCGCGCATCGCCGTCGGCGAAGGCATCGCCGGCCAGGTCGCGGCCGACGCGACGGCGCACGTCCTCGATCAGGTTCCCCACGGTCATCTGCCGGTGCGCAGTGCGCTCGGCGCCAGCACGCCGTCGCGGCTGGCGGTGGCTCCGGTCTTCGCCGACGGGCGCGTCGCCGGCGTCGTCGAGCTGGGCTCGCTGGATCCCCGGCTCGACGCGCAGCGCGTCGTCGCGGTGTTCGACGCGGTGGGCGAAGCGATCGGGGTCGCGCTGCGCAGCGCGCACTACCGGGAGCAGCTCGTCTCGCTTCTCGAGGAAACGCAGCGCCAGAGCGAGGAGCTGCAGGTGCAGCAGGAGGAGCTGCGCGTCTCGAACGAGGAGCTGGAGGAGCAGAGCCGCGTGCTCGAAGCCTCGCAGGCCCGGCTCGAGTCGCAGCAGAGCGAGCTGGAGCAGACCAACGTGCAGCTCGAGGAGCAGACGCAGCAGCTCGAGCGGCAGAAGGCGCAGCTGCTCGACGCGCAGCAGGCGCTGCTCGAGTACGCGGCGAAGCTCGAGTCGGCGAGCCGCTACAAGTCGGACTTCCTCGCGAACGTGTCGCACGAGCTGCGCACGCCGCTGAACAGCGCGCTGATCCTCTCGAAGCTGCTTGCCGAGAACCGCGACGGCAATCTCGGCCCCGAGCAGGTCCGGTACGCCAAGGCGATCCATGCATCGAACAGCGACCTGCTCGCGTTGATCAACGACGTGCTCGATCTGGCGAAGATCGAGTCGGGCCACATCGACCTGCATCCGGGCAGCGTCGAGATGGCGGTGCTGCTCGAGCGGCTGCGCGCGACCTTCGAGCCGTTGGCCGCGGAGAAGGGACTGGCGCTGCGCATCGACGTCGATCCCGAGGTTCCGGCCGCGATCGTCAGCGATTCGCTGCGCCTGGCGCAGATCCTGAAGAACCTGCTGTCGAACGCCGTGAAGTTCACCGAACGGGGCCAGGTGCATCTGAGCGTGTCGCTGCGGGACGGCGAGCGGCTGTCGTTCGCGGTGAGCGACACCGGCATCGGGCTTTCGCCCGAACAGTTGCCGCTGATCTTCGAGGCGTTCCGCCAGGCCGATGCCGGGACGAGCCGGCGCTTCGGCGGAACCGGCCTGGGCCTGTCGATCTCGCGCGAGCTGGCGCGCCGCCTCGGGGGCGACATCGAGGCCGAGAGCGAAGCGGGGCGCGGCAGCGTGTTCACGCTCGTGCTGCCGCTGAAATGGAGCCTGGCGGCCGAGCCGCGCAGCGATGCGGCAGGCGAGTCGCGGGCTGCGGCCGGCGCTGCGCTCGTCGCCGCGGCCGTCGATGCAGGCGCAGTGGCGGCCGAGGTTCCGCCGCTGGCGATCATCGATGCGAGCGCGGCGCCGGCGCGCGTCGCCGGCGTCCGCGATGCGGCGGTGCGCACCGGTGCGGCGCCAGCGCCCGGCGGCGCCGTCGGGCAACCCGCCGAAGCGCTCGCCCGCGTCGTGGTGCACGACGACCGCTCGCAGCCGCGCGGCCGCCCGCGGCTCGTTCTGTGCATCGAGGACGACCCGGTGTTCGCGCAGATCCTCGTCGATCTCGCGCACGAGCAGGGCTTCGACTGCGTCGTCGCCGCCGACGCGGCCGACGCGTTGCAGAGCACTTCGGCGCTGCGACCCGATGCGATCCTGCTCGACATCGGCCTGCCCGACCAGTCGGGGCTCAGCGTGCTCGAGCGCCTGAAGCGCGACCCGGCCACCCGCCACATCCCGGTGCACGTCGTGTCGATGCACGACCGCACGCACACCGCGCGCGAGCTGGGGGCCATCGGCTTCCTGCACAAGCCCGCCACGCGCGAACAGCTCGCCGAGATGTTCTCGCGCCTCGAGCAGCGGCTGCAGCGCAGCGTGCGGCGCCTGCTGATCGTCGAGGACGACGCGCAGCTGCGCGAGAACCTCGAGCTGCTGCTCGGCGGCGAGCGGATCGAGATCGTTTCGGTCGGAAGCATCGCCGATGCGCTGCGCGAGCTGGACGCGTCCACCTTCGACTGCATGGTCATGGACCTCACGCTGCCCGACGGCTCGGGCCACGACCTGCTCGAGCGGCTGGCCGCGCGCGAGGACCGTTCGTTCCCGCCGGTGATCGTCTACACCGGGCGCGCGCTCAGCCGCGAAGACGAGGAGCGGCTGCGGCGCCACTCGAGATCGATCATCGTGAAGGGCGCGCGCTCGCCCGAGCGCCTGCTCGACGAGGTGACGCTCTTCCTGCACAGCGTCGAGGCGTCGCTGCCCGACGACCAGCGCAAGCTGCTGCGCCAGGCGCGCCGGCGCGATGCGGTGCTCGACGGGCGGCGCATCCTGCTGGCCGAGGACGACGTGCGCAACATCTTCGCGCTGTCGAGCGTGTTCGAGCCGCTAGGCGTGAAGCTCGAGATCGCGCGCAACGGCCGCGAGGCGCTCGAGCGGCTCGCGGCGCAGCCGGGCATCGAACTGGTGCTGATGGACATCATGATGCCGGAGATGGACGGACTGACCGCGATCCGCCGCGTGCGCGAGGAACCGCGATGGGCGGACATTCCGGTCATCGCGCTCACCGCGAAGGCCATGTCCGACGATCGCGATCGCTGCCTGGAGGCGGGCGCGAACGACTACGTCGCCAAGCCCATCGACGTCGACAAGCTGGTGTCGCTGTGCCGGGTGTGGATTCCGAAGTAGCGCCATGGACGAGCCGAAGCCGGCCGGTCCGGACGACGACGCGCTGTTCGACATCGAGATCCGCCTGCTGCTCGAGGCGGTGATGCTGCGCTACCAGCACGACTTCCGTGACTACGCGGTGGCTTCGCTGCGACGCCGGCTGCGGCTGGCGATGCAGCGCTTCGGCTGCGCGACGCTCACGCAGCTGCAGGATCGCGTGCTACACGACCCGGCGAGCTTCGTGCGGATGCTGCAGTTCTTCACCGTGCAGGTCAGCGAGATGTTCCGCGACCCGCCGTACTTCCGCGCGCTGCGCGAGGAAGTGCTGCCGGTGCTGGCCACCTGGCCGTCGACGAAAGTGTGGGTCGCCGGCTGCAGCTCCGGCGAGGAGGTGTGGTCGCTCGCGATCCTGCTCGCCGAGGAGGGGCTTCTCGAGCGCACCGTGGTCTACGCTACCGACATCCACCCGTCGGCGATCGAGCAGGCGGAAAAAGGCGTCTATCCGCTCGATCGCATGGCGCAGTTCAGCCGCAACTACCATGCCTCGGGCGGGCGCGGTTCGCTGTCGGACCATTACTCGGAGGCCTACGGCGCGGCGGTGTTCTCGCGCCGGCTCAAGAGCCGCATCCTGTTCGCCGATCACAGCCTCGCTACCGATAGCGTATTCTCGGAGGTCCATTTCGTCTCCTGCCGTAACGTGCTGATCTACTTCAACCGTCCGTTGCAGGATCGCGCCGTCGGCCTGTTCCGCGACTCGCTCGTGCATCACGGTTATCTCGGCATCGGACCGCGCGAAACGCTGCAGTTCGGTGCGCACGCAGAGGCCTTCGAGCTGGTCGCGCCCGAAGCGCGCATCTACCGACGGCGATGACCCGCGCCGAACCCCGATTCGATGCCGTGGCGATCGGCGCATCGGCCGGCGGCGTGAACGCGCTGATATCGATCGTGAAGGCGCTGCCCGCGTCCTTTGCGCCCGCCATGCTCGTCGTGATGCACGTCCCGCCCGAGCGGCCGTCCTCGCTGGCCTGCCTGCTCGGCGAGCACTGCGCGCTTCCCGTTGCCGAAGCGCTCGACAAGCAGCCGATCGAAGCGGGAACCGTCACGCTCGCACCGTCCGGCTACCACATGCTCGTCGAACCCGGCCGCAGCATCGCGCTGTCGTTCGACGAACCGGTGCTGTTCTCGCGACCCGCGATCGATCCCACCTTCGAGAGCGCGGCGCTCGCCTGGCGCGAGCGCCTGCTCGCCGTGCTGCTCACCGGCGCGAGCGCCGACGGCACCGCGGGGGCCGCCGCGGTGCGAGCACACGGCGGCACGCTGTGGATCGAGGATCCGGCCACCGCCCACGCGGCGACGATGCCCGAGTCCGCGTTGCGCGCAGTGGGCGCCGACGCGGTCGTGCCGCTCGAGCGCATCGGCCCGATGCTCGCGGAGCTGGCGTGATGATCGAAGCGGTGTCCGCCGCCGAGCGCGGCGACGTCAGCGTGCTCGTCGTCGACGACGTCGAACAGAACCGCATCGCGATGCGTGCGCTGCTCGAACGCCCCGGGCTGCGCGTGCTTACCGCCGCCGACGGCATCGAGGCGCTCGAGGCGCTGCTCGCCAACGACGTCGCGCTGGCGCTCGTCGACGTGCAGATGCCCGGGATGGACGGCTTCGAGCTCGCCGAGCTGATGCGCGGCGCCGAGCGCACGCGCTCCATCCCGATCATCTTCGTCACGGCCGCGCCGATCGACGCGCAGCGTTCGTTCCGCGGCTACGAAGCGGGCGCGGTCGATTTCCTGAACAAGCCGATCGACCCGAAGATCCTGCACGGCAAGGTCGACGTCTTCGTCGAGCTGTACGAGCAGCGTAGGCAGCTGTACCAGCGCATGCTCGAGCTGGAGCGCGCGCTGTCGCTCAACGAAATGATGGTCGCGGTGCTCACGCACGACCTGCGCACGCCGCTGTCGGCGATCGCATTCACCGCCGAGCTGCTGTTGCGCACCGGCTCCGACGACAACGTGAAGCAGAGCGCGTTGCGCCTGAAGTCGAGCACGTCGCGGATGTCCGCGCTGATCACGCAGCTGCTCGATTTCTCGCGCATCCGCGCGGGCGGCCTGCGCATCGAGCCGCGGCCGGTCGATCTCGGCGCGGTGGTCGAGGGCGTGGTCGGCGAGCTGCGCCAGGCCGCGCCCGACGTGCGCATCGAGCTTCGCATCGTCGGCGACGCGCGTGCCACGCTCGATCCCGATCGCATCGCGCAGGTCGCTTCGAACCTCGTCTCGAACGCGCTTCGGCACGGCAAGGGCGACGACGGCGTGCGCGTCCTGGTGGACGGCAGCCGCGTCGATTCGCTGCGCGTGGAAGTCGAGAACGCGGGCAGCATCGAGCCCGTCGAGCGAACGCGGCTGTTCGAGCCGTTCCGCAGCACGAAGAGCGGACGCGAGGGGCTCGGGCTCGGCCTGTACATCGTCGACCAGTTCGTGCGCGCGCATCGCGGCTCGGTCTTCGTCGACGCCGATCAGCCGGGACGCGTCGTCTTCGGCTTCTCCGTGCCGCGCGGCGACTCCGATCCGGCGATCGCCGAGGAGGCGCGGCCCGACGACGGCGGGCAGGAGCCTTGATCGCAGGACCGTGAACCGGCCCTATCCGGGAGCGGGCAGCGCCTCGGCCTGCGCCCAGCGCGCAGTGGCGAGCGACCACCAGCGCTCGAGCGGCTCGTCTCCGATGCGGCCGAGGCCGAGCGCCTCGAGCGCCGCGTCGAGCGCCTCGATCGGGCGGCTCGCATTCACGGCCGGCGCGCCGGTCTGCTTGGAGAGCTTCGCGCCGTCCGGCCCGACGAGAACCGGGATGTGCAGGTGACGCGGCTCGGGCATTCCGAGCAGGCGGCGCAGATGCAGCTGCCGCGGCGTGGAATCGAGCAGGTCGGCGCCGCGCACGACGTGCGTCACGCCCTGCGCATCGTCGTCGACGACGACCGCGAGCTGGTAGGCCCAGGGCCCGTCGGCGCGGCGCACGACGAAGTCGCCCACCTGTTCGTCGAGAC
>CALCZN010000184.1:0-6417 GCA_937903095.1 uncultured Burkholderiales bacterium
ACCGAGCGCGCGCACGGCCGTTATCCGCGGTGAACATCCGCGGCATCATTGAAGCGACGTTGCGAAGAACATCAGATCCCGTCTACGCGAAGTTATCCGCGGTGAACATCCGCGGCATCATTGAAGCCACTCATCCGAGCGAACTTCGTATTCACCAGTGCGCGTTATCCGCGGTGAACATCCGCGGCATCATTGAAGCTCGATGGTCTGCTTGACCATCGCGGCAGTCGCCACGTTATCCGCGGTGAACATCCGCGGCATCATTGAAGCTTGTCGAACGCTGCGACTTTCGTTCGGCGCACGCTAGTTATCCGCGGTGAACATCCGCGGCATCATTGAAGCTTTTCGCCGACAAGCGCAGGCCTTTGTTCGTACCGAGTTATCCGCGGTGAACATCCGCGGCATCATTGAAGCGGCGTGGTTGTGAACAGCGTCGCGCCGGTGCCGTCCGTTATCCGCGGTGAACATCCGCGGCATCATTGAAGCCTAATTCAGGACTGAATTAGTAACTAATCCCGCATGGTTATCCGCGGTGAACATCCGCGGCATCATTGAAGCGCTGTGACCGTCTGGAACGGCTCGTCGATACCGCGCGTTATCCGCGGTGAACATCCGCGGCATCATTGAAGCTGGTCTCGTCTCGCCACGATGTTCGACGCGCACCAAGGTTATCCGCGGTGAACATCCGCGGCATCATTGAAGCCCATCCGGATTTGCCGTCCCGGCGGGCGTCGAGGTGTTATCCGCGGTGAACATCCGCGGCATCATTGAAGCAGCCCGACCGCATGCGCGGGGATTCTGCGCCGCGCCGTTATCCGCGGTGAACATCCGCGGCATCATTGAAGCTTCTTTCCGGCTGCGGCTTGCTTTCGCGCCCTTGGCGTTATCCGCGGTGAACATCCGCGGCATCATTGAAGCTTGCGAACGCGATAGACGATCTGCACGAGATCGCGGTTATCCGCGGTGAACATCCGCGGCATCATTGAAGCTCGCGAGCGCCTAATCAGTCATACGTCAGTGACTACGTTATCCGCGGTGAACATCCGCGGCATCATTGAAGCGACTTGGCGGACCGTGCCATCGAGCAGTGGACGATACGTTATCCGCGGTGAACATCCGCGGCATCATTGAAGCGCCTTCTCACGTTTGGGTTGTACGAGCGACGCGATGGTCACACCCCTCGTCGCCTTTCACACCCGCAGCAAACCCCGAAACCCCCTCGCCGCATAGTACGACCCCGCCCCATTGTGATAGACGAACACCTTCCCGTATCGTCTATCGCAGAAGAGTGCCCCGCCCAATGCCCGGACGTCGGCCGGCGTCTCGATCCAGTTGGAAGTCTTCGTGTCGAACTCACCGATCTTCTGCAGTTCCCGGTATCGTTCTTCGTTGAGGAGTTCGACACCCATCGCGGCAGCCATCTCGATCGCGCTGTCCCGAGGCTTGTTCTCCTTTCGCGACGCGCGCGCTTCGGCGTCGTAACAGACGCTTCTGCGTCCGGAGGGGCTTTCCGCAGAGCAGTCGCAGAAGACCAGGTGTCCGGAATCTTCGCCTTCGCCGACGACGTCCGGTTCACCGCCCGTGGCCTCCATCTCCCGCAGCGACCGGAGTGCATCGGGATTGCCTTCGAGCCGGGCTTGCACGTCTGCCCATTCGATTGCCGCGTGCCGACGTACGTTTTTCCGGAATCGGGCCTCCAGCGTCTGGAGCAGCTCTTTGCGTTCGCGCGGGTTCATAGCGAATGACGTTCAGTCCGATCGCCCGGGCACGAGCAGGCGTTCCTCGCGGCGTGCGGCGCGGCATCGGATTTCTCTGCGATGAAGTCTCCGCCTTCGTGCGACCCGTCGCAAGAGATCCGTTGGCTGCCGTCGAGCCGGCACTCCAATGCGGCGAGCGGGCAGACCTATCGGGCCGCCCGGCCGATCGCTTCTACTGCTAGCATTGCTCTTCCCATGACCTCCCGAAGCCTGCGCGCCTACGCACGCCGCCACCTCCCGTGGCTGCTATGGCTCGCGCTGCTGATGCCGGTCGCGCAAGTCGCCGCGGCCTGGCATGTGCTGTCGCACGAGCGCGTGGACGCGGGCGGTGACGCGGACGGCCCCAAAGCGCTGCACGTCTCGCATTGCGATCTGTGCCTGGTCGCGGCGGCGGTTGTCGGCGGTGCGCTGCCGGGCAGGTCGCCCTCGCTTCCGCCTGCGGTGACGCCGCAGGTCGTGCTGCCCGCCGAAGTTCGCGGTGGCTGGCTTGCACCGCCCACGCAGGCCTACGAGAGCCGCGCTCCTCCGACCTCCCGGTACTGACTCCTGCGCTACGGCGCCCGACCCGCATCGCACGCGGGCGGGCGCGTTTCCACGTCATTGCCTGGAGCGAAACCCATGCACAAGCTGTTGCGGGCGAGCCTTGCGCTCGCCCTGGCCGCGCCGTTCGGCGCGCTGGCCGACACCACCCCCTCCGAGATCGAGTCGCTGCGGCGCGAGATCAAAACGATGCGCGCCAAATACGAAGCCCGCCTGCAGACGCTCGAGCAGCGGCTGAAGGCGGCGGAGGCGGTCCGAGCCGAAACCGCGTCGACGGTGCGCGCCGCCGGCGGAGCCGTCCCCGGACCCACTGGCGCCTCCGCCTCCACCTCTGCGCCGGCCGCCTCTCCCGCGCCAGTCGCCTCGTCGGCCCCACCGCAGTCCTCACCGCCTCCGATTGCCGCCAACCCCAACGCCTTCAACCCCGCCCTCTCGCTGATCCTCTCGGGCAACTACACCCGCACTTCGCAGGATCCGGAGAAGTACGCCATCGCAGGCTTCCCGCTGTCCGGGGACGCCGAGGTCGGCCCCGGCTCGCGCGGTTTGAGCCTCGCCGAGACCGAGATCGGGTTCGCGGCCAGCATCGATCCCTGGTTGCGCGGCGCGGCCTTCGTCGCCGTGCAGCCCGATGATTCGGTGTCGGTCGAAGAGGCGTGGGTCCAGACCACCGCCTTGGGCAGAGGCTTCTCGCTGAAGGCGGGCCGCTTCTTCTCCGGCATCGGCTACCTGAATCTCAGGCATGCCCACACCTGGGACTTCGTCGACAACCCGCTCGCCTATCAGGCCCTGCTCGGCGGGCAGTACGGCGACGACGGACTGCAGTTGACGTGGGTGGCGCCTACCGACTTGCTGGTCGAGCTGGGTGCCGAGATCGGGCGCGGACGCGGCTTTCCGGGCGGCGGCGACACCTCGCGCAACGGCGCCGGCATGCGCGCGCTGTCGGCGCACGCCGGCGGCGACGTCGGCGTCAGCCACAGCTGGCGCGCGGGCCTTTCGATGCTGGAGGCCAAGGCAAACGGCCAGGAGCTCGTGGCCACCGACACGGCCGGCGCCACGATGGCCCACGACTTCAGCGGCAATACGCGGGTGTGGATCGCCGATGCCGTGTGGAAGTGGGCGCCGAACGGCAACGCCACGCGCACCAGCTTCACGCTGCAGGGCGAGTACCTGCGCAGCACGCGCCGCGGCGAGCTCGTCTACGACGTCGGGGGCGTCGACAGCGCCGGCGCGTTGCGCGCGGTGCAGTCCGGCTGGTACCTGCAGGGCGTCTATCAGTTCATGCCGCGCTGGCGGCTCGGCCTGCGCACCGAGCGTCTCGACTCCGGCACGCCGGACTACGGGCCCGATTCGTCCTCTCTCGCGGCTTCGCTCGGCGCGACCGGCTACCGGCCGCACCGGAACACGCTGATGGTCGACTTCAATCCCAGCGAGTTCTCGCGCGTGCGCCTGCAGTTCGCGCGCGACCGCGCTCGCGAGGGCATCGCCGACAACCAGATCTTCCTCCAGTACCAGATGAGCCTGGGCGCGCATGGCGCGCACGGCTATTGATCGTGGCTGCCCCGAAGGAGCGAACGATGAAACGGAAAACGCTGTTTGTCCTCGTCGCGGCGCTGCTCGCGCTGCTGGCCCCGGCCGCACAGGCGGCGCTGCGCGTCTTCGCCTGCGAGCCCGAGTGGGGCGCGCTGGCGCAGGAGCTGGGCGGCGACCTGCTCGAGGTGTCGGTCGCCACCACCGCGCTGCAGGACCCGCACCGCATCCAGGCGCGACCGAGCCTGATCGCGCGCGCTCGCAACGCCGACCTGGTGGTGTGCACGGGCGCCGAGCTGGAGATCGGCTGGCTGCCGATGCTGCTGCAGCAGTCGGGCAATGCGAAGGTGCAGCCCGGCCAGCCGGGCAACTTCGCTGCTGCGGACTTTGTGCCCAAGCTCGACATTCCGGACCGGCCCGACCGCTCGCAGGGCGACGTGCACGCGGCCGGCAATCCGCACATCCAGACCGATCCGCGCAACATCGCGCAGGTGGCCGTGGCGCTGGCCGCGCGCCTGCAGCAGATCGATCCCGCCAACGCGGGCCGCTATGCGCAACGCGCAACCGACTTCGCGCAGCGCTGGCAGCAGGCGATCGCGCGCTGGAGCGCGCAGGCGGCACCACTCCAGGGCGTGCCGGTGGTCTCGCAGCACAAGGCCTTCGTCTACCTCTACGACTGGCTCGGGCTGCGCGAGGTGGCGGTGCTCGAGCCCAAGCCCGGGGTCGAGCCGACGGTATCGCACCTGCAGTCGGTGCTGGCCAGCCTGAAGGCCACGCCGGCGCGCATGGTGCTGTATGCGGCCTACCAGGACCCCCGGCCGTCCGAATGGCTGAGCGGCCACGCCGGCATTGCAATGGTGAAGCTGCCTTTCACCCTGGGCGGCACGGAAGGGGCGAAGGACCTGTTCGGCCTGTTCGACGACACCGTGGCGCGTCTGCTCGCCGCCGCCGGAGCGAGCCGATGAACTGGCACGCGCTGGACTGGGGCATTCTCGGGCCGGCGCTCGCCGCCGGCCTGCTGGTGCTCGCCACCCACGTGCCGCTGGGCGCGCAGGTGCTCGACCGCGGCATCGTCTTCGCCGATCTGGCGATCGCGCAGATCGCCGGGCTGGGCGTGATCGCGGCCGATGCGCTGGGCATGCCCGAGGGCGGCTTCGGGGTGCAGGCGGCGGCCGTGGGCGCGGCCCTGCTCGGCGCGCTGCTGCTCACATGGACCGAGCGGCGCGCACAGCGCCAGCAGGAGGCGCTGATCGGAGTCATCTTCGTGCTCGCCGCGTGTGCCGGCCTGCTGCTGCTGGCGAGCAACCCGCACGGCGGCGAGCACCTGAAGGATCTGCTGGTCGGCCAGATCCTGTGGGTCGATGCACGTCAACTGGGCTGGCTTGCCGCGCTCACGGCGCCGCTCGTTGCGGCGATGGCGCTCGGCTGGGTTCGACGCGCGGGCCATCCGGGCTTCTATGGCGCCTTCGCGCTTGCCGTCACCGCATCGGTGCAGCTGGTCGGGGTGTATCTGGTGTTCTCGAGCCTGATCATCCCGGCGCTGGCCACGCAGCGACACCGCGGAGCGGCCCGACATGCGATTGCCTACGGTATCGGTGCCGCGGGCTACGCGCTGGGACTGGCTTTGTCGGCCCTGCTCGATGCGCCCTCGGGCGCGGTGATCGTCTGGACGCTGGCCGGCTGTGCGATCGCCTACGTCGTCACCGCCTCGTCCGTCGTCTCTGCGTCCTGAGGTACTCCCCAACCGAAGAATCTGCCGATCTCCTCGCGTCGAGCCAGTGCATCCCTCTCCCCCAGTTCCAGCAGCGCCTGCGTGAAACTCGACTCGAACAGCAGGTAACTCGCGAACGCCGCGCCGCGCAGGTCTCCCTGCAGGCTGCTCACCCCTACTGAACGCAGCAGGCCGCGGATGGTCACCGGCAGCGCCTGCACGTGCTCGGCGGCGATCCGGTCGACGCGCTTGCTCGGCGTGATCGAAAGCACCTTGATGCGACGAAGACCGCTGCGCTGCGCCTGCGCCTCGGGCAACGCGGCCAGCAGGTCGTTCAGCCGTTCGATGCGTTCGATGTCGGCGGTGAGGGTGTCCAGGAAGATGCTCGACAGCGCATGACCGGCGATCTGCGCGAGGTTGGGGTAATCGGGCGAGATCAGCGAGCCGTTGGCGGGCTCGTTGGTTCGCGCCGAGCCGATCACCAGCACGCGCTGCGCGCCGAGGTGGATGGCCGGCGACAGAGGGGCGGTCTGGCGCATCGAGCCGTCGCCGAAATACTCGGGCACTCCGGCGATCGGAATCGGCACGGCCGGGAAGAGGAAAGGGATCGCCGAGGAGGCGAGCAGGTGGTCGATCGTCAACTGCGTACGAACGGCATGGCGCTGCGAGCGGTTCCACGGCGCGATCGACCGGTGCGACTGGTAGAAGACGGCGTGCCGGCCCGACGAATAGCTCGAAGCGCTGACCGCGGCCGCCTGCAGGTAGTCCTCGCGCAGCATGCGATCGAGCCGCTGCATGTCGAGCAGGTTCGAAAGCAGCTCGGCGAGCGGGTCGTTGTTCAGCAGCGATTTCGGTCGCGCGCGGTGCCAGCGCGCGATCAGC
>CALCZN010000185.1:0-2196 GCA_937903095.1 uncultured Burkholderiales bacterium
ATGTCGTTGAACATCGCGGCCGGACTGCACCTCGGCGGCAACGAGTCGTATCCCGACGTCTTCCAGCCTTTCGGGGGTTTCGCCGACGGCATCCGCGTCGAGGACGGTTACGTGGGCCTGCCCGACATCCCGGGAGTGGGCTTCGAAGCGAAATCGGCGCTCTTCGAGGTGATGCGACCGCTCGCGCAATGACTGATCGCTATGTCGCGGTCACGCAGATGGGCGGGCACGGGCGCTTTCGTCGGGCGGCAGCGACCGCCGCCCGTATAGCGCGATCCGCCCGGCGGCGAAAGTCTTTCGAGCAACGGCGGCCTCGGCGTGTTCGACGCGCAACATCCCGGACGAAAGTCCACTTCGAGGTAAAGGCTAACGGCTACACTGCGCGCGCAGTTTCGCAGTACGAAGGTCGCAGGTCCCCGCAATGCCTCCCCGCTTTTCGTCTCTCCTGGCCGCCGCGCTCCTCGCGGTTTCGGCCGCCGTCGCCAACGCCGCTCCGATCGCACTCGATCCCACCCTCGCCGGCGCGTGGGCGGTCGGCGGAGGCGCGCACGCCGAGTTCCGCGCGATCGATTCGCGATGGCACGACTCGTCGGTCTACTGGAACGAGACCGAAAGAAAGTATTCGGCCGCGCCCGCCGCGGGCTACGTTCCGATCGGCAGTCTGCCCTGGGGCTCGGGCGTCTGGGGGCTGAACGACTGGGTGCGGGTGCAATCCGGCGAGGTCCCCGCGATTGCCGACTGGAGCGGCACCGTCGCGCGCATCGATCAGGCGAACCAGGTCTATCGCGATGAATGGGGCCGCACCGCCTGGGGCGACGTGTCGTCGATGCCCGCCGGGATCCCCGCGGAGAACTGGACGGCGCATTACACCGGCTATCTGCGCATCACCGACGCCGGCCTCTACAACTTCGGCGTCCTCTACGACGACGGATTCTTCCTGCGCATCCTCGGCGCCGACGACCAGTTCGTCGAGATCTCTTCGGACTTCATCCTCACCGCGCGCGAGCGGATGGGCTTCACCGACGACCTGCTGCTCTCCGAGGGGCTGTACCGCTTCGAGCTCGGCGCGTACAACCGTCTCCAGGCCGGCGTCGTGCAGCTCGCCTGGCTGCGCAACGGCGCAGCGTGGGAGCCGGTGCCGACCGATCGTCTCGTCTCCGACCCGACCCGCGTCCCGCTGCCGGGCACGCTCGCGATGCTGGCGATCGGCGGCGTCGGGTTCGTCGTCACGCGCAAGCGCCGCGTCCGGTAGTCGCGATGGCGGTTGCCGGACCCACGCCGCTCGGATCGGCCGGGCGAGCGGCGCTGCACATCGTCGGGATCGCGTTCGGCTGGGCGCTGTTCGTCTTCGGCTGGATCCGCGTCGCGGCGCTGCCATGGGACGCGCACGGGCTGTGGGTGCTGATCGTCGTGTCGGCGATCGTGCTGCCGACGCTGACCGCGATCTGGATCGCGCACAACCTCGCGCTATACCGCGGCCGGCACCGCCGGCGCGCGCCTGCGCTCGTCGAGTGCCTCTATGACGTCGACTGGGCCGGACATCCGGTGCACGCCGACTGGAGCGCGCTCGCGCGCGCAGACCGCATCCGCATCGATGTCGAGTCCGGTGCGAAGCGGTATCGGATGACCGCTACCGTGCCGCTGCCGTTCGCGGTCGGTGCGGCTCCCGCGCCCGACGACTCGGTGGCGACGCCGACGAAGGACGTGGCGCCGTGATCGCCGCCTTCGAGCAGTTCCTGCGCTGGCTGCAGGGCACGGCCGCCTACGACTGGTCGCTCGTCTATTTCGCCGCGTACCCGATCGCCACCAGCATCCTCTGGGTGACGACGTCGATCATGTTCCGGCTGCGCTGGGAGCAGCGCCGGCCGCCGCCGCGCGTCGAAGGGCCGCTGCCCGTGGTCAGCGTGCTGATTCCGGCGCACAACGAGGCGGCGGTCATCGGGCGCGCGCTGCACGGCGTGCTCGCGCTCGACTATCCCGATTTCGAGGTGATCGCGATCGACGACGGGTCTACCGACGCGACGCACGAGGTGCTGCGCGCGTTCGCCGATCCGCGAGTGCGCGTCGTGCACAAGTCGGTGAACGAGGGCAAGGCGCTCGCGCTGAACGATGCGTTGCCGTTGGCGCGCGGCGAGATCGTGCTGATCCTCGATGCCGATGCCGAGCCGCAGCCCGAGCTGCTGCGCATGATGGTTC
>CALCZN010000186.1:0-3666 GCA_937903095.1 uncultured Burkholderiales bacterium
GTCGGAGAACACCTTCTCCTGCGCCTTCTCGCGCACCGAGCAGGTGTTGAACAGGACGATGTCGGCGTCCTCGATGCGCTCGGTCTTCTGCACGCCTTCGCTGGCGGCGAGTACGTCGGCCATGCGGTCGGAGTCGTACTCGTTCATCTGGCACCCGAAGGTGCGGATGTACAGCTTCTTCGTCACCGGCTCTTCGCGCGCTCGCGCGCGGCGGCGAGCTCTTCGGGCGTGAGGATCCAGACGCGGCCGATCTGCCCGGAGGCGTCGTTCTCCACCAGCACGTCGTGCGTGCCCGACAGCGATGCGGGCATCACGATGCGGTTGTCCGCGTCGTGGATGCGCGCGGCCGCAGCCAGGCGCACGCTTTCCCCGTCGAGCAGCGCTTCCGGAAAGATGCGCATCTCGAGGCGGGCAAGGCGCGCCTTCTCGGGGAACGAGCGCAGCAGTTGCGCATGCGAGCGCGGCGTGAAGGCGGCGCCGACGAGCGGCAACGCCGCAAGCGCGGCAACTGCGCGACGCCGCGTGCGCGAGCGCTGCGGAAGATGCGAAAGGCCCATCGACGGCACACGGAAGGGGACCCGGCAGTGTACCGTACAGCAGGTTCCCACGAGGGAGGCGCGATGGCGGACGAGAGCACCGGTGCGCCGGATGACCGGCCGGGCGAGCGGCTGGATGGCGGGCCGGGCGACGGGCCACAAGACGGGCCTCAAGACGGGCCTCAAGACGGGCCGCACGCGTCGATCGCGCCCGGTGTCGAGAGCCCTCCGGCGCCCTTCGCGGCGCTGCTCGGGCAGGTGCATCCGCAGCCGCCCCTGCGGCAGGCGATCACCCGGGCCTACCGCGCCGACGAAGCGGAGTGCGTGCTCGCGCTGCTGCCGATCGTCCGTCTCGAGCCTTCGCAGGAAAGCGCAATCGCATCGCTCGCACGCACGCTCGCGCGCCGGATGCGCGGACATCGTGGCGGTCGCGATGGGCTCGTGCAGGAACTGCTGGCGGAGTTCTCGCTGTCGTCGCAGGAGGGAATCGCGCTGATGTGCCTGGCCGAGGCGCTGCTGCGCATCCCGGACGACGCGACGCGCGATGCGCTGATCCGCGACAAGATCGGGCGCGGCGACTGGCAGTCGCATCTCGGTTCGCGCGCGTCGATCTTCGTGCACGCGGCGACGTGGGGACTGCTCGTCACCGGCAGGCTGGTTTCGCTGCACGACGAGACCGGCCTGTCGAGCGCGCTCGGGCGAGCGATCGCGCGCAGCGGCGAGCCGCTCGTGCGCCGCGCCGTCGATCGCGTGATGCGGCTGCTCGGCGAGCAGTTCGTTGCCGGGCGCACGATCGGCGAGGCGCTCGAACGCGCGCGACCGCGCGAGGCGGCAGGCTTTCGCCATTCCTACGACATGCTGGGCGAGGCGGCGCTCACCGACGAGGACGCGCTGCACTACCACGCGGCCTACGAGGGCGCTATCGACGCGATCGGCGCGGCGGCCGCAGGGCGAGGCGTGCTCGACGGCCCCGGCGTGTCGATCAAGCTGTCGGCATTGCACCCGCGGTACGCACGCGCGCAGCGCGAGCGCGTCGTCGACGAGCTGTATCCGCGGCTGCTCGCGCTCGCGCTGCGCGCGCGAGCCTGGGACATCGGGCTGAACATCGACGCCGAGGAGGCAGAGCGCCTCGATCTCTCGCTGGATCTGCTCGAGCGTCTTTGCTTCGAAGACGACCTGTCCGGATGGAGCGGCATCGGCTTCGTCGTGCAGGCCTACCAGAAGCGCTGCCTGTCGGTCGTCGACTGGCTGGTCGACCTCGCGCAGCGCAGCGGACGGCGGCTGATGGTCCGGCTGGTGAAAGGCGCGTACTGGGACAGCGAGATCAAGCGCGCGCAGGTCGACGGGCTGGAGGGCTATCCGGTGTTCACGCGCAAGGCGCACACCGATCTGTCGTATCTCGCCTGTGCACGCCGGCTGCTGGCTGCGCCCGATGCCGTCTATCCGCAGTTCGCCACCCACAACGCGCACACCGTCGCCGCCGTGCACGAGATGGCGGGCGAGCGCTTCCGGCCGGGGCAGTACGAATTCCAGTGCCTGCACGGGATGGGCGAGCCGTTGTACGAGCACGTCGTGCGCAGCGAGGCCGATGCAGGCCTCGGCCGGCCCTGCCGCATCTACGCGCCGGTGGGCACGCACGAGACGTTGCTCGCGTATCTCGTGCGGCGGCTGCTTGAGAACGGGGCGAACACGTCCTTCGTGCATCGCATCGCGGACGAATCGGTGCCGATCGACGCGCTCGTCGAGAGTCCGTTGCGGGTCGTCGAGCACAATGTGCTGGCCGAAGGCTCGGCGGGGCTGCCGCATCCGGCGATTCCGCTGCCGCGCGCGTTGCACGGCGCGAGCCGGGCGAACTCGCGCGGCATCGACCTGACCGACGAGCGGCGCCTCGCGCAGCTCGCGGAAGCGCTGGCCCGCTGCGGGCAGCGGAGGTACCTCGCGGCGCCGATCGTCGGCGGCAGATCGTGCGACGCCGGCAGATCGTGCGACACCGGCGTCGCGGCCAACGCCGGTGCCACGCGCGACGTCGGCGCCGCGGCCGAGGCGCGCGACGTACGCAACCCCGCCGATACCCGCGACCTCGTCGGCCGCGTCGTCGGTGCCAGTGCGCGCGACGTCGACGACGCGCTGCGCTTCGCGCAGCAGGCGGCGGAAAGCTGGGCGTCGAAGTCGTGCGGACTGCGTGCGCAGGCGCTCGACGAAGCAGCCGCCCGACTCGAGGGCGACGCTGCCGAATGGGTCGCGCTCGTCGTGCGCGAGGCCGGGCGCACGATTCCCGATGCGATCGCCGAGCTGCGCGAGACGGTCGATTTCCTGCGCTACTACGCGGCGCAATTGCGCGACGTCCCGGCGCATACGCTCGGGGCGCCGCTCGGCCCCGTCGTCTGCATCAGCCCGTGGAACTTTCCGTTGTCGATCTTCGGCGGGCAGGTCGCGGCGGCGCTCGCCGCGGGCAATGCGGTGCTCGCCAAGCCCGCCGAGCAGACGCCGCTGGTCGCCGCGCGATTCGTCCGCCTGCTGCACGAAGCGGGCGTCGATGCCGAAGCGCTGCAGCTGCTGCCCGGCGACGGCGAGACGGTCGGCGCAGCGCTCGTCGCCGATCCGCGCGTGCGCGGCGTGGTGTTCACCGGGTCGACGGCGGTGGCGCGCTCGATCGCACGCACACTGGCCAGTCGGCTCGACGAGCATGGCGAGCCGATCGCGCTGATCGCCGAAACCGGCGGAATCAACGCGATGATCGTCGACTCGTCGGCGCTGCCCGAGCAGGCGGTTGCCGACATCGTCGCGTCGGCCTTCGACAGCGCCGGACAGCGCTGTTCCGCGTTGCGCGTGTTGTGCGTGCAGGACGAGGTGGCCGACCGTGTGCTGGCGATGCTGCGTGGCGCGATGCGCGAGCTGCGCCTGGGCCGCCCGGACCGCCTCGACACCGACGTGGGACCGGTGATCGACCGCCCCGCGCGCGATGCATTGCTCGGTTATCTCGACGAGATGCGCGACTGCGTTCGCGCGGCCGCGACGGCAGGCAGCGAGGCGCGATCGCCGCTTCGCGAGCGCCGGCACGGCTGGTTCGTCGCGCCCGCGCTCGTCGAACTGCCGGACGTCGGCGCGCTGCGCCGCGAGGTCTTCGGAC
>CALCZN010000187.1:0-13601 GCA_937903095.1 uncultured Burkholderiales bacterium
TCTGGCCCGGAACCGGCTCGGGGAAAAAGACGACGAAGTAGACCGGATGGCCTTCATGCATCGCGATTCCCACTTCGGAGTCGCGCTTGAACCCGCCGATTCCCGGCCCGTGGCCGGCGCGCGGATCGACGATGACGACCGGCGGCTTGTCCGGATCGACGCAGTCGTCCCAGCAGTCCTCGCCAACCTCGGTGATGCGAAGCAACGCATAGTTGGCCGGCCGCTCGAAGTGGCGGGCGTCCAGCAGCGTCTCGTACTTGAAGGCGAGCAGCGGCGGCAAGCCGGCCGCTCGTGCGCGATCATGTTGTTCGCTCGTTCGCGAAGCGTGTCCCGGAACAGGACCGAACGTTCGAGGAAGTCGCTGGTACTCGACATACTCGCCGATCCGGACATTACGAAGACGTAATCAAAGCGTCATCCCGTCACCATCGTCTCGGTTCCATACTCAACACGAACTGCGCGAGGACGCGTTTCGCGCCTCCCGCGGGGCTTCGTCGATTGGAGGAAAGTGATGGAAAACGAGTCGCGCCACGCCGCTGGCCAACGCTTCACACGCGGCGCTTCCTGGGTGTTCTACGGGTTCCTCGCCATCGGCGCTTTTTTCCTGTTCGCCGAACACCGTGCGCACCTGCTGGGTTGGCTTCCCTTCCTCCTGCTTGCGCTGTGCCCGCTGATGCACATCTTCCATGGGGGGCATGGAGGCCATGGCGGGCGCGATTCTGGCGCCGATACTTCGACGCGCCCGTCGTCGCTGCCCCCGAACCACAAGCACTGAGCAGGGGAGGACGAGCATGTCGCACGACGCCGTACCGGCCTATGGGCTCTGGTCCCTGGTGGTCATCAATTCGCTGGTGTTCATCATCTTCGCCTTCAGCTTCGCCAAGCCGCAATCGAGCCGCGACTGGCGCTCCTTTGGCGCGTTCTCCGGATTCCTGGTCGCGTTGTTCGCCGAGATGTACGGCTTCCCGCTGACCATCTACCTGCTGTCGGGTTGGCTGGGCACGAAGTTCCCCGGGGTGGACTTCCTGTCGCACGACGCCGGCCATCTGCTCGAGATGATGTTCGGCTGGCGCTCGAATCCGCACTTCGGACCGTTTCACCTGCTGAGTGCAGTGTTCATCGGCGGCGGCTTCTGGCTTCTGTCGGCTTCCTGGACCGTGCTTTATGCGAGCCAACGATCGGGCACGCTGGCGACGACCGGACCTTACGCGAGGATGCGACATCCGCAATACGCCGGCTTCGTGCTGATCATGTTCGGCTTTCTGCTGCAGTGGCCGACGCTTCTCACGTTGGCGATGTTCCCGATCCTGTGCGTGATGTACGTGCGCCTGGCGCTTTCCGAGGAGCGTGAGATCGAACGGCGGTTCGGTGCGCAATGGCGGGAGTATGCGCAGCGCACGCCGCGCTTCTGGCCGAGGTTTGGCCCCATCGCCCAGACCGGGCCTGCGTGAAAAGGCAGACAACGGCCATGAGCACGATTCCGGCCGATCGCACCGAGGAAGTCGGCGACGGCTCTCGGCCATTCCCGTACCGGCACGAAGCGCGTGCGTCGCTGCCGATGCACGAAATGCACCGTGTCGCGGCAGCGGCGGCGAGCGCACGTCTGCGTGACGAAGACTTCGCGCGGTGGGCGGAGGGTTTCGGTGCAGTTCGGCACGACGATGAGACGCAGTTACGCGTTCGGCGCCTCTCACACGAGGCCGCACTCGAGCACGAGCGTGCCGACGTGTGGCGACTCTTCTCCGCCGCCGATCGCCTCGCAAGCGCAGCGATGTGGCTCGTCGTGCACATGAGCTATGCGCGACGGGTACGACTCGACGGGGAGCCGGTGCAAGCCGGTGATTTCAAGAAGACGCCCGAGGGACACGTCGGCGGGTCGCTCAACATGGTCCCCGCGTACGTCGGCTATCTGCTCGCCAACGCGCTCAGCGGACGGACTCGGTCGTGGCTGATGGGTCAGGGACACAGCGTTGCCGCCATCGAGGCAGTGAATGCGTTGATCGGCAACCTGCACCCCGAACAGGCGGCGCGTTACGACGTTTCCGATGCGGGTCTGTCCCGCCTGTGCACCGATTTCTACTCGTACTCGATCGACGCCAACGGCGAACCGGGCGCCCCGCTCGGCAGCCACGTCAATGCGCACACGGCCGGAGGTCTCATCGAAGGCGGATATCTCGGCTTCGCCGAACTACAGTACGTGCACATGCCGATGCCTGGCGAAACGCTCGTCGCTTTCCTGAGCGACGGTTCGTTCGAGGAGCAACGCGGTGCGGACTGGGCTCCACGGTGGTGGCGGGCAAGCGATTCCGGGTTGGTCGTGCCGGTCATGATCCTCAACGGCCGGCGCATCGAGCAGCGCAGCTCGATGGAACAGGAAGGCGGCGTCGCCTGGTTCAGCGATCATCTGCGCCTGAACGGCTTCGACCCGATCGTCATCGACGGCACCGATCCGGCTGCCTTCGCGTGGGCGATCCTCGAGACGGAAGCGCGCCTGGCCGCGTGCGCAGCCGCTGCGGAGGCGGGTTCACTCGAATACCCCGCCGCCCTTCATTACACGATCGCCCAGGCGCCAAAGGGGTATGGATTCCCCGGCGCCGGGACGAATCTCGCGCACAACCTGCCGCTGGGGGCGAACCCGGCAATCGACGAGCAGGCGCAAGCTCGCTTCAACCAGGCGGCGCGAAAACTATGGGTGCCGCCGGAAGAGCTCTCGCAGTCGCTGCGCCGATTGTCCAACCACGAGTCGCAACGCCGCCCGTTGGAGCGTGACCATCCGCTCGCGGTGCGAGACGTTCGTTGCGAACCGGCACAGCTGCCCTGGTCCGATGCCGGCTCCGAGTCGGCGCGCTCACCGATGAGTGCTCTCGATCAGGCGTTCGTCACGCTCGCGCAGGCGAATCCGACATTGCGCGTGCGGATCGGAAACCCGGATGAATTGCGCAGCAACGGCATGGTGCGCACGCTCGAGCACTTCCGGCACCGTGTGGTTGCCGCGGAAGTGAACGTGCCGGAAGCAGTCGACGGGGCGGTGATCACCGCCCTCAACGAGGAGGCAGTCGTCTGTGCGGCGCTTGCCAACAAGGCCGGGCTGAACCTCGTCGTCAGCTACGAAGCCTTCGCAGTGAAGATGCTGGGCGCCATGCGCCAGGAGCTCCATTTCGCTCGGGGCCAGGCGCGGGCAGGACGGCCGCCGCGCTGGCTTTCGGTGCCGATCGTCGTCAGTTCGCACACCTGGGAGAATGGCAAGAACGAACTGTCGCACCAGGATCCGACGCTGTGCGAAGCGTGGATGGCCGAGCCGCCCGACCGTGCCCGTGTGCTGTTCCCCGTCGACTCGAACTCAACGCTGGCATGCATGGACGCCTGCTACCGCACGCACGGGGAGATCTGGGTGATGGTGGTGCCGAAGCGGCCGGTGCCGGATGTTCTGGACGAGGCCCAGTCCCGGCAACTCGCCTCGCGCGGCCTGCTGCGCCTGGTCGGCTCGGGCGCGCCCGAAGAGAAGCTCCTGCTGGTGGCGGTCGGGTCGTACCAGCTCGCCGAGGTGCTGCGTGCATCGAAACGGTTGGCGCAGCACGCCGTAGCGCACGCAGTGGTAGTCGTTGTCGAACCCGGACGGTTGAAGTCGCCGCACGACAGCGCGCAGGCAGCGGCGACCCGGACGGATGAAGATCTTGCCGAGACGTTTCCCGGGCACAGCGAAGCGAGGATCGTCGTCTCGCACACGAGGCCCGAATCGATCACCGGCGTGCTGCGCCGAATCGACACCGGTACGCGCCGAACCTCGTATCTCGGTTTCATCAACCGGGGCGGAACCCTGGACACCTTCGGAATGCTGTTCGCGAATCGCTGCACCTGGGCACATGTGCTGGCGCGAGCGGCGGAAACGATGGGCCTTCCGCCGGAGAGCTGGCTGACCGCGCCCGAATGGGCGGCCGTGCAGGCGCGCGGCGACCCCGACACCTTGCGCTGAACCGACGATGGCCGATTCCACGAAACCTTCCGCTCCAACGGATCCGATCGATCGCCCCGATGCTTCGCGCCGTCGCGTCACCTGGATGACCACCGGCGTTGGCGGCGCCGGAGTGGTCGCCGCCAGCGTACCGTTCGTTGCGTCGTTCGCGCCGAGCGAACGCGCCAAGGCAGTCGGCGCCCCGGTCACCGTGTCGATTGCGCGTCTGGCGGAAGAGAAGCTGATGACCGTCGAATGGCGTGGCAAGCCGGTATGGGTCCTTCGGCGCAGTCCTGCTCAGCTGGAGATCCTGCAGTCGAAGGGCTTGCATGCATTGCTGGTCGATCCCATGTCGCACCGCGCCGAACAGCAGCCTCCCTACGCCGCGAACCCGTTCCGTTCGATCCGACCGGAAATCGGCGTCTATGTCGGGATCTGCACGCACCTCGGTTGCATTCCGTCGTACCGCCCGGACGTCGATGCACCGGATCTGCGCCCGGGCTGGCCCGGCGGTTTCTTTTGTCCGTGTCACGGCTCGTACTTCGACCTCGCCGCCCGGGTCTATCGCAACGTGCCCGCACCGACGAACCTGGTCGTTCCTTCGTACCGCTTTGTCTCCGATTCGGTGATCGAAATCGGGGTGGACCCCGGATCGGCCTGAAGGCACACCTGCCGACGCAACGCCACGACCAAGGGAGACGCACCATGACTGCACTGCGCACCGGCCTCACCGTCGCGATCACCGTCGCCGTCTTCTATAGCGCTTGCGCACTCATCTGGGCGTTTGCACCCCAGGCCTCGCTGACGTGGATGAACAGCCTCTTCCATGGGCTCGACTTCTCGGGCATGGTTCGCCCGCGCGCGTTTGCCTGGTCCGGGTTCCTGTACGCGCTCGTCGTCCTCGCAGTCTGGGGCTTTGCGCTTGGCGCCTTCTACAACTGGCTGGCCACGCGCCTTGCGGCATGATCCTCTCGAGGCGATGGAAGGCGAGGCAATGAATGCCGTAGATCCGGCGGAGATCAAGCTAAGCCACGACGAACTGTCCCGATTCGCGCAGATTGCGCGGGTAGCCGTGGCAAGGGGCTGGGGTCGCTATGCCGAGCGCCTCGGATTCGAGCACCCCGCAGGTGATGATCTGGGGCCACGCAAGAGCGATGCGACCCGGCTGCGCGAGGCGATCGAGGAGTTGGGTCCCACGTTCGTCAAGTTCGGCCAGATGCTATCGCAGCGCGACGATCTCTTCCCCGAGACTTTCACGGAGGAAATGCGCGGCCTGCAGGATCGCGCCGCGACGTTTTCGCCGCACCTTTCGCGATCGATCATCGAGGAGGAAACCGGTCAAACGATCGACGCATTGTTCAGCCGTTTCGACGACGAGCCGATGGCTGCGGCGTCGATGGCCCAGGTGCACTCCGCGGTGCTGCACGGTGGCGAGCGGGTCATCGTCAAGGTTCAGCGACCGGACATCGCGCGCACCGTCGAGGCCGACATCGCCGTACTGCGGCGCGCCGTCCGCGTGTCGTCCGCCGTCGTTCCCTCGTTGCGTGCGTTGAATCTCGTTGAACTGGTCGAGGAGTTCGCCGTCACTTTGCGGGGCGAGCTCGATTTCGTCCAGGAGGCACGCAACGCCGAGCGCTTTGCGGCGCTCAATCGCGCAGAACCGCTGGTGTTCGTGCCCGCCGTGTTCTGGCAGGCGACCACGCGTCGCGTGTTGACGATGGAGCACAGCCCCGGTCGCCGGGTCGATGCTTCGGGCGGCACGACGCAGGATTCGCGCGAGCTTGCCCAGTCGCTGATGCGCCTCTTTCTCACACAGGTCCTCGAAAGCGGCGTATTCCATGCCGACCCTCACCCGGGTAACGTCTTCATCCTGCCCGACGGCCGGCTGTGCTTTCACGACTTCGGGGCGATCGGAGAGCTGGCCCCGGATCTGCAGGAGAACCTGCGACAACTGTTTCTCGCCGTGATCGCACGCGACGCAGACTGGGTCGCCAGTTCCTACCTCGGCATGGGCGGTGCGACAGGTCAACTGGACCGCGCGACGTTCGTGCGAGACCTATCCATTTCGCTCGATCGCTATTACCGAGCCTCGGAAGCCGGGCGCCATTCGTTCAGCGCGATCATCGGCGAGTTCATCGGCCTGGGTCGCAGGCACCATATTCGTCTGCTGCGCGAAACGACACTCCTGATGCGCGCGTTCGCGGAAATGGAAAGCCTCGTGCAGCGGCTCGACCCCCAGTTCAGTTCGCTCGCCGCTTTCCAGGCCTATAGCGGTCGACTGATTCTGCACGCGCTGCTGCCGGAAGTCGGCGTCGCGCGCATGGCCCGGCTGTACCGGCTTCTGGCGACTACGCGGGAACTCGGCGGCGATGCGCCCATCGCGCTGCGGCGCCTCCTGGGGCGGCTGGAGCGCGGCGAACCGCTGTTCGAAGTCCGCCACCAGACGGGCAACTCGGTCGAGCGTCACCTTCTACGCGCGAGCAACCGGCTTGCGTTCGCGATGATCATCGCTTCGATCGTCATCGGGTCGGCGCTTGTGCTTTCGTCGCACGCCGGTCCGCATTGGCAGACGTTGCCGGTACTCGGCATGGTCGGGTTCGTCATCGCCGGCGCGCTGGGCATCGTCTGGGCGGCGCTCGCGCTTGCTTCGAGGAAGCTTTGAATGCCCGACGCGGGCGTCCGTGCAAGGATGGCTTGATGGAAAAAAATCAGCAGTTTTCGATCTGGTATTTCTTCGCCGCGTTTCTTCTGATCGTCGCGCTGCAGGACTATCTCGCGCCGCCGCACGTCGACAATCTTCCCTACAGCGATTTCAAGACGTTCCTGCGCATGGGAAAGATCACCGAGGTCGCGCTCGGCGAGGCCGTGATCACGGGAACGCTCGCCAACGACGGCGTCGGCGAAGGCCTGTCGCCGAAGACGGCCGAACGCCTTGCGAAGCTATCGAAAGAGCCCCATCCGTTCACCACGGTGCGCGTGGCCGATCCGGCGCTCGTGGCCGATCTCGAAGCGGCGAAAGTGCCGTTTGCGGGCCGGGTCGAGAGCAAGTGGCTGCCTGCGCTCCTTTCCTGGGTCGTTCCGGCGCTCGTCTTCTTTGCACTGTGGAGCTTCCTCATCAAGCGCATGTCCGGCCAGCAGGGCATGGGCGGATTCATGTCGGTGGGCAAGAGCCGGGCCAAGGTGTACATGGAGACCGACACGAAAGTCACTTTCGACGACGTCGCCGGCGTGGACGAGGCGAAGGAGGAACTTCGCGAGGTGATCGGCTTTCTGAAGGATCCCGAGCGCTACGGACGCCTGGGCGGTCGTGTGCCTAAGGGAGTCCTGCTCGTAGGTCCACCGGGCACCGGCAAGACGCTGCTCGCGCGCGCGGTGGCCGGACAGGCCGGTGTGCCGTTTTTCTCGATCAGCGGTTCCGAGTTCGTGGAGATGTTCGTCGGCGTGGGCGCCGCGCGCGTTCGCGACCTGTTCGAACAGGCGCGCAAGCGGGCGCCGGCCATCATCTTCATCGACGAACTCGACGCGCTGGGACGCGCGCGCGGCGCCTACCCGATGGGTGGCCACGACGAGAAGGAGCAGACGCTCAATCAGCTCCTTGCCGAGATGGACGGATTCGACTCGAGTGCAGGCGTCGTGCTGCTCGCCGCGACCAACCGTCCCGAAATTCTCGATCCCGCGCTGCTGCGGGCAGGTCGCTTCGATCGCCAGGTGCTGGTCGACCGTCCCGACCGCAAGGGGCGCGTGCAGATCCTGAACGTACATCTGAAGAAGGTGAAACTCGCCGCCGACGCCGATCCCGAGAAGATTGCCGCGCTCACCCCCGGCTTCAGCGGCGCGGATCTGGCCAATCTCGTCAACGAGGCCGCACTCCTTGCAACGCGTCGGGGCGCGGATGCAGCAGCGCTCGACGATTTCACGGCGGCGATCGAGCGCATCGTCGCCGGCCTCGAGAAGCGAAACCGGCTGCTGAATCCGCTCGAACGCAGGGTCGTTGCCTACCACGAGATGGGACACGCGCTCGTCGCGCTCTCGCTGCCCGGCGTGGACAAGGTGCACAAGATCTCGATCATCCCACGCGGGATCGGCGCGCTCGGCTACACCATTCAGCGACCCACCGAGGACCGGTTCCTGATGACGCGCGAGGAACTCGAGAACAAGATGGCCGTCCTCCTCGGCGGGCGTGCCTCCGAGCATCTGGTTTTCGGTCACCTCTCGACCGGAGCGGCGGACGATCTTGCGAAAGCAACCGACATTGCCCGCAGCATGGTCATGCGCTACGGAATGGAAGCGAAGCTCGGGCACGTGTCGTACGAGGGGGAGAGCGCGCGCTTTCTGGACGTTCCGCAGCCGATGGTTCGCAGACACGAATTCAGCGAGGAGGTTGCGCGGGAGATCGACCGTGCCGTGAAGGCGATCCTCGATGCGGCATTCGAGAACGCGACGCGGGTTCTTGCGCAGCAGCGATCGACGCTGGACCGCGGGTCGGCCCTGCTGCTCGAGAAGGAGACGTTGAACGAAGAGAACCTTCGTGAGCTGACCGGTGCAGCCAGCTCTCGGGAGAGCGCGGCGCAGCCTGCACTGGAAGGTACCGCTTGAGAAGGGGCACCGGTTGCGTCAATCGGACATGCGCGCCGGTTCTGCTACATGTTGCCGACGTGACTCCAATGTAATCGGCGAAACATCTTGATGTCGGGTGCGGGAGCGCACATTGAGGACATCGACGCACGGCGCCGATCCGTTTCGACTCACGGATCACTCGAGTCCACATTGGAGATGGCTGTCATGTCCTTGAAAGCACTTCTGGTTTCGGCAGCGATTGCTGCAAGCGCTCCCGTCCTGGCCGACACCGGCGCAGCCTTCATGGGCGCGCGCGACCTCGCTCAGGCGCAGCAGCGAAGCGGAATCCAGTATCTCGCAGTCGGCGAAGACTCCTCATACCCCGTAGACAACCGAGTACCTGATTCGGGCAGGACGATGACGCACCGCGGTTCGAACATGCCGGGCGGCCAGGGGGAAATGCCCGATCATCCGCATATGTCGGCATCGCCCGACTCCGGCAAGCCAATGACGCATCGCGGCGCGAACATGCCGGGCGGCCAGGGTGAAATGCCTGATCATCCGCATCGACAATAGAAGCGATAGACATCGATGCGGCGGAACCGAGCGTGCCGCGCACGCCTGGTTCCCGTACGGCGTGACGACGATCTCGGTCCTATTGCTCGACGTCAAGGACGGCCGTCGCGCTCGCTCGAGAACACCTCGTCGAGCGCGTCCGAACAGACCCACGTCACGCGATCACGATTTGCACCGGAGTGGCGTTACTGAACAGGTCGAGAACCGGGCAATGCGCGTCCACCACCCGCTTCAGGCGCTCGAGGTCCTCTGCCGAAGCGGTGCTGTCGAAACTCACCGATCCGGTAATCTTCTGGAACCCTGGCCGAACTCCGCTGCTCGCGCCGAAAAAACCGCGTAGATCGAGCTCGCCTTCGAGCTTGACCGAAACGTCGTCGAGCGGAATGCCGAGCGCATCGGCGTGTAGCCGATAGGTAATCTCCTGGCATGTCGCCAGCGCTGCCAGCGCGTACTCGACGGGGTTCGGTGCCCTGTCGTTGCCTCCCAGGGCAGGCGGCTCATCGACCTCGACGCAGAAGCCTCGGATGTTGACTGCCCGGTGCAGTCCTTCCTTCCCCTGACTGGTGACACTGAACTGGGTGGTGGCCTGCGTGCCTCTGTTGGCCAGCGCTGAGCGGGTGTCGATGAACAATTTGGAGAAGGCAGCCATTCGGTCGTCCTTTGAAGAAAGTGCGCAGGATTCGGCGCCGTTCCCCATTGGACGTCGGGCGACACCGAGATGGCCGAGGATTCTAGGAGTGTTACTGCAGTTGCCGAACGAAGGACGAATTCCGGCTGAGCATATTCCGTTACCGTTTATCGCTTCGCCGCCGTCGATCGCAAGACCGAGCGCGAGCCAGTTGGGGATCAGTGACGCCGTCGAGCCGCGGCTTGCCGTCGACCTGGAGCCGATAATCGGTTTCGGCGTCGCCTCGCAGCAGTGCCGACCGTTACTCGAGTCCCGCTTCGGCGATCGCGTTGCGGACCGCCTCGGCCGAGCGACGCAGCCCGGTGACCTCATCGTCGGCCAAAGGAACCGGCAGCACGCGCTGGACGCCTGCTGCGCCGACCACCGCAGGCAGGCTGAGACACACGTCACGAATGCCGTAGTGGCCTTCGACCAGCGTCGATACGGTCAGCACCGAGGCCTCGTCGCGCACGAGCGCTTCGACAATGCGGGTGAGCGCTGCGGCGATCGCAAAATGGGTCGCCCCCTTCCTTCGGATGATTTCATAGGCCGCGTTTCGTACCCGCGTGGCGATGGCGGACATGTCCCGCAACTTGCACGGCATTTCGGTGAGGCGGCAATACTCCGGCAAGTGGACATTCGCGAGTGTCGCCGTCGACCAGGCGACCAGTTCGCTATCTCCGTGTTCGCCCAGCACGTAGGCGTGCACGTTTCGGGAGTCGACGCCGTAGTGCGCCGAAAGCTCGGCGCGTAGCCGCGCGGTATCCAGCACCGTGCCCGAGCCGAGCACCCGCGCCGGAGGCAGACCCGACAAGCGCAGGGTCGCGTACGTCAGCGCGTCCACCGGGTTGGTGGCCACGAGGAGCAGCGCGTCGGGATTCGCCCGTACGATCTGCGGGACGATCCCGCGAAGAACTTCGACATTGCGGCGAAGCAGCGCCGGACGCGTCTCGCCCTGGCGCTGGGCTGCACCGGCGGCGATCACTACGACGGCGGCGTCGGCGGCGTCGGCGAAATCGCCGGCAACGACGGTGACCGGCGAGAAGAACGGCACCGCGTGCGCGATGTCCATCGCTTCGCCCTGCGCCCGATCGCCGTCCGCATCGATGAGGACGATCTCCCGTGCCACCCTCGATGCCGCGAGCGTGTAGGCAAAGGTGCTGCCGACGCGGCCGGCGCCGACGACGGCAATTTTCGCGGCGAAGAGCGTCGTGCCCGTTCCTTGCGTCATCGAGGCAACGTCCCGATGCCCATCGCGGCGTCTGTCCTCGCGATCGAAGCCTTCGCCTCAGGCTCGGCCTGCGTCAAGGCTCGGATCGCGTCGATCGTTTCCGGCACCACGATCGCCTGGTTGTCGACCATATACGCGTAGAAGAGCTCGTTACCCTGCACCTTCAGCATGTCTTCCCACAGCGCGACTTCGTACAGATCCGCGCGCGGGCGGCCGGCGTCCGACATGAGTTCCTTCACGGTATTGAGTGCGGAGAGCCCGTCCGCGTAGCGGATGAGCTGGATGCGCGACGATGTGCGCAGAGCATCGAGCACCTCGTCCTTCGAGGCGGGCCGAGTCATTTCGACCGCCCAATAGTGCAGATGAGCGAGCGTTTCGGGCACCTTCACCGCCATGGTCACGACGTCGAGATCGGGGTCCACCGACTGCGCATCCGGCCCCTGGTGGCTCGGGATCTCTTCCTCCGGAACCAGCGTATTCATGATTCCGCCCTGATGGCTTTCCCAGGGATCGGTCGCGCGTCGAAGCAGCGTTCCGCGCGCCTTGCGCAGGAGCCCGGCGCGCTTGAGCGCCGTGAGCGTTCTCACCACCGAGGTGGTGTTGCACGAGACCACGCGCGTCGAATCGCGACCGAGCGCACTCGCGTAATTCGATTCGGCCACGAAAGAGTGCCCGGTGAGCGAATGCTTCTCTCCGCCCTCGACGATGAACTTGACGCCTCGCTTGCGGTAGGTCTCGACGTTGGTTGCCGCGACCTTCTTCGGTGTGCAGTCGATCACGACGTCGACGTCGTCGAGCAACGAATCGAGCGTGCCTGACACGGCAAGACCGGCTTTGCGCATCGCCTCGACCTGTTCGTTGCCAGGACCGTACAACGCGAAACCGCGTTCCAGGGCAACGCGCGGTCGCCAATCGCTAACGACGTCGACCACGCCAACCACTCGCATGTCTTCCTGCTTGGCTACCGCGTCGGCAACACGCTTGCCGATGACGCCATAGCCATTTACTGCAACGCGAGTTCTCGTTCCGGAGTTCATGTCTTTCTACTCCTAGATGTGGCTGGCTCGATCGCAATGAAAGGAACCAGCGTTGCGCATCAGCCAGCCGCGCGACCGAGGCGCTTCTCGGTTTCAGCGACGTGCCGGGCGGCGGCAAGGAAGCTGTCCGGGTTCAGCGAAATCGAGTCGATTCCCTGCTCGACCAGAAATCCGGCGAACTCCGGATAGTTGCTCGGCGCCTGTCCGCAGATCCCGATCTTTATGCCCGCGGCGTGCGCCTTGCGGATCGCCTCGGCCACGAAGCGCTTCACCGCTTCGCTGCGCTCGTCGAAGAGCCGGGCGAGGTCGCCCGAGTCGCGATCCACGCCGAGCACGAGTTGCGTGAGGTCGTTGGAGCCGATCGAGAAACCGTCGAAGCGCCGAGCGAACTCCTCGGCGAGGATCACGTTCGACGGCACCTCGCACATCATGTAGACCTGCAGGCCGTCGACGCCGCGCTTCAGGTCGTTCTGCGCCATGACCTCGAGAACCTTGTCGGCTTCCTCCGGCGTTCGGCAGAACGGCACCATGACGAGCACGTTGCCGAAGCCCATCTCCTTGCGTACCTTGACAAGGGCACGGCACTCGAGAGCAAAACCGGCCTTGTAGCGCTCGTCGTAGTAACGCGAAGCGCCGCGCCAGCCCAGCATCGGGTTCTCTTCCTTCGGCTCGAATGCCTCGCCTCCGAGCAGCCCCGCGTACTCGTTGGTCTTGAAGTCGGAGAGCCGAACGATCACCGGGTGCGGATGAAAGGGCGCAGCCAGCTTGGCGATGCCGCGGGCCAGGGTCTCGACGAAGTAGTCCGCGGGCTCGTCGTAGCCATGCACCAACTGGTCGATCTCGACGCGTTGCGCCGGTGAGGCGACGCGATCGGGTTCGAGCAGCGCCATTGGGTGCACGCGCACGAAATTGCTCGCGATGAACTCCAGGCGTGCGAGACCGACCCCCTTGGCCGGCAGTCGCCACCAGCGGAAGGCAGCGGCGGGGCTCGCGATATTCACCATCATCCGAGTGCGCGTCTGCGGTATTGCGTCGAGATTCACCTCTTCGACCTCGTAAGGCAGGATCCCCTCGTAGACCACGCCCTGTTCGCCCTCCGCGCAGGAAATCGTCAGCTCCTGGCCGTCGCGCAGTGTGCGAGTGCCGTGCCCGGTGCCGACGATTGCCGGGACGCCCAACTCGCGGCTGACGATCGCCGCGTGGCTCGTCGTTCCGCCGTGATCGGTAATGATGCCGGCCGCCTTCTTCATGATCGGCACCCAGTCGGGGTCGGTCATTTCCGTCACGAGGATCGAACCGTCGCGAAAGCGCCCGATGTCGTCCGCGCTGCGTATGACGAGCGCCTCGCCGGCAGCGATTGCCTCGCCGATCGCCGAGCCGACCAGGATCGAACGGCCGCGGGCCTTCAGCTTGTACGCCTTGATCACGCCCGCGCGGCGCGTCGAGACGACCGTTTCCGGGCGCGCCTGCACGAGGTAGAGCTCGCCCGTCTCGCCGTCCTTGGCCCACTCCATGTCCATCGCACGGCCGTAAGATCGGAAGAGCACACGTCTGAACTCCAGTCACGCCAATATCTCGTAT
>CALCZN010000188.1:0-2424 GCA_937903095.1 uncultured Burkholderiales bacterium
CGGCCGCGAGGGCGGCACCTGGAGCTACGAGGTGTTCCTCGAGCCGAAGAACGTCGCGGTGTCGCTCGGCTCGCATCCGATTCCGCGCTGGGGGGCCTGAAGATGGGACGCGTCGCGCTCGCCGCCAAGATCACGCACGTGCCGTCGATATACCTGAGCGAATTCGACGGCCCGCGCAAGGGATCGCGCCAGGACGCGATCGACGGCCACGTGGAGATCGGCCGGCGCTGCCGCGAAGCGGGCGTCGACACGATCGTCGTCTTCGACACGCACTGGCTGGTCAACGCGAACTACCACGTCAACTGCGCGCCGAACTTCGAGGGCACCTACACGAGCAACGAGCTGCCGCATTTCATCTCGAACATGGCGTACTCGTTTCCGGGCAATCCGGCGCTCGGGCGGCTGCTCGCGCAGGCCGGCAACGAAGCCGGCGTCGAGACGCTCGCGCACGACGCGACCACGCTCGCCCCCGAATACGGCACGCTGGTGCCGATGCGCTACATGAACGTCGATCGGCACTTCAAGGTGGTTTCGGTGTCGGCGATGTGCATGGCGCACTACCTCGACGACAGCGCGCGGCTGGGCTGGGCGATGCGCCGCGCGGTGGAGGAGCAGTACGACGGAACGGTGGCCTTCTTCGCCAGCGGCAGCCTGAGCCACCGCTTCGCGCAGAACGGACTCGCGCCCGAATACGCGTTCCGCATCTGGAGCCCGTTCCTCGAGCAGCTCGATGCGCAGGTCGTGCGGATGTGGCAGGCCGGCGAATGGAAGGCCTTCTGCGGGATGCTCCCCGAGTACGCGGCCAAGGGCCACGGCGAAGGCTTCATGCACGACACGGCGATGCTGCTCGGCCTGCTCGGCTGGAGCGCCTACGACGCGCCGGCCGAAGTGATCACGCCCTATTTCGGCGCCTCGGGCACCGGGCAGATCAACGCGGTGTTTCCGGTCACGCCGCAGGACGGCAGCGCGATTCCGCAGCCGGTGGCTTCGCGCGCCGACGGCTACACGTCGATCGCCACGCGCCTGTAGCTTCGCGCAGCGCGCCCCTTGCCTCACCGCCGCACGACCCTGCCGCACGCAGCGTAAACATGCCGCATACCGCGTAAACATGCCGCACGCAGCGCAAACATGCCGCACATAGTCATCCTCTACACGCCGAATCTCGAGCGCGACACCGACTTCGACGTCCTGTGCCGCTCGCTCGCCGACGCCATGCTCGCCGTCACCGACGAGGCGGGCCGCGCGGTCTTCCCGGTGGGCGGCGTGCGCGTGCTCGCGTATCCGGCCGCGCATTACGCGGTGGCCGACGGCTCCGGCGACCACGCCTTCTGCTGGATGAACCTGCGCATGGGGCGCGGCCGCAGCGCCGCGACGCAGCAGGCAGCCGGCCAGGCGCTCGTCGATGCCGCGAGGAAGCATTTCGCTCCGGTGCTCGCACGCCGCTCGGTCGGCCTGACGCTGCAGGTCGACGAAGGCCCGGAGGTGTTCGACGCGAAGTTCGGCAACCTGCATTCCCTTTTCGCGAAGCGCTGACCATGCTCGAAGCCGCCACCGTCGATGCCCTCGCGCGCGAACTCTACGAAGCGCGCCGCAGCCGCACGCTGCTGCGCCATTTCTCGCTGCGCCATCCCACGATGACGATCGAGGACGGCTACGCGATCCAGCGCGCATGGGTGAAGCTCGAACAGGCCGACGGACGGACGATCCGCGGCCGCAAGATCGGCCTCACCTCGCGCGCGATGCAGCTCGCCAGCCGCATCACCGAGCCCGATTTCGCGCCGCTGATGGACGACATGTTCTTCGAGGCGGGCGGCGACATTCCGGTGCAGCGCTTCATCGCGCCGCGCGTCGAGGTCGAGCTCGCCTTCGTGCTCGGTTCCGATCTCGCCGGCCCTGGCGCGTCGATCTTCGACGTGCTGCGCGCCACCGAATACGCCTGCCCGGCGATCGAGATCATCGACTCGCGCATCGAGCTTCTCGATCGCGAGACGGGCGCGCCGCGCAAGGTCTACGACACGATCAGCGATTTCGCAGCGAACGCCGGCGTCGTGCTCGGCGGACGGCCGGTGCGCGTCGACGCCGTCGACCTGCGCTGGGTCGGCGCGATGCTCTACAAGAACGGCGTGATCGAGGAAACCGGACTGGCCGCCGGCGTACTGAACCATCCGGCCACCGGCGTCGCCTGGCTCGCGAACAAGATCGCGCCTTTCGACGAGCGCCTGCGCGCAGGCGACGTCGTGCTCAGTGGCTCGTTCACGCGACCGACGCCTGCCGTGGCCGGCGACACGCTGCACGCCGACTATGGGCCGCTGGGCAGCATCTCGTTCCGCTTCGCCTGATCCGCAGCCTCACGGCAGTTGGCGCCCTTCACCCTTTGTATGTTGACCCAGACCAGCACGGTACATTCCGGTCACCGTCAAGGTG
>CALCZN010000189.1:0-19612 GCA_937903095.1 uncultured Burkholderiales bacterium
TGCATTCTAGTGCTGCACGGCCGCCGAAGAAAAGCACTAGCGTTCATGCCCCTGGTTTCATGCCCCTTCCCGGAGCCGCCATGACCCCTTTGCTCGACAACCATCTCGGCGGACGCTGGCAGACCGGCTCGGGCGCCGGCACGCCGCTGTTCGACCCGGTGCTCGGCACCGAACTGGTTCGCATCTCCTCGGTCGGACTGGATCTGGCCGAAGGTTTCGATTACGCCCGTCAGCGCGGCGGGGCGGCGTTGCGAGCGCTCACCTACGGAGAGCGCGCGGCGCTTCTTGCCCGCGTCGCCGAGACGTTGCAAAGCCAGCGCGACGCCTGGTTCGACATCGCGCTGCAGAACTCGGGCACGACGCGCAACGACTCCGCGGTCGACATCGACGGCGCGATCTTCACGCTCGGCCAATACGCCCGCTGGGGCGCGAAGCTCGGCGACGCGCGCTGGCTCACCGACGGCGCCGCCGCGCGCCTCGGCAAGGACGGCAGCTTCCAGAGTGGGCATGTGCTCACTCCGCAGCGCGGCCTCGTGCTGTGCATCAACGCCTTCAACTTCCCGGCCTGGGGGCTGTGGGAGAAAGCCGCTCCGGCACTGCTCTCGGGCGTGCCGGTCGTCGTCAAGCCGGCCAGCGCCACTGCCTGGCTCACGCAGCGCATGGTCGCCGACGTCGTCGCGGCGGGCGTGCTGCCCGACGGCGCACTGTCGGTCGTCTGCGGCTCGAGCGACGGCCTGCTCGATGCGCTGCAGCCCTTCGACCTGCTGTCGTTCACCGGCTCGGCCGACACTGCGCGCGCGATCCGCGAGCACGCGGCGGTGCTGCGCCACGGCGTGCGGATGAACTCCGAGACCGACAGCCTGAACAGCGCGCTGCTCGGCCCCGACGCGACGCCGGGCTCGGACGCCTTCGCATCGGCCGTGCGCGAAATCGTGCGCGAGATGACGATCAAGTCGGGCCAGAAATGCACGGCGATCCGCCGCGTGCTCGTCCCGCAGGAGCAGGCACGCGAAGCGGCCGACGCGATCGCGTCGGCGCTCGCCGCCGTGAAGGTCGGCAACCCACGCAACGAGAGCGTGCGGATGGGGTCGCTGGCCAGCCGTGCGCAGGCGAACGCCGTGCGCGAAGGCATCGGCGCGCTCGCCGGCGAGGCGAAGCGCGTATACGCCGGCGACGAGGCCGCGCTCGTCGACGCGGACGCGTCGGTCGGCGCGTTCGCGATGCCGCACCTGTTCGCGGTGGACGACGCCGACGCGTCGAGCCTCGTGCACGACCTCGAGGTGTTCGGTCCGGTCGCCACCGTCGTCCCGTATCGCGACGCCGGGCACGCCTTCGCGCTGGCGCGCCGCGGCGCCGGGTCGCTGGTCGCCTCGGTGTTCACCGCCGACGAGGATTTCGCCGAACGCGCGGCGATCGAGATCGGGCACGCGCACGGCCGCGTGCACGTGGTGACGCCCGCCGTCGCGAAGACGCATACCGGCCACGGCAACGTGATGCCGATGTCGCTGCACGGCGGTCCGGGCCGCGCCGGCGGCGGCGAGGAACTGGGCGGGCTGCGCGCGCTGGCGTTCTACCATCAGCGCAGCGCGATACAGGGGCCGCAGTCGCTCGTCGAGTCGATCCTCGGCAAGGCGGCGGCGTTTCCCGACGCCTGACGACAGGCGCCGGCGCCACGGGGCCGACGCTCGCCGCCGCTGCGGACCGGCGCTCGCTGCCGCCGCTGCGCGGCGGCCCCGCGCGGCGTGAATCAGTAGCGGTAGGTGGCCGCCGCGCCGCTCTGCACCGGCATGCGTTCGGACGGCACGACGACCACCTCGCCGCCCTGCCGAAGCACCGCCTCGGCGAGGTCGTCGAGCAGGTCGTCGATGCCGGGGTGCGCGAGATCGTCGAAGCGCACGGCGCCGGTCTGCGCATCGAAGCCGCCGGGAACCACGCGATCGGCGTCGATCAGCAGCGTTGCGACCCGCCCGGCGACGACCGCGTTGCCGATGTCGGCGAGATCGCCCGAGGCGAGATGACGCGCGCGCGCCGCCTCGAAGGCGCCGACCAGCCCGTCCAGCCGCTCGAGGTAGTACGGCTGCACCAGTTCCCAGGCCCGCGCGCGCAGCGCTTCGAGCGGCATCGAATCGGGATGCGAGTACAGCGCCGCCGAGGCCAGCGCGGGGTTGCGGCTCACGCGACGGAACAGGTGATGGTTCTCGGGCAGCGCCGCGAGCAGCAGCGGCGAGGCGTCGCGGCCGCCGTGCTCGGCGAGCACGCCGCGATCCACTTCGCGGAAGAAGCGCTCGGTGTCACGGTCGACCGCGTCCTGCTTGACGTCTGTGCCGTGGCGCGTGACCTTCCCTGAACCGGGAACGCCGTAATGGCGCGTGGCGCGCTCGACATCACGCTCGTCGCCGCTCACGTCGGCCGGCGTGCGCGGAACGCCGGCCAGCCATTCGACCTCGTCGAGCGTGTCGCGGTTGCCCTCGTAGAGCTTCGCCTCGTTGCGGCTCAGGCCGAGGATGCGATAGCGATCGGCCGACTGCAGCACGCGCAGCAGCGGCTTCAGGTGGAACGAATCGGCGACGATCGCGCGTTCGGGAACGACGCGCTGCAGGCGATACGCCCTGAAGAAGCCCGGGGCGCCGAGCACGGCCAGCCCGTCGAGCGAACGGTTCCAGAAGGCCGCGTTCCCGGCGAGCGCGTGGAACGGCTCGAGCAGCGCGCGCGTCTCGCGGTCCGGATGCTGCCTGCGCAACGACTCCTCGAGCGCCTTCACGCCATTCTTGAAGCGGATCGGATCCTGCTGGTTGTCGGGGTGCCTGCGATGCGTTGCCTGGTACAGCGACAGGCACGGGCCTTCGCGCGCCTGCAGCAGTTCGGGGAAATCGTCGGCGAGAGACGCCATCGCGGTTCTCCTTCGAAAGACAATCCGGGATTCTCGGCTTTCCGTTCCGCAGGCATCATGAGCCCGGTCAACCCGAGGGCGAACCCATGACCGAACACGTCTACAAGCACATCCAGCTCACCGGCTCGTCGACCACCGGCACCGACGACGCGATCCGCAAGGCGATCGCCAAGGCGAACGAAACCGTGCGCAACATCCAGTGGTTCCAGGTGGTCGAGACGCGCGGTCACGTCGTCGACGGCGAGGTCGCGCACTTCCAGGTGACGATCGACGTCGGCTTCACTCTGGAAGACTAAGCCGGCGCGAGTTCGTGAGCCACGGCACGAGCTTGCCGCTGGAGACCTCGCTCAGCATGTGCCGCACGCCGTGGAAGAGGTCGACGAGCGCGGCAACGAAGAACGCGCCCAGCTCGCCCGCCCGCATCTTCGGCGCCGCGGGGCGGTAGATGCCGCCGGCCGGCTTCACGGCCACGCCGTGGGCATAGACCATCTTGCCGCCGAGATACGCGGTGTAGCCGAGCAGCCCCACTGCCGCCGCGCCGCTGGCCAGGTACAGCGCGCCGGGCCGCTCGGTGCGCCCGCGCCACGAGGCCATCGCCAATGCTGTGGCCGTGACCACGGCGTTCAGGTTGCGATGCGTCATCAGCATGTCGCGCGCTTCGCCTTCGTTGACCTCCTCGCCGGCAATGAGGCCGCTGCCGGCCGCCAGCACGGCGCCCGCCGCCGCCACGCGTATCGCAGTGCGGCCGACCGCGCGCAATTCGCCGTCGTCGCGGATCGCCCCCAGCCAGTCGGCGGCGACGGCGAAGGGCAGCAACGCGATCGGCAGGTGGACGAGGGCCGGGTGCATCTCTTCGAGGCGGATCATGTCTTGCACTCCACGTTCTTCGGAATTGCGCACGGCGCCGCAAGCCGGACGCCCGGCCAGTGGTAGCGTTGCGGCTTCGACGCGGGAGGGCCCGCGACGCAACACGAAACGACACGACGAGGAGCACAGGATGGATCGCCGGGTGAAGTCTCCGTTCACGCTGCAGACGGTGGTGCGCTTCACGCACACCGATCCGGCCGGGTACGTCTTCTTTCCGCGCTATTTCGAGATGCTGCAGGCGGTGGTCGAGGACTGGTTCACCGAGGCGCTCGGCATTCGCTACTCGGAATTCATCCTGCAGCACCGGCTCGGCACGCCGACCGCGCGCATCGAATGCACTTTCGTCGCGCCTTGCCTGCTCGGCGAGCACCTCGATCTCACCGTCTATCTCGAGCACATCGGCTCGAGCTCGCTGCGCCTGCGCTTCGTGGGCACGGTGGCCGGCGAGCGGCGGCTCGAGGCGGTGTCGACGCTCGTCGTCATCGGACTGGACGACGGCCGTCCACGGCGCATCGACGACGATCTGCGAGGCCGGCTGGACGAATATCGCGCCGGGCAGGGCGAGCCGGCGCTGCCGCCGCCGCGGGCCCGCTAGCGCGAAACGACGGCGCGGGCCGACGGTCCGGTCATCGCATCGTGCCCGGCAGCCAGGTCACCAGGGCCGGAAACAGCAGCAGCAGCGCGAGGCGAACGACATCCATCGCCAGGAAAGGAACGATGCCGGCGTAGATCTTCCGCACGGCGATCCTGCGCAACAACCCGGCGAGGACCAGCACGTTCAGCCCGATCGGGGGGCAGATCAGGCCGATGGTGATCACCACGACATTGACGATGCCCCACCAGACCGCGTCGTAGCCGAAGCCGAGCACCAGCGGCAGCACGAAAGGCAGGGTGATCAGCATCGTCGCCGTCTCGTCGAAGACGGCGCCCAGCACGATGTACAGAGCCAGGATCAGCGCGAGGATCGCCAGATGCGGAATGTTGCTGGCGGTGATCCAGCCCAGCAGTTGCTCGGGAACGTGCGACACGGCGACGAAGTAATTGAAGACCGACGCGCCGATGACCATCATGTAGATCATCCCGGTGGTCGCCGCCACGCCGACGATCATCCGCCAGAACTCCCTGGCGTCGAACCTGCCGCGCAGAACGAGAAAGAGGAAGGCGACGAAAGCGCCGATCGCCGCCGCCTCGGTGGCGGTGAAGATGCCGCCGTACATCCCGCCCGTCACCACGAAGACCATCGCGATGACTCCGCCGGCCTCCGCCGCCGCCTTTCGCCGCGCGCGCCAGTCCGAGCGGCTTCCGCGCGGCGCCTCCACCGGGTGGCGCCGCGCCCACCAGTGGATCGCGACGAAGTACAGCAGGACGGCGAGCAGCCCCGGAACGATCGCGCCGATGTAGAGATCGATGACGAAGGTCTCGGTGAGCACGGCGTACAGCACCATGATGATCGACGGCGGGATCATCAGCCCGAGCGTTCCGCCCACCGCGATGGTGCCGGCGGAGAAATGCGGCGCGTATCCGCGCGCGAGCATCTCCGGATGCGCGACCCGGACCATCGTTCCGACGGTGGCCAGCGAAGAACCGCACACCGCGCCGAACCCGGCGCATCCGCCGATCGTGGCCATCGCCAGCCCGCCTCGCCAATGACCGACGAAGGCATTGGCGAACCGGTACAGATCCGCCGACAACCCGGCGGCGCCGGCGAAGCTGCCCATCAGCAGGAACAGCGGAATGATCGCCATGTCGGGGCTGCCGAGAACGGAGGCCACGTCGTCGGCGAACAGAGCGCTCGCCGGCTCGGGGCCGACCAGCACGGCGAAGCCGCAGGCGCCGACGATCATCATCGCGATGGCCAGCGGCACGTGCAGAACGATCAGGAGGAAGAGCGCGGCGAATCCGAGGAGCGCGACGATCGACGGACTCACTTCTTCAGACCCCTTCGGCTTCGATCGCGTCGGGGTCGTCGTGCCACGCTCGATGCAGGACCGCGCATCGGGCATGGAAGGCGAGCACCCAGCACTGCACGAGAAGGGCGAGCCCCAGCAAGGCGGTCACGATCGTCCAGTACGGCCAGATCGGGTGGGTCGACTCCGACAGCGTGCGGCCGGTGACTTTCATTTCGATCGTGTGAGCGCTCATCTTCCAGACGACCAGCGCGAACACCACGACCGTGAGCAGGGCGCCGAGCGTTTCGAGCGTCTCCCGTCCGCGCGGTCCCAGCGAGCCCGAGAACACGCGGATCGTGACGTTGAGCCGCCCCGCCAGCGTCGCCGGCAGGCAGGAAGCGGCGGAGACGACGATCGCGATCGTGGAGAAATCGTGCAGGCCCGGGATCGGCGCCTTCACCAGCCAGCGCAACAGCACGTCCGCTACCGTCAGCAGCCCGTCCACCGCGAGGAGCAGGAGTCCCGCGCCGGCCACGTAGCGCACGGCGCGGCGCAGCCGGGCGTCGACCCTGTCCCACGCATCGGGAGCGTCGATCGCGGGTTCCGGCGCGGTCATTTGCCGGCACGCACCTCGGCGACTTCGCGCACGTAGGCCTGATACAGCTTCTCGTTGCGCTCGGACTCCTTGCGGAATCCGTCGGTGACGGACTGGGTGGCCTTCTTCCAGCGCTCCAGCTCGTCCGATCCTGGCGTGACGATGCTGCGCTTCGGGTCCGCCTTCGCGCGGTCGAACGCCGCCTGCGCCGCTTCGTCGAACTCGCGCCCCACGCGCCGGACCAGTTCCAGCCCGCTGTGCCGGTCGATCGCTGCCCGTGCGCGCTCGGGAAGGCTGTCGTACTTCGCCTTGTTGAACGGCAACAGGATGCTAGACGAACCGAGGGGCAGGTTCACGTGATGCTTCGTCACTGCGTCCAGGCGGAACGAGTAGACGGCGAGCCAGTCCTTCAGCGTGCCGTCGACCACGCCGCGACTGGCGGCTTCCGCGACTTCGCGCGTGGAGACGTTGCCCACGGGCACGGCGCCCAGCGCCCGTACGATGTCCTGCTGTTCGGCCCCGCCGGTCTGGATCTTCCTGCCGGCGAGATCCTCGAGGCGCGTCACCGGGAAGGTCGTGTTGAGGACGTTCGGCGGATTGATGTAGAGCGCGATGACCTTGAACGCCGGATCTTCGTAGCCGCGCAGCAGGCCCTTCTCCAGAAGCCGCCATGCGGCCACCGACGCTTCCGAGGAATTGGCGGCGACCAGCGGCAGGTTGAACAGCGCGTCGTCCGGGAAGCGACCCGATTCGTAGACCGGAATCACGAAGGCGAGATCGGCGATGCCATCGGTGACGAGCTTGAGCTGCATCGCCGGGTTGCGGCCGGCGGCGCCGAGCGTTCCGCCCGCGAAGATCTCGAATTTCACCGTGCCGCCCGCATCGCGCTCGACCGCCTCCACCCACGGCGCGATCGTCTTCGTCACGAAGAACGACGTCGGCGCGAGAAACGTGGCGATGCGCAGCGTGACCGGCTCCTGCGCCTGCGCCTGCATCCCGAAAAGCGCCGCGAGGGCCACCAGCAATCGTCCCAGCCTTTTCATGTCTCCTCCTGCCTGCCCGTTCGTCTTCCGATCTTCCGCGACGCCGTTGCGCGAATCAGGCTGCGGCAGCCACGGCCTTGCGGGGACCCGTCTTCATCGCCTGCGCGTTCTCAGCGTGACGCACCCGGTACTGCGGCTCGAAGTCGCCCCAGAAGGCGATCGGCCGGTCGCCGACTTCGACCCCGTCGCCGCGACGCCGGATCACCACCCACTTGTGCCAGTCGGCCGGATCGAGCGTCGGGTAATCCAGCCGGTTGAAATGCAGGTATGCGCTCGACGCCTTGCGAGCCTGGCAGGCGGCCACGATCATCTGCGAGCAGGTGAGGATGTCCTGGACCTCGAGCACCCGCATCAACTGGTGCGGATCGGAGGCGCCCACTCTCGGCGCCTCGTTGCGTTCGAGGTCGTCGAGCCAGATCTGCGCGAGGCGCAGCAGTTCGTCGTTCTTGATGTCCGCGCAGTAGTTCTGCATGACGCGCGCGCTGGCGGCATTCAGCTCCTTCCAGTCGGGCCCCGGCGCCCGCTTCGACAACGGCGCGTACACGCGCGCCCGCTCGCCGGCGACCTGCTCCGGATCGGGATCGGCGGCAGCGACCGATCGGGCGTACAGCGCCGCGCGGGCACCGGCGTACCGGCCCGAAGTCGCCGCATGCGAATGATCCTGGCCGCCGAAGAGAAGATCTCCCGCACCGAACAGACCCGGGAGATTCGACATCAGGTTCCAGTCGACGAGCATCCCGCCGCACACGCCCTGCTCGCCGAAGGTCCGTTCCTGCGGCAGGACCGGCTCCCGCATGCCGTGCCCGCGCAGGAAGTCGTAGGTCTGCAGCATGTCCCGCGCCGGATCGAAGCCGGCGCGCGTGTAGGTCTGCATAACCGGGATGCGGGTCTTGCCTTCGTTGCCGACCATGACGCCCCAGATCGCGCGCCGCTCGGCGTCGGGCATCGCGGTCAGGTCGGCATAGAACGGAGGCGTGAACTCGCCGGCGAGCATCCGCTGCTCCAGGTCGGGAATCGGACGCGGTCCCAGGTACTGCTTCAGGCCCGGATGCGGGTGCGAACTGGATCCGCCTCCCATGATGAAGAACTTCTGGCTCTGCGCGGGCTGGCAGCGCTCGGCCACGCTCGACAGAACGCGGCCGTCCGCATCGACCCACGGCACCTCCTTGCCGTTCGCGTCGACGATCGTGCACGGATACCAGGTGTTGATCGCGTTGCCGCTGCCGTACGGCGGATACGAATAAGGACTGCCGAACGGCGAGCGCATCGACTTTTCCATCATCGTGAACTCGGCGCCCGCGCGCCACGCCATCGCATAGCCGCTGCCCGAGCACGAAGGCGGACGGAAGGTCGTCAGCCCGCGCAACTCGGAGGAGAAGGTCCAGATACGCTGCGGCCGGCTGGTGGCGAGGATCACGGCCTTCGCCCGTACGACGACGTATGCGCCGGTTCGGCAGTGCACGCCGGTGGCGCCGACGACGCGATTGCCGGGCACGCCCTTTTCGGTCAGCAGCGAGCTGACGGCGACGCGGTCGAAGACCTGCACGCCCAGCCGGCGGCACTCCTCGCGAAGGAGCGGCTTGTAGTCGTGGCCCCAGACGCGAAGGACCGTGCGGTTGCGGTAATCGTAGGCGAACAGCAGTTTCGACTCGTCGTCGCGAAAGGCGGCGCCGGCGAATTCGTCGTCGGTGTCGCGCACCTTTCCGCCCATCCGCTCCAGCTCCAGCAGCGTTTCGTAGGCCGAGGCGCACTGCACGTAGGTGGAGATGCCGTTGCGGTATCCGCCGTGGTTGTCGACGAGCGCCTGGGCGAACTCCTCGGGCGGGATCTTCGAGGCGGGATTGTCGGCGGCCCATTGCCAGTGATCGACCCCCGCGCCGGCCGCTCCGCTGCGCTCGGTGGCGGCCTTCTCGAGGATGACCACCTTCGCCCCGCAGCGCGCGGCGGCGATCGCCGCCCAGACGCCGGCGATGCCTCCGCCCAGCACGAGAACGTCCGCGTCGTGCACGCGCTGCGTTCCGTAGCTGATCGCGTAAGGCCAGGGGAAGAGCTGGCCATCCCGATGACGGATACCCATTCGTCTCTCCCTACACGCGGAAATGCTCGCCCGTTTCCTTGCGCTTCCAGCGCACGCGCTGCTGCAGCGGGTGGTTCAGCCAGATGGCGCCGGGCAGCGGACAGTCGTCCACGCAGGGGCCGCAATACCAGCACTCCTCGGCGTGCAGAACGATCGGCGGACGCCCTTTCTCCGGGTTGGGAACGAGAATGTCCTCGAGGCAGACGGTGACGCAGCGGTTGCATCCGTCGCAGATCGAGGCGTCGAACAGCACCGGGTTTCCCGGGCTCGGTGCATTCGGTGTGGCATAGACGCGCGCTTCGTCGTTCATCGCTGCGGCTTCCGGCGGCAAGGGCTTGCCGCCAAGTATCGATTCCGGGCGCCGCACGGAATGTCACAAGCGATTGGGACAGGGCGGAGGCTCGTTTCCGTAGCCGAGGCAGAGCGAGAAGAGCTGCGCCTGGCTCGTGATGCCGAGCCGGCCATACGCGCGCTTGCGATAGGTCAGGACGCTGTTCACGCCGATGCCCAGATCGAGCGCGATTCCTTCCGAAGTCATGCCGACCAGGATCCTGGCGAGCACGTCCCGCTCCCGCCCCGTCAGACCCGGATGCGCGCTGCGCAACAGCGACAGGAATCCGGCGAGTCTTCCCCATCGGTCGCGATACCTCGAGCGCGGATCCCTCGCCTCGTCGTGCTTCATCGCGGCGATCGCCACGAAGCGGGCGATCGCCTCGATCAGCTCGAACTCTTCGTCGTCGAAGCGGCCGGCTTCGTCGTGACGGTAGAGATTCAGGCAATGCAGGCGACCGTCGCCGATCGATGCGATCGTCAAACGCTCGAGGAGCCGGACGCGCTCGTAGTACTGCGCGCCGAAGGTTCCGCGAGCGGCGGCGTCGCGATGCAGGCGGAGGATGGCGACGCCGTCGCGGAATCGGGACGACTCGGGCACGCGAAGGCTGGGGTCGGTGCGGAAGTGCCCGCCGAGGTATGCCCGCTGGATCTCGGACACGTGCTCGCCGCCGCGCAGCGTTGCCGACTCGAGCGACGGCGGCCGCGTGCGGGCATCGAAGCGCATCAGGCACAGGTGGTCCACCCGCACGATGCGATCGAGTGCGGCGATCAGTTCGTCGGCGAACCGCGCCCCGCCCGAAGCGGCGATGACGGGCGCGAAGAGGTCGAGCACCTGGGGCACTTGCGGTTCGCTGGTGGCGATGACTTTCCTGACGCGGATCGGCCTGGCGAACCCGGCCTGACGGGGTCTGCCTGCTTCGGCAGGAGCGCTGTTGACGCCATCCCTTCGCGATCGCATCCTTCCCGCGCATTCAAGCACATCGCCCGGCGTGCGTGAAGCGGACGCGTCGACCTGGAGCACGAAGATGGACACTGGAACGGCCTACGGGAGACCCGAACCGGGCTTCCGTGCGGAGCTCGCCTGCGTGCGTCCCGGCACGCCGATGGGAGAGCTGCTGCGGCGCTATTGGCACCCGGTAGGGCTGTCCTCCGATGCCACGGCGCGTCCGCGCCAGGTGAGGGTTCTCGGCGAAGACCTGATCCTGTTTCGCGACGGACTCGGCCGGCCGGGGCTCCTCTATCCGCGCTGCGCCCACCGGGGCACGACCCTGTACTACGGCAGGGTCGAAGAGCGCGGAATCCGCTGCTGCTATCACGGCTGGCTCTACGACGTGAACGGGCATTGCCTGGAGCAGCCCTGCGAACCCGGCGGCGGGCGGCGCCGCGAGCGCATCCGGCAGCCGTGGTATCCGGTCGAGGAGCGCTACGGATTGATCTTCGCCTATCTCGGCCCCGCGGAAAGGAAGCCGTTCCTGCCTCGTTACGAATGCCTCGAGGTGCTGGGAGCCGACGAGTTCATCGAGGCCGACGATTCCTCGATCGGCTCGGGCGGACCCGCGATCGTTCCCTGCAACTGGTTGCAGCACTGGGAGAACGTCGTCGATCCGTTCCACGTGCCGGTGCTCCACGGCTGGTTCTCGGGCCCGCAGTTCGTCGAGCAGATGGGACTGATGCCCGAGGTCTCCTTCGAGACGACCGCGCTCGGCGTGCGCGTCACCTCCGTGCGCGAGCTGCCCGACGGGACGGTTCACCGACGCGTGACCGAGGCGGCGATGCCGACGCTGCGGGTCGTTCCCAGCCCTCGGGTCGGTCGATACGGCAGGGTCGAATCGGTCGGCTGGGTGCTGCCGATAGACGACACCCACTATCGCATCTGCGTCGCCGGCCGGGTCACGCGCAACGGAGAACTCGCGGCCATGCGGTCGCGCATGAACAACCGGCTCTGGCACGAGTTGAGCGAAGAGGAACACCGGGACTTCCCGGGCGATTACGAGGCGCAGACCGGCCAGGGAGAGATCACGCTGCATTCCGAAGAGCATCTCGGAACGACGGACAAGGGCATCGCATTCCTGCGCCGATTCCTCGAGCGGCAGCTGCGAACGGTGGCGGAAGGCGGCGATCCGGCCGGCGTGGCCTTCAGCGAGGAAGCCGCGTACACGGTCTTCGAAGCGGGAAACTACCGGGAAGCGCCGGGGGCCCGCTGCGAAGGCGCAAGCAGCACCCAGGCGTAACGCGCACGAAGCGGGCGATCGGCGCCGTAGAGATACGGCAGCTCGATCCGGCGCGCGTCGGCCTCGCGGCTGGCCAGGCCGAGGCTTTGCAGCAGCCCCGGCAGGCGATCGTCGCTCGCCACGACGGCGCGTGGGTCGTCGCTCGCCACGACGGCGCGTGGCTCGTCGCGCGCCCCTTCGGGCATTGCTTCGTCGGCGAGCACGATCGTCGAATCGGGGAATTGCACGAGAAGGCGCGCTGCCAACCGGCGCTCGTCGCTGACAATCACTCCGCGCGCGAAGCCGTCGGCGCGCAGCGCGGCGGCGAGCGCGCCGGTCGGTTCGTTCAGGTCGCCGGGCGTCGTGAAGCGCCCCTGCACCGGCGCCTTCGCGGTCAGCAGCACGAAGATCAGTGCGCCGAAGGCGAGCGTCGCGCGCCGGTACGCGTCGGCGCGGCGGCCTTCGGCCAGCATCGGTCGCAGGGCGAAGAACATCGCCGGCAGCACGAACAGTCCCGGCACGAACCAGCGCGCCTTGAAGTGCGTGACGCCGCCGGCGACGACGAGGACGACGAGCAGCGCGACGAAGAGCAGCAGGTACGCACGCACGACGTGCCACGGACCCGGATCGACAGGCGCCGACCAGGCGCGACGCCCGAAGAAAGCGAGCACGACGATCCAGAACGGCGTGACGAAGCCGACGAGCGCGAGCAGCGCGCTGCCCCCTCCGACGAGCCAGCCGAAGGCCGAAGCGCGTCCCGGATCGGCGCCCATCTTCGACAGCGTGCCTTCGCTCGCAAGCTGCCAGTGACCGAGCAGCCACAGCGCGTGCGGCGCGACGACGAGCGCGGCGACGACGATCGTCCAGGCGAGCCGCGCGTCGACGACGCGCCGGCGCAGGTCCGGCACGACGAGCGCCGTGCCGGCGAGCAGCGCGGCGAACGCGAGGTTGTTGTACTTCGCGAGCACGGCCAGGCCGAGCGCGATCCCGAGCGCGACGTATTCCGCGACGCGCGGGCGCTGCGCGACGCGCACGAAGGCGTAGACCACGGCGGCTGCGGTCGTCGTCGCCAGCGCCGTGTGCGTGAGGTCGCGCTGCGCGTCCCACGACAACGAAACGAGCCAGAGCATCGACAGCGTGCCCAGCCAGGCCGCGCGCGCCGGCATCAGGCGCCGGGCCGCGAGCAGCGTCAGCGTCCAGGCGGCGAACAGCATCAGGTTCTTCGCCAGCGCGAGCGCGAACACCGAGACGCCGAACACGCGGAAGAACGCGTGCTGCAGCCACGTGTAGAGCGGCGGCTGCGTGCCGTAGCCGAGCGCGAGCGTGCGCGCGGCGAGCGTCTGCTCGGCCTCGTCCAGTTCGAGCGAATCGGAGACGAGCACGCGCAGGGCGACCTGCGCAGCGAACCAGCCGAGCATCAGCGCGATCGGCAAACGCGGGTCGTCGCCGGCGAGGCGCGACGCCGGCGCAGGGGAAACGAGGCTCGTCATGGGCGCAGCGTTGCGTGAGGCGTGCATCATTGCACGCTGTCCAACGTCGGCGCGAGACAATCGGGACGATGAACGAACCGCTTTCCAGCTACCGGGCGACCGATCGGGACGCACCCCCGCTCGCCAGGCCGATCGACGTCTCGATCGTCATCCCGATGTTCAACGAGGTGGAGAACCTGCGCGAGCTGGTCGAGCGGGTCGGCGCGGCGCTCGCGCCCACCGAATGGCGCTTCGAGCTGATCCTCGTCGACGACGGCTCGCGCGACGGCTCGGCTGCGCTGCTGCGCGAGCTCGCCGAAGACGTCGACTGGCTGCGCCCCGTGGTGCTCGCGCGCAACTACGGCCAGTCGATCGCGCTGCAGGCGGGCTTCGACCGCGCGCAGGGCCGCTACGTCGTCACGCTCGACGCCGACCTGCAGAACGACCCCGCCGACATCCCGGCGCTGGTCGAGCGGCTCGAACGCGACCCGGAAGTCGACGTCATCTCCGGGTGGCGCCAGAACCGGCAGGACAAGGCGTTGTCGCGCCGGCTGCCTTCGGTGCTGGCGAACCGCCTGATCTCGCGCATGACCGGCGTGCACCTGCACGACTACGGCTGCGCATTGAAGGCGTACCGGCGCGAGATCGTCGAGCGCATCCACCTGTACGGCGAGCTGCACCGCTTCATCCCGTCGCTGGCGAGCGAGGCCGGCGCACGCATCGTCGAGGTGCCGGTGCGGCATCATGCGCGCACGCGCGGCACGTCGAAATACGGCATCGACCGCACCTTCCGCGTCGTGCTCGATCTCGTGCTGATCGTCTTCTTCCTGCGTTATCGCCAGCGTCCGCTGCACGCCTTCGGCGGGCTCGGCCTGTGGCTGCTCGTGCCCGGCGGCGCGATCCTCGCCTACCTGCTGGCACTGAAGCTGCTCGGCGAGGACATCGGCGGCCGGCCGCTGCTGCTCAGCGGCGTGATCCTCGTGCTGATCGGCGCCCAGCTGATCGTCGCCGGGCTCACCGGCGAGCTGCTGATCCGCCTGTACCACGAAGGCGGCCGGCGCCCGCAGTACTACACGCGCGACTACACGGGCGACCTGAGGGACGGCGACCGACCAACGCAGGCGCACGCGCGCGAACCGATGAGCCGCGACGCGACGCGATGAAGCGCCACGCCCTGCGCTGGCTGCGCGTGTTCGCCGCTTTCGCCCTGCTCGGCGGCGTCGTCTGGCTCGCCGGTCCGCGGCACGTGCTCGACGCGATCCGCGGCGCGGACGCGCGCTGGCTCGCGCTCGGACTGGCGGCGAACGTCGCCGCCAACACGTTCTCGGCGCTTCGCTGGCGCGAGCTGGCACGCTGGTTCGGCATGCTCGCGCCGCGCGCCTGGGCGGTCGCCACCTATTTCCACGGCGTCGCCGTCAACGCGCTGCTGCCCGGGGCGGTCGTCGGCGGCGACATGCTGCGCGCGTTCGCCCTGCAGCGGCTCGGCCATCCGGGACTGGAAGCCGGCACGAGCGTGCTGCTCGATCGACTGAGCGGGCTGTGGATGCTGTGCGTCGTCGGCTTCGTGTCGATCGCCTGGGGCGCCGACAGCGAATCGACGCGTGCGCTGGCAGCGCGCTGGCCCGCGCTGGCCGGCTCGCCTCTGATGCAGACGGCGCTGCTGCTCGCCTTCGCGTCGCTGCTTGGGCCGTGGATCGGACTGCTCGTGCTGCGCCGCTGGCTGCCCCGGCGCGAAAGCCCGCGCCTGGAACGGATGCACGCCGCGCTGCGCGGCGGACACGCGGGGCGCCACTATCTCGCGCAGATCGTGCTGTCGACGATCGTGCAGCTGCTGGCGATCGCCTCGCTCGTCTGCGCGGCGCGCGCGCTGCACGTCGACGTTCCGTTCTGGGCGATGGCGGCGTGCGCGGTGCCGATCTTCGTGTTCGCCACGCTGCCGGTGAGCTTCGGCGGCTGGGGCACGCGCGAAGCCGCCGCGGTGCTCGCGCTCGGCGCCTTCGGAATCGCCGCGCCTACCGCGGTGACGATCTCGATGCTCTACGGGCTGTACGGGCTGGCGCAGGCGCTCGGCGGGCTCGCTCCGGTTCCGCGGGTGCCGCGACACGCGCCGCGCTGGTAGTAGTCTTCGTCTCGGCGCCCGCCGCGGACACCGCCCCTCCGGAGTGCCTCCCGCTCCTCAGCCCGGGATGCAGCGCTGGCGTTGCTCGCCCAGCCCGTCGATGCCCAGCGCCATCACGTCGCCCGGCTTCAGGAACACCGGCGGTTTCTGTCCCATGCCGACGCCCGGCGGCGTGCCGGTGGAAACGATGTCGCCCGGTTCGAGCGTCATGAAGCGCGAGATGTACGACAGCAGCGTGGCCACGCCGAACACCATCGTGCGCGTGCTGCCGTCCTGGTAGCGCCGGCCGTTGACCTCGAGCCACAGCGCGAGCGCCTGCGGATCGGGCACCTCGTCGCGCGTGACCAGCCACGGACCTACCGGCGCGAAGCTGTCGTGGCCCTTGCCCTTGTCCCACTGGCCCTGGCGCTCGAGCTGGAACTCGCGCTCCGAAACGTCGTTGACGATGCAATAGCCGGCGACGTGCCCGAGCGCCTGCTGCTCGGAGACGTATTTCGCGCGCCGGCCGATGACGACGCCCAGCTCGACCTCCCAGTCGGTCTTCTTCGAGCCGCGCGGGATCTCGACGTTGTCGTCGGGCCCGCACACCGCGCTGGCCGGCTTCAGGAACAGGATCGGCTCGGTCGGCACCGGCATGCCGGCCTCGGCCGCGTGATCGGAGTAGTTCAGCCCCACGCAGACGAGCTTGCCGATATGCGCCACGCACGGACCGACGCGCGCAGCGCGCGGCGCTCGCGGCAGCGTCGCCGGATCGACGCGGCGCAATGCGTCGAGCGCCTTGTCGTCGAGCGCGCGCAGGTCGATGTCGGCGACCTGCCCCGAGAGGTCGCGCACGCCGCCATCGGCGTCGACGATGCCGGGTTTCTCCTTGCCGGGAGGGCCGAAACGAAGCAGCTTCATGGAAGGTCCCCTGCTCAGGCCGCGAGCACGCGCTCGAGCGCGACGCCGCGGCAATCCATCTCGTACTCGAGCCCGAGCACGGGCGGGCGGTTGTAGTGCCAGGTGATGCCGTTGCGCATCGCGCCTTGGCGCACCAGTTCGTCTCCGAGGAACGGATGGATGTCGTGCACCGTATATGCCTGCGTCGCCGTCGCCGCGCGCCAGTCGAAGCCGAGCGCACGCATCCGGTTTTCCATTTCCGCGAGCACCCATCGTGCCTTGGTGCGGATGCCTTCCGGCGAGACGTCGCCGCGCGCGATCGCGTTGTCGCGATAGTCGCCCTTGCCCTCGGGCGCCTCGGCGCTGCCGGCGACGACGAAGGAAGGTGCGGCGCCGCTGTCGGGAACCGTGTAGCTGAAGGCGAAGAAACCGGGCTCTGCCGGCGGATCGAGCTCGGGACAGACGTTGCTGCGCGCGACCGGATTCGCATCGTCGATGACCCCCCAGCGCTTCAGCGTGCCCGTGTAGATCTCGTTGAATTCGCGGAATCCCGCTTCGGTGAACGGCGCCGGCGAGCGCAGCTCGCAGGCGCAGAACGCCAGGTACGGGCGATCGAGCGACTTCAGATGCTGCTCGATGCGCTCGAAGCCCTCGCGCAGCGGCACGACGCGCGAGAAACGCGCGCGCTCGATGCGGAAACCGGGTTCCGCGGCAACCCCCGCCGAATACTGCGAGACGGCCGGAATGTAGCGGTAGCCGCCGCCGGCGAGGATCCGAGTGTTCATTGCATCCACCTCCAGAAATGGGAAGAACAGCGAAACCGCGAAAACGAAACGCGGGGAGATCAGTGGGCGAGCGCGCCGAGATACGCACGACGCACCGCCGGGTCGGCGAGCAGCGCTGCGCTCTCGCCGTGCTGCGTCACGCGTCCGGTGTCCATCACATAGGCGGTACGCGAGACCTCGAGCGCGGCGACCACGTCCTGCTCGACGACGAGAATCGTCAGGCCTTCGCGGTTCAGCGCGATCAGCGCCTCGACCAGCTGTTCGACCAGGAGCGGGGACAGGCCGAGCGACAGCTCGTCGATCATCAACAGGCGCGGCGCGCTCATCAGTCCACGACCGACCGCGCACATCTGCTGTTCGCCGCCGGACATCGTTCCCGCGGCCTGCCGGCGCCGCTCCTTCAGCTTCGGAAAGATCGCGTAGACGCGCTCCAGGTCGTGCGCAACGCTCTTCGGATCGCTCCCCCGAAGGTAGGCGCCCATCAGCAGGTTCTCCTCGACGCTCATCGCACCGAACAGCCGCCGCCCCTCGGGTACGTGGGCGATGCCCAGCGAGAGCACGCGCGCGGGGCCGGCGCCCTGCACCTCGGTCCCCTGCCAGACGATGCGGCCGGCGCGCGCCGGAACGAGGCCGGAGACGGTACGCATCAGCGTCGACTTGCCCGCGCCGTTCGAGCCGATCAGCGCCGTGATCTCGCGCTCGCGCACGCACAGGTCGACGCCCCACAGCACGGTCACCTGCCCATAGCCCGACTGCAGCCCTTCGATGCGCAGCAGTTCGTCGCCGCGTGCCGCCGGCTTCGCGTCCACGCGTTCGGCTGCCGTGCTCGTTGCCGCGTTCATTGCGCCGTCTCCGCCGCGCGCTGCGCGTATTTCTTCCCCAGGTAGGCCTCAACGACGTGCGGGTCGGCAACGACCTGCGCCGGCGTGCCGTCGGCGACCAGCGCGCCGTTGTGCAGCACGATCACGCGTGTGGACACCGACAGCACGACCTTCATCAGGTGCTCGATCAGCACGATCGTCACGCCCGAGCCGGCAATCTTCCGGATGAGTTCCATCGCCTGTTCGACCTCGGCCGAGTTCAGGCCGGCGTTCACCTCGTCCAGAAACAGCAGCTTCGGATGCATCGCGAGCGCCTTGGCGAGCTCGAGGCGCTTGCGCATCGCCAGCGTGAGACTGGCCGCAGGCAGCGCGGACCGCTCGGCCAGGCCCACGAAGGCGAGCTTCTCCTCGGCCACGCGCCGTGCTTCGCGCATCGATCCGCCCGACGAGAACAGCGCGGCCGCGCGCACGTTGTCGAGCACCGACAGTTCGGGAAAGGGCTGAACGACCTGGAAGGTGCGCGCGAGGCCGGCGCGCGCCGCCTGGTACGGGCGCATCCGCGTGATGTCGCGTTCCTCGAAGAGCACGCGACCGCTGCTTGCGCGGTGAACGCCGGTGATGACGTTCACCAGCGTGGTCTTGCCGGCGCCGTTCGGGCCGATGAGCCCGAGCACCTCTCCCGCCCCGATCGACAGCGACAGGTCGACGAGCGCCTGCAGGCCGCCGAAGCGGCGCGACACCGATTCGAGCCGCAGCATCTCAGCCATGACCCGCCTCCCGCGCGGCGCCGCCGGACAGCGCCGAAGGCGCGGCAGCCGGCGCAGGTGCCGCGGCGCCGGGCGCGCGCGGCGCGCGGCGAAAACGCTCCCCGATCGAGATCATCCCGTGCGGCAGGAACAGCAACAGCACGACGATCAGGAAGCCGAGCACGCCGCTGTGCACCTGCAGCCAGTTGCGCCAGACGAACTCCTCGATGCCGAGAAAGGCAAAGGCGCCGATCACGGCTCCAATGGTGGAGCCGAGGCCGCCGAGCAGGACCATGACGATCGGCTTGACCGCGAGCAGGATGTCGAAGACGTCGGGTGGCTCGATGTAGTGCACCCAGCCGGCGTAGAGCGTGCCCGCCATCGCGACGAAGACGCCCGACAGCGCGAAGGCAAGCGCCTTGTACAACGTGGCATTCACGCCGATCATGTCGGCGGCCGGCTCGTTCTGCCGGATGCACGCCAGCCCGAAGCCCAGGCGGGAGCGTTCGACGGCGAAGACGACGAGCACGCAGGCGAGCAGCAGCGCCCACATCGCGAGGAAGAAGAAGGTCGCCTCGTATTCGATGCTGCCGCCGCTACCCAGGTCGAGCGGAATGTTCAACCCCATCCCGCCGCCGGTGAGATCGGTCGCCGAGTTGGTCAGCTCGCGCAGCACTTCGGCCACGGCCAGGCTGGCGATCGCGAAATAGTGGCCGCGCAGGCGCAGCAGCACCCAGCCGAGCAGCATCGCCGCCGCGAACGCCATCGCCCCGGCGGCGGCGATGGCGGGAACGAGCGGTGCGCCCTTCGAAAGCAGCACGCCGCCGGTGTAGGCGCCCAGGCCGAAAAACGCGGCCGTCGCAAAGGACGGATAACCCGCCATGCCACC
>CALCZN010000190.1:0-6021 GCA_937903095.1 uncultured Burkholderiales bacterium
AAGCCTTCGGCCTGGTCGTGCTCGGCTCCTCCGATCCGGAGCGCTTCCACTCCGGCATGGGGACGGCGTTCCTCGAGCGGATCGCCGGAACCGCCGGCGCGGCACTGTCGCGCCTGGCCGAATAGCTTCGCCGTGACGACGCCGGCGATCCAGCGGTATCTCGCGCTGCTCGCCGGCGAACGCGGCTGTTCGCCGCACACGATCGGGAGCTATAGGATCGACCTGGCGGCGCTGGCGGCGCTTGCCGAAGATGGCGCCGGGAGCCACGGCTGCCCCGTCGACCATGGCTGCGACAGCAACAGCGGCGACGGTGGCGACAGCGGCGCCACCGAGCCCCGCTGGGACGCACTCGGACAGCAGGACCTGCGCCGATGGATCGCCGCGAGCGCGCGCGAAGGGCTGTCCGCCCGCACGATCGCGCGCCGCCTGTCGGCGTGGCGCGGCTTCTTCGACTGGCTCGCGTCGGAAGGGCTTGCACGCGCGAATCCGGCACGCGGCCTGCGCGCGCCGCGCGCCCCCCGGCGGCTGCCCAAGGCGCTCGCGCCCGACCTCGCGGTGCGACTGGTGCAGGCGCCGGCGCAGGCCGAGGGCGATGAAGACGTCTTCTCGACCGTGCGCGACGACGCGATCGCCGAGCTCTTCTATTCCTCGGGGCTGCGCCTGTCCGAGCTGGTCTGGCTCGACGTGCGCCATTTCGCCGGACCGCCGGCGTCGATCGGCTGGATCGACCTCGACGAAGCCGAGGCGACCGTGCTGGGCAAGGGCAGGCGCCGGCGAACGGTGCCGGTGGGCAGCGCCGCGCGCGCGGCGCTCGAACGCTGGCTCGCACTTCGCGCCGACTGGCGCGCGCTGCACCCCGGCTGCGACGAGCGCGCGCTGTTCCTCGGCGCGCGCGGCGCGCGCATCTCGCCGCGCACCGTGCAGCTGCGCCTGAAGCGACGCGCGCTGCTGCGCGGCATTCCGGCGAACGTGCATCCGCACGTGTTGCGCCATTCCTTCGCCAGCCATCTGCTGCAGTCGAGCGGCGATCTGCGCGCGGTGCAGGAACTGCTCGGGCACGCGAGCATCTCCACGACGCAGATCTATACGTCGCTCGACTTCCAGCGGCTCGCCGCCGTCTACGACGCCGCTCATCCGCGCGCGCGCCGCCGCGGTTAGACACCATGGTCGCCCGCCAGGACGCGGGCGACCATGATGTCCAATCCGGCCGCCCGGTGCCGATTCCCGCTCTCCTGGCGGGTATCGGTTGCGCTTGCGGGATCGGCTGTACACTTCGCCCTCCCCGGTGCGCGGCGCCCATTCTTCCTGCCGCGAACCGGTAGACGAAGGAGTAGTGTCGCGATGGCGAACAGGCAGGTCCCGGTGACCATCCTCACGGGGTTTCTCGGCAGCGGGAAGACCACGCTGCTGAACCGGATCCTGAAGGAGCAGCACGGCCACCGGATCGCGGTCATCGAGAACGAGTTCGGCGAGGAGGGCGTCGACAACGATCTGCTGCTGCAGGAGCGCGACGAGCAGATCGTCGAGATGAACAACGGCTGCATCTGCTGCACGGTGCGCGGCGACCTCGTCCGCATCCTCGGCGACCTGCGCCGCCGGCGCGAGGCCGGCGAACTGGCCTTTGAACGCGTCGTCATCGAAACCACCGGAATGGCCGATCCCGGCCCGGTGGCGCAGACCTTCTTCGTCGAAGACGACGTCGCCGATCATTACCTGCTCGACGCCGTCATCACGGTCGTCGACGCGCATCACGGCGAGCGCCAGCTCGACGAGCACCGCGAAGCGCAGGAGCAGGTCGGCTTCGCCGACCGCATCCTGCTGTCGAAAACCGACCTCGTCGACGAGGCGACGCGCGAGCGGCTCACGGCACGGCTGCGGCGCATGAATCCGCGGGCTCCGGTGCGCCCGGTGCATTTCGGCGATGCGCCGATCGACCAGATCCTCGACATCCGCGGCTTCAATCTCAACGCCGTGCTCGAGGTCGATCCCGGGTTCCTCGAGAACGACGACCACTCGCACGACGACGCGGTATCGTCCTTCGTCTTCCGCTCGTCGAAGGCCTTCGATCCGGTGAAGCTCGAGGACTTCCTCTCCGGCGTCATCCAGGTTTACGGTCCCGACCTCTTGCGGTATAAAGGCGTCCTTTTCATGAAGGGCTCGGATCGCCAGACGGTATTCCAGGGCGTACACATGATGATGGGCGCCGACGCGGGGCGGCGCTGGCAGCCGGGCGAGAAGCGCGGCAGCCGGATGGTTTTCATCGGGCGAAACCTGCCGCAGGACACCATCGTGAAAGGCCTCGAGCAATGTCTGGCATGATCCCCCGCGGCTCCGCCTCCGGAGCCGGCTCTTTCGGCTCGCAGCATCGCGCGGGAGCGCGTCGCGGGCACGCGCCGGGTTTCCGCATCCCGGTTTCCTGAAGCAACCAAGGCGCTCCGCGTGGCGCAGGCAGAGACATCATGGCAGCGACGAAGGAAAAGAGAATTCCCACCGAGGCAGAACTGCTGAGGATGCCCGAGTCCGACTACATGAACGACGCGCAGCTGGCCTTCTTTCGCGACCGGCTGCAGCAGATCGAGCGCGACATCCTGGCCAATGCGGACGAAACCACCGAGAACCTGCGCGAGACGGTGGTCGTGCCCGACCCCGCCGACCGGGCGACGATCGAGGAAGAGCACGCGCTCGAGCTGCGCACGCGCGATCGCGAGCGCAAGCTGCTGAAGAAGGTGCAGCAGGCGCTGGCGCGCATCGACAGCGGCGATTACGGCTACTGCGAGGAAACCGGGGAGCCGATCGGCATCCCGCGCCTGCTCGCCCGTCCCACCGCCACGTTGTCGCTCGAAGCCCAGGAGCGGCGCGAGCTGCGCCAGAAGCTGTACGGCGACTGATCGCCGGACGGGCCGCGCGGCAACGGGTCGCCGGCCGGTTCGAACGGCCGTCGCCGCCGGCCGACCGCAGGCCTTCTGTCCCCGACGCGCGGCCGCCGCCGCGCGTTTGCGGCGCGAACCCCGGTGCTATGCTGGATCGGCATCCCCGCGCTCGAAGCTCGTCTTCGACGCCGGGTTTTCCGCTCCCGCATCGGAAGGCGCCGTGGTCTTTTCCCTGTTCAGCCGAAAAGACAAGCTCGACTCCAGGAAGGATCCGCTCGCTCCGCGCGGCGCCGCCGCGGCGCCGACGCTCGCCGCGCAGCGCGAGGCGGCGCGCCGTACCAAGGAGAAGATCGACCAGATCGAATCGGAGATGATCGCCGCCGAGGCGGTCGCGCGCGCCGGTCAGTCGTCGCTGCCGACCAAGCCGGCCGTGGGTGGCGCGCTCGAAGCGAAGGCGGGCGCCCCGGTGGAAGGCGGCACCTCGCTGGTGCTCGGCGATGCCGCCGATGCGATGGCGATCGACGTCACCGGTCCGGCCCTGCCGCCGATCCTCGAAGAGGCGGCGATCCTGTACTCGAACGGACAGACGCAACCGGCCGCGCTGGTCCTGCGCCAGTCACTGGACGACCCCGAGCTGGGCGGATTCCGCATGCTCGCCTGGCTGATGCTGCTCGACCTGCATCAGTGCGTCGGCGATCGCACCGGCTTCGACGCTCTCGCCTTGCAGTACGCGGCGCGCTTCGAATCGTCCCCGCCCGGGTGGAGCGACGCGCTGTCCGACGCGCATGTGCCCGCCGGCGCGGCGCCCAGGGCAACGCCCGCGCCTTCGTCCCGCTCGTTGTCCATGTCGGGAGCGATCGATGCATCGATCGCCGAACGCGCGCGCAGCTTCGCCGGGCACGCCGACGGCGATGCGCTGCTCGACTGCTCGCAGGCAGCGTCGCTGGACGCGGACGGCGCGCAGGCGCTGCTGGCGCTGCTCGCGCGCGTCGAGCGCGCCCGCGTGGGGCTGACGATTCACGGCGCCGAGCGCTTGTTCGCGCTGGCACGAACGTCCATCGAGCCCGGTCGCCGCGACCCCTCGGACGCGTGCTGGATGCTGGCGCTGCAGTCGCTGCGCCTGCTCGGCCGGCAGCAGGACTTCGACGATCTCGGCATCGAATATTGCGTCACCTACGAGGTATCGCCGCCCTCGTGGGAGCCGCCCGCGGCTTCGTTCCGCCTGGCCGGCCCGCAGGAGTCTGACGGGCAGGGGCAGGCGCCGGCGTTGGTCGGGCCCGGCGCTTCCGGACAGCCGGCGCCGGCCCCGGCGCTCGCGCGCCTGCCTTCCGCGCCGAACGGCGCCTTCGTACTGCAGGGCGACGTGCTCGGGCGGATGCAGGACGAACTGCAGGCGCTGCGCGGCTTCGCTTCCGGGCGGGGCGACGTCGTCGTCGATTGCCGCTCGCTGCGCCGCATGGAATTCGTCGCCGCCGGCGATCTGCTCAACGAGGTGGCCACGATGCGCTCGGCAGGCCGGCAGGTGCTCTTCGTCGAGCCGAACTACCTCGTCTACGCGCTGATGCTCGTCATGGGCATCCACGACCTGGCCGAGATCCGGCGCCGGAAGGTCTAGGGCTCCGGCTGCGGTTCGCGCGGTTCGCCGCGGCGACCCCGCCGCGGACGCGGCCCTACACTCCCGGGTCTTGTGGCGGCCGGAAACGGCCTCATATCGACTCGCATGGAACAGTTCCACGGTACTACGATCGTCTCGGTGCGACGCGGCTCGCAGGTCGCGCTGGGCGGCGACGGACAGGTCACCCTCGGTTCGGTCATCGTCAAGGCGGGCGCACGCAAGGTGCGCCGGTTGCACGACGGCCGCGTGCTGGCCGGCTTCGCCGGCGGCACGGCCGACGCCTTCACGCTGTTCGAACGCTTCGAGGCCAAGCTCGAGAAGCATTCGGGCCACCTCGTGCGCGCGGCGGTCGAACTGGCGAAGGACTGGCGCACCGATCGCATGCTGCGCCGGCTCGAGGCGATGCTGGCGGTGGCCGACCGCGACGCCTCGCTGATTCTCACCGGCAACGGCGACGTGCTCGAGCCCGAACGCGGCTTGGTCGCGATCGGCAGCGGCGGCCCGTACGCGCAGTCGGCCGCGCTCGCGCTGCTCGAGAACACCGAGCTGGACGCCGAGACGGTGGTGCGAAAGTCGCTCGCCATCGCCGCGGAGCTGTGCATCTACACCAACCAGCAGCACACCGTCGAGACGCTCGGCTGATCCGGCCGTGCGTTTCGCTCCATACACGATGACCCAGATGACCCCGTCGGAGATCGTCTCCGAGCTGGACAAGCATATCGTCGGCCAGGATGCGGCCAAGCGCGCGGTGGCGATCGCATTGCGCAATCGCTGGCGGCGCCAGCAGGTGGCCGAGCCGCTGCGCCAGGAGATCACGCCGAAGAACATCCTGATGATCGGCCCGACCGGCGTGGGCAAGACCGAGATCGCGCGGCGCCTGGCGCGCCTGGCGAATGCGCCCTTCATCAAGGTCGAGGCGACGAAGTTCACCGAGGTGGGCTACGTCGGGCGCGACGTCGACACGATCATCCGCGACCTCGCCGAGATCGCCGTCAAGCAGACGCGCGAGCAGGAAACGGCGAAGTTCCGCCAGCGTGCGCTCGATGCAGCGGAAGACCGCGTGCTCGATGCGCTGCTGCCGCCGCCGCGCACCGTGGGCTTCACCAGCGAGTCGGGCGAGCCGGCCGACTCGGCCACGCGGCAGAAGTTCCGCAAGAAGCTGCGCGAGGGCGAACTCGACGACAAGGAGATCGAGATCGAGCTCTCCACGCCGCTGCCGACGATGGAATTGATGGGGCCGGCCGGCATGGAGGAGATGACCCAGCAGCTGCAGTCGCTGTTCTCGAACCTGCCGGGCCGTCGCAAGCCGCGCAAGCTGCGGATCCGCGACGCGATGAAGCTGCTCGCCGACGAGGAAGCGGCCAAGCTGGTCGACGACGATGCGATCAAGGCGCAGGCGATCTCCAACGTCGAGCAGAACGGCATCGTCTTCATCGACGAGATCGACAAGGTCGCTTCGCGCGGCGAGATGCACGGCGCCGACGTCTCGCGCCAGGGCGTGCAGCGCGACCTGCTGCCGCTGGTCGAGGGAACGGC
>CALCZN010000191.1:0-7253 GCA_937903095.1 uncultured Burkholderiales bacterium
GCAGCAGGTGGTCGAGCGCCTCGCCGCGCGCGCGTGCGGCGGCGACGAAGCTCCCGAGCTGCTCGCGGATCTTCGCCTGCCCGACGTAATCGGCCAGGCGGCGCGGGCGCAGCGCGCGCTCGACCAGCTCCTCCGACGGCGAGGCGGGGGCGGCGGCGACCAGCCGGTCGTGCTCGATCATGTCTTCGCCAGCAGCTTCAGCGACTGCTTGATTCCGTCGGAGACGGCGATGCCGGCCGGCAGCTGGCGCACGGCGGCCGAGGACTCGCGCTCCGAATAGCCCAGCGCGAGCAGCGCGTTCAGGACGTCGGTGGCCGCTTCGGCCGGCGCGGCGCGGCCGCCGTCGCCGAGCGCCTGCGCGAGCTTGCCCTCGAGTTCGAGCACGAGCCGCTCGGCGGTCTTCCTGCCGATGCCGGGCACCTTCTGCAGGCGGCCGGCGTCCTGGCGCGCGACGGCCTGCGCCAGCTCGGCCACCGACAGCCCGGAGAGCACCGCCAGCGCGGTGCGCGCGCCGATGCCCGAAATGCGGATCAGCTGGCGGAACGCGTCGCGCTCGTCGGCGCGCAGGAACCCGTAGAGCAGGTGCGCGTCCTCGCGCACCACCGGCTGCACCAGCAGCGTGACGCGCGCGCCGGTGGCGGGCAGGTCGTAGAAGGTGCTCATCGGCACGTCGACCTCGTAGCCGACGCCACCGACGTCGACCAGCACGGTCGGGGGGTGCTTTTCGAGGAGCGTTCCGCTCAGTCGTCCGATCATGCCGCGGATGGTACCGCCGATGCTGCGGGCCGAAGGCGCTGCGTCATGCGAGCCGCAGCCGGCCGCGGCGCAGCGCTATACGCCGGCCTCCGACCGTTGGCCGGCCTTCGGCCGTAGGCCGGCCTCCAGCCGTCGCCCGGCCGTCGCCCGACGGCAGCTTCGCGAGGCCGGCCGCGCCGGCAACCGCGGCGGCGCTCATCGTCGCCGCGTGCGCATGGCAGATCGCGCAGGCGAGCGCGTCGGCCGCGTCGGTCGACGGTACGCCCGGCAACGCGAGCAGGCGCTGCACCATCTGCTGCACCTGCGATTTCGCCGCACGCCCGTAGCCGACGACGGCCTGCTTGACCTGCAGCGCCGTGTATTCGTGCACCGGCAGCCCGTGCGCGACCAGCGCGCCGATCGCCGCGCCACGCGCCTGGCCGAGCAGCAGCGTCGACTGCGGGTTGACGTTGACGAAGACGATCTCGGCAACGGCGCTGTCGGGCCGGTATTCGGCGACGACGCCGGCGATGCCGAGGTGGATCGTCTTCAGACGCGGCGGCAGGCTGCCGGCCGGAATGCGGATGACGCCGCTGGCCACGTAGCGCAGGCGGGGGCCGTCGACGTCGATGACGCCGAAGCCGGTGACGCGAAGGCCGGGGTCGATGCCGAGGATGCGCACGTCGGCCTTTCGCCCACGTTCAATGGCGGAAATGACGGACGCCCGTGAACACCATCGCGATGCCGCGTTCGTCCGCGGCGGCGATGACCTCGTCGTCGCGCACCGAGCCGCCGGGCTGGATCACGGCGATCGCGCCTACGTCGGCGACCACGTCGAGCCCGTCGCGAAACGGAAAGAACGCGTCGGAGGCGACGACCGAGCCGGCGAGATCGAGCCCGGCGTTGCCGGCCTTGATCGACGCGATGCGAGCGGAGTCGACGCGGCTCATCTGGCCGGCGCCGACGCCGAGCGTGGCGCCGTCGCCGCAGAACACGATCGCGTTGGACTTGACGAACTTCGCCACGCGCCAGGCGAAGAGCAGGTCGCGCCGCTGCGCGTCGGTGGGTGCGATGCGCGTGACGACCTTCAGGTCTTCGGCGCGCAGCGCGTGGTTGTCAGCGCTCTGGATGAGCAGGCCGGAGCCGACGCGCTTGACGTCGTGCGCGTTCAGGCCGCGCTCCCAGTCGGTGTCGCCGTCGGGGCGCACGCGATCGAGCGCAATCTGCAGCACGCGCAGGTTCGCCTTCGCGCGAAAGACGCCGAGCGCCTCGTCGTCGTACGACGGCGCGAGCACGACCTCGGCGAACTGCTTCGAGATCGCGCGTGCGGCCTCGCCGTCGACCGGGCGATTGAACGCGATGATGCCGCCGAAGGCCGACGTGGGGTCGGTGCGGAAAGCGCGCGCGTAGGCATCGGCCGAATCGCGGCCGATGGCCACGCCGCAGGGGTTCGCGTGCTTGACGATGACGCAGGCCGGCGTGTCGAAGGACTTCACGCATTCCCACGCCGCGTCGGCGTCGGCGATGTTGTTGTACGAAAGTTCCTTGCCCTGCAGCTGCTTCGCCGTGACGAGCGAGCCGGGCGCCGGATGGAGGTCGCGATAGAACGCGGCGCGCTGGTGCGGGTTCTCGCCGTAGCGCAGGTCCTGCAGCTTGACGAAGCGGCCGTTGCTCTGCGCCGGGAACTCGGCGCGCGAGCCGTCGGGCTGCAGCGACGACAGGTAGTCGGAGATCGCGCCGTCGTAGACCGCGACCGCGTCGAAGGCGGCGACGGCGAGCGCGAAGCGCGTCGCGTCGCTCAGTCCGCCGCTCGCGCGGATCTCGTCGAGCGCCGGCGCGTATTGCGCCGGGTTCGTCAGCACGCCGACGCCGCGCCAGTTCTTCGCGCCCGAGCGCACCATCGCCGGTCCGCCGATGTCGATGTTCTGGATCGCATCCTCGAGCGTGCAGTCCGGACGCGCGATCGTCGCCTCGAAGGGGTACAGGTTGACGACCAGCAGGTCGATCGGGTCGATGCCGTGCGCGGCGATCGCGTCGACGTGCGAAGCCAGCTCGCGCCGGGCGAGCAGCCCGCCATGGATTTTCGGATGCAGCGTCTTCACGCGTCCGTCGAGCATCTCGGGGAAGCCGGTGTGCTCGGACACTTCGGTAACGCGGATGCCGTTTTCGGCCAGCAGCTTCGCGGTGCCGCCGGTGGAGAGGATGGCGATGCCGAGCGCGGCCAGCTCGCGCGCAAGCTCGACGACGCCGGTTTTATCGGAAACGCTGATTAGCGCGCGGCGAACGGGAAGAGTCATCGCCGCGCGTCCTGCAGCATGCCGTGCTGCTGAAGCTTCTTGCGCAGCGTATTGCGATTGATGCCGAGCATCTCGCTCGCGCGCAGCTGGTTGCCGTGCGCCTCGCGCATCACGACCTCGAGCATCGGCCGCTCGACCGCCTGGATCACCATCTCGTAGATCGAATTGGGTTGCGTGCCTTCGAGATCGTCGAAATAGCGCTCGAGGCTGCGTACCACGGCGTCGTCCAGCGGGGACTTGCGATTCATGCTGCGTGGCTCCGTCGAAACAGGATGTCGTTCGCCGCCGCGTCGTGCTGCTGCCGGCCGCCGCCGGCGAACCAGCGGTCGATCGCGTCGAGCTGCTCGTCGGCGCTCTGCAGCGCGTGGAACCGGGCGAGGAAGGCGTGTGCGCCTTCGAAGGCCCGCAGGTACCAGCCGACGTGCTTGCGCGCGCTGCGCACGCCGCGCGCTTCGCCATGGAAGGCGTAATGATCGAGCAGATGCGTGCGCAGTGCGGTGCGAAGGCTCACGTCGTCGGGCTCGGGAAGCGATTCGCCGGTGTCGAGATAGTGCGCCACCTGCCCGAAGATCCACGGCCGGCCCTGCGCGGCGCGGCCGATCATCACGGCGTCGGCGCCGGTGAAGCGCAGCACCTCGGCGGCCTTGCGCGGCGAGTCGATGTCGCCGTTGGCGACGACCGGAACGCGCACGACGGCCTTCACTTCGCCGATGGTTTCGTATTCGGCGCTGCCGCGGAAAGCGCAGGCGCGCGTGCGCCCGTGCACCACGAGCATCTGTGCGCCCGCGTCGGCGAAGGCGCGCGCCAGGCGCACGGCGTTTCGATGCTGCAGGTCCGGGCCGGTGCGCAGCTTCACGGTGACGGGAACGTCGACCGCGCGCGCGACGGCGTCGACGATCGACACGGCGAGCGCTTCCTGCGCCATCAGCGCCGAGCCGGCCGCCGTGTTGCACACCTTGCGCGCCGGACATCCCATGTTGATGTCGACGATCTGCGCGCCGCGCGCGACGTTGTGCCGCGCGGCTTCGGCCATCGTCGACGGATCGGCGCCGACGATCTGCACGGCGCGCGGCTCGATCTCGCCGGCGTGATCGACGCGTCGTTCGGTCTTCACGCTGTCGAGCAGCCGCGGATTCGACGATGCCATCTCCGAGACCGCATAGCCCGCGCCGAGGCGCTTGCACAACTGGCGAAAGGGGCGGTCCGTTATGCCGGCCATCGGTGCGACCAGCGCGCGATTCGCGATCGCGTGCGGGCCGATCCGGAAGGCTGTGCTCGTCATCGCGGGACTGCGATCGTTGCGAACGGGAGGGAGGGCGATTCTATCGAAAAAGACCGTCCGCGACGATGCGCGAATTCCGCTTCAGGCCGATCGCAGACCGAACATCAGCGCTTTCGCGAAGCGATCGCGAAGCGGAGCGACCCAGTCGAGCGCGTCGAACGCCACCGACTGGATCGGCGCGAGCGCGGGCCAGCCGAACAATCGCGCGAGCGTGTCGGTGACGACTACCGTTGCCGCGCGATCGGCCCGGCGCCGACGACGAAAGCGCGCGAGCGCATCCTCGAGCGGCGCGCCCTGCGCGTGCGCCGCGCCGAGTTCCTGCGCCAGCTCGAAGGCGTCGCGCAGGCCGAGGTTCAGTCCCTGGCCGGCAACCGGGTGCAGCGCCTGCGCCGCGTTGCCGATCGAGACGCGGCGCGGGTCTTCGTCGCGTTGCGCGAGCCTGCGCTGCAGCGGCACCGTGTGTCGTTTGCCGACGAGCCGCATCGTGCCGAGCGCGTCGCCGAAGACGTCGAGCAGTTCGGCGTCGAATTCGTGCGGCGAAAGCGCGGCGCGCCGCTCGCTCTGCTGCGGCGCCGCGCACCAGACCACCGCGCGTCGATCCGGCTGCGGCAGCGGAAGCAGCGCGAGCGGGCCTTGCTGCGTGAAGTGCTCGAAGGCGACACCCGGCGCGTCGCGCGCGACGAGGACTTCGGCGAGCAGGGCGGATTGGTGGAAGTCCAGAGTGCGCGAGGACGGCGACCGTGGGTCGCCGTCCGCGCGGACCAGGATTTCGTCGGCTTTGCCGACGAGGGGTGAAGGGTGAAGGGTGAAGGGGGAAGGGGGGAGCGTTGCCGTATCGATGCGTTGGAGCGCTTCGAAGAGTGCCTGGTGCAGGGCGGCGTAGCGGATCACGCAGCCGAGGGTGGGGGAGTCGAGGTCGGCGGCGTGGAAGCGGGTGCGGCCGCCGCCGCGGGCGAGCGAGACGTCCACGGTGCGGATGGGCGCGGCTTCGGGCAGGGCGACGATGCGCGAGAGCAGGTGCGTGCTGCCCAGCGAGAGCGCGAGCGGACGCGCGGCGACGGCGGCGGGCAGCGGCTCGGCGAAGGCGTCGTGCGCGATCGAGGCCGATGCGAATCCCTGGCGCGCGAGGAACAGGCGCAACGCGGCGGCGACCGGTCCGCGGCCTTCGATGCGCAGGCGCTGCGTCATCCGTTCATCGCCGCTTCGATGTCGTCGGCGCGCTTCGGCGTGTCGATGGTGAGAATCTCGCAGCCGTCGTCGGTGACGAGCGCGTCGTCCTCGATGCGGATGCCGATGTCGTGGAACGCGATCGGCACGTCGTCGGCCGCGCGCACGTAGAGGCCCGGTTCGACGGTGGTTACCATTCCCGGACGCAGGATGCGCGAGCCGGGGTCGCCTTCGGCGCCGTCAGCCGACGGTTCACGATAACTGCCGCAATCGTGCACGTCGATGCCCAGCCAGTGTCCGGTACGGTGCATGTAGAAGCGCCGGTACGCGCCGGATTCGATCGCCGCGTCGAGCGGACCCTCGACCAGGCGGCAGTCGATCATCCCCTGCACGAGCACGCGCACGGCGGCGTCGTGCGCGTCGACGAAGCGCGCGCCCGGCCGGATCGTTTCGATCGCCGCGCGCTGCGCCTCGAGCACGATGTCGTAGAGCGTGCGCTGCGCCGCGGAGAAGCGGCCGCCCACCGGGAACGTGCGCGTGATGTCCGACGCATAGGCGTCGAACTCGCAGCCGGCGTCGATCAGCAGCAGCTCGCCGTCGTTCATCACCGCGTCGTTCGCGCGATAGTGCAGAACGCAGGCGTTGCGCCCGGACGCGACGATCGAGCCGTAGGCCGGCGCATCGGCGCCGTTGCGGCGGAATTCGTACAGCAGTTCGGCCTCGATCTCGTATTCGCGCCGGCCCGGGCGCGCGCTGCGCATCGCGCGCAGATGCGCCGCCGACGAGATCTGCGCGGCGCGGCGCATCGCGGCGATTTCGTGCGCGTCCTTCACCAGCCGCATTTCGTCGAGCACGTGGTTCAGGTCGAACAGCTGCGTCGGCGAGACGACGCCGGCGCGCGCCTGCAGGCGAACCGCCGCCAGCCAGCGCCGCACCGAGGCGTCGAGCGTCTCGCTGGTGCCGAGTGCGCACCACAGCGCCGGGCGGTTGGCGAGCAGCTTGCCCATCTCCTCGTCGAGCGACTCGATCGGCGCGCCGCGGTCGAAGCCGAAGCGCTCGGCCGCTGCAGGCGGCCCGTAACGGAAGCCGTCCCAGGTCTCGCGCTCCTCGTTCTTCGGACGGCAGAACAGGATCGATTCGCCGCGATCGGCGTCGGCGACGAGCACGATCGCCGCCTGCGGTTCCGGAAACGGACTCAGGTAGCGGAAGTAGCTGTCGCTGCGATACGGATACTCGCTGTCGCGGTTGCGGATCACCTCGGCGCCGGTGCATACGATCGCGACGCCGCCGCCGGCGGCGCGCATCGTTTCCATCACCCGTCGTCTGCGTTCGGCGTATTCCTGCATTCCGTTTTCCGCGAGGCGCTGCGCGCGAGAGATGCGCCGGTTACGGATCGCGCGACTGCAATTGTGCATCGAGCGCCGCGAGGCGCTGCGGCGTGCCCACGTCGATCCAGCGGCCGTCGTGCCGCGCGGCGCCGGCGCGTCCTTCTGCCGCAGCGGCGCGCAACAGCGGCGCGAGCGGCGCCTTGCGCGACGGGTCGAGCTTGTCGAAGAGAGCGGCGCGATAGACGCCGATGCCGCTGAACGTGAGCTTCGGTTCGCCGTCGGCGAGCAGCCGCCCGTCGCGCAGCGCGAAATCGCCCGACGGATGATGCGGCGGATTCGGCACCAGCAGGCACCAGGCGAGGAGATCGTCGGCTCGCATACGCGACGCGACCGCGACCGCGCGCGAGTAGTCGAAGTCGGTGTAGACGTCGGAAGCGGCGACGA
>CALCZN010000192.1:0-3011 GCA_937903095.1 uncultured Burkholderiales bacterium
GGAGAACACCGGCCGTTCGGGACAGCCCGTGCAGAAGTTCGGCGGACGTCCGGGCAACAGTCCCTTGAACTCTTCGGTGGCCTGCTCGCGTAGCAGCTCGACCTCGCGCAGCAGTTCGTCGGCGCCGCCGCGCGGCAGCTCGGGCGCGTGCTGCGCGAGAAAACGCGACAACCCCTTCAGGATCAGTTCGGCGGTGTATTCGCCGCCCATCGACAGCAGGTCCTTGCCGTGCAGCTTCGTCTGCAGGTCGGCGCGGCGCAGGATCGTGCTGATCTCCTGCTCGATGAAATCGGGCTGGCCTTCCTCGACGAGCAGCACCGCCCGCTTGCCGGCGAAGAATTGCGTGATCTGCTCGGGAACGAGCGGATAGACGACGTTCAGGTTCAGGATCGGGATCTGCGTCCTGCCGTATGCGTCGGCCAATCCGAGCGTCTGCAGGGCGCGGATCAGGTTGTTGTACAGGCCCCCCTGCACGACGATGCCGAGCGAGTCGTGCGGCCCGTCGAACAGCTCGTTGAGCGCCGCGTCCACCACGTAGCGGCGCGCGGCCGGCATGCGCACTTCGTGCTTGAGCTTCTCGTGCTGGAAGGTGACGGGCGGGTGCGACAGCCGCGAGTAGTCGAAATTCGCCGGCTCCTTCTGCAGCTCGCGCGTGGAAATGCGCGGCTTGCGATTGTCCTTGCAGACGAAGCTGCCGCGCACGTGGCAGGCGCGGATGCGCAGCTGCAGCATCACCGGCGTGTTCGACGCCTCCGACAGCTCGAAGCCGTGCTCGACCATCTTCACGATCGTCGGCAGGTTCGGCCGCGGATCGAGCAGCCACATGCCCGACTTCATCGCGAAGGCGTGCGTGCGCTCCTGGATGACGCTGGCGCCTTCGCCGTAGTCCTCGCCGACGACGATGAGCGCCCCGCCCATCACGCCCGGCGAAGCGAGGTTCGACAGCGCATCGGACGCGACGTTGGTGCCGACCACCGATTTCCAGGTGACGGCGCCGCGCACCGGGTACATGATCGAGGCGCCGAGCATCGCGGCGGCCGAGGCCTCGTTCGTGCACGCTTCCACGTGCACGCCGAGTTCGTCCATGTAGTCGCGCGCCTGCACCATGACGTCGAGCAGGTGCGAGACGGGCGCGCCCTGGTAGCCGCCGACGTAGGTGACGCCCGATTGCAGCAGCGCCTTCGTCACGGCGAGAATGCCCTCGCCGTGGAAAGTTTCGCCGTTGCCGAGCGAGAGCGAGCGGATCTCGTTGCTGAAGGAGACTTCCACGCGGAACTCCCGGGTTCGAGGTTGTGCGAGGGACGGGCGGGAGGCGGGATCGCGCAGGGCCGCCGTGGCCGCCCTTGATCGTCCATCAAGTTAAACGTAGGCTACTCATTCGTCAAATGGATTATCAGAATCCATCGAATTGACGGAATGAATGTCGGAGGCGGATACGATGGCGGCTGTCGCATCGTCGAGGAGCGTGGCCGGCGATTCCCCCTCGTCGAGGAGCGTCGTCGACGATCCCCCATCCCCGAAGAGCGCCCTCGGGGACCCCCGCTTCTTCGCCCGCCTGGACCTGAACCTGCTGCGGGTGCTGGTGGCGATCGCGCGTTTCCGGTCGGTGACCGAAGCGGGGCGCCATCTTTCGCTGAGCCAGCCGGCCACCAGCAACGCGCTGGCGCGCCTGCGCGAGGCCTTCGACGATCCGCTCTTCGTGCGTGCGCCGGGCGCGCTGGCGCCGACGCCGCTGGCGGCGCGCGTCGCGCCGATCGTCGCACGGCACCTCGAGGAACTCGAAGCGGCCCTCGGCGAGCACCGGCCCTTCGATCCCGCGAGCAGCGCCACCGAATGGCGGCTGTCGCTGTCGGACCTCGGCGAGATCGTCTTCCTGTCGGCGATCGTCGAGGCGGTGCGCAGCGACGCGCCGCACACGCGCGTGACGAACGCCTCGGTGCCGGTCGAGCGCGTCGCCGATGCGCTGGCGCATCGCGAGATCGATCTCGCCGTGGGGATCATGGACCCGCGGCAACGGGGGCTTCGCTCCACTGTGCTGTTTCGCGAGCGCTACGTCGCGCTCAGCCGCCGCGATTGCCCGCGCGCCTGGCGCACGCGGCGCGGTTTCGCCGATGCGCCGCTCGCCGTGGCCTCGCCCACGGCCACCTACCACGGCGAGATCGCCGAGCGCATCGAGCGCGTCCGGCTGCACAGTGGCATCGTCGTGCACGCCAGGCATTTTTCGACGATGCCGGACCTCGTGGCCCGCGGCGAACTGGTGGCGATCGTCCCCGAGATGTTCGCGTCGATGGCGTGCGAGCGGCACGATCTGGCGATGTGGCCGATCCCGACGCCGACGCCGCGCTACGAGGTCTGCATGGTCTGGCACGGCGCGCTCGACACCGATCCCGCCCAGCAGTGGCTGCGCGAGCGGGTGCTGCAGGCATTCGGGCGATGAGGCGATCCATGGACGTCCCGCACAAGCTGATCCTCGACTACGCCCTCGAACACGGGGAGACGAAGGCCGAGCGCATCTACCTGACGCAGCCGGTCGGAGGCGACAGGGTGGTCGACTACACCTGGGGGCAGGTGATCGACCAGTCGCGGCGCATGGCCGCCCATTTGCGCAGCCGGGGTTTCGAGCCGGGCGCGCGCATCGCGATGCTGACGAAGAACTGCGCGCACTTCGTCATGGCCGAACTGGCGACCTGGATGGCCGGCTACACCACGGTGGCGATCTTCCCCACCGAGACGGCGGACACCGTGCGCTTCGTGCTCGAGCACAGCGAAGCGAGCCTGCTGTTCGTCGGCAAGCTCGACGACTGGCCGCAGCGCCGCGCCGACGACCTCGCGATGATCCTGTACACCTCGGGGGTCGACCGGAACGCCGAAGGGCGTGATGACGAGTTTCGCCGGCATCACCCGCGCGGCCGAGGGAATCGGGATGCACACCCGCGCGGTCGTCGGGCGGGATCTCGATCACCGGACGCTGTCGTACCTGCCGCTGGCGCACTGCTACGAGCGCTCCTGGG
>CALCZN010000193.1:0-4971 GCA_937903095.1 uncultured Burkholderiales bacterium
CCGCCACTGTCCGCGGCGCGGCGCGGCGCGTGCTCGTCGCCGCGCTGCTCGCGTGGCTGGCGAGCGCCTGCGTCTGGCTCGCGCAGGCGAGTCCGGTCGGGCTGGGCGTGGTCATCGGCGCGATCGGCTTCGGTGCGATGCTGACGATGGCGTGGGGCCCGCGCGCCGGTCCGATCGCCTTCGCGCCGATCCTGGCGACGATCTTCGCGTTGACGCTTCCGCCGCCGATCGCGGCGAGCGCCGCACCGCTCGCCTGGACGGCGATCGGCTGCTTCGCCTATCTCGCCTGGTCGATGGCCACGGTGCCGCTGCTGCAGCGCCTGTACCGCACGCGCGCGCTCTGGGCGGCGCTCGACGCCACCACGACGCTGATGCGCAGCCGCGCAGCGCTGCTCGAAGCCTCCCCGGACCGCCGGGAGGACCTGCTGCCGCCGTGGATCGGCGACGAGTCGCGCCTGGCCGAGCGCCTGCAGGCGGCGCGCGATCTCCTCTTCTCCGCGCCCGACTCGCCGCGCGCGCGCAGCGAAACCGCGGCGCTGGTCGAGGCGATCGACGTGCGCGATCTGCTGCTGGCGAGCCGTCTCGACCTCGACCTGCTGGGCGACGACGAGCCGGCGCGAGCGCTGCGCGGACGCGTGGCCGGCGCGCTGCGCGGCTTCGCCGACGCACTGATGCGCATCACGCTGCCGCCTCCGCGCGCCGCGCCGGCCGAGCAGCGCGACGGCGCCCGCACGCGGACGGACGCCGCGCCGCTGTTCGTCGGCACGCTGCTCGACGGCATCTTCGACGCTTCCGATCCGCGCGCGCTGCTGCTGCCGGCCTTCGTCGCTCGCCTGGGGCGGCTCGCCTCCGGCGTGCGGCGCATCGGCGAAGCGCTGCACGGCGGGGGCGAAGCGCTGCCGTTGTCGCGCGAGCAGCTGCGGATGTTCGCCGCCACCGAATCGTGGCCGCTGTCGGCGCTGCGCGCAAACCTGTCGCTGCGATCGCCGGTGTTCCGGCACGCGTTGCGCATGGGACTGGCGCTGATGGCCGCGTATTTCATCGCGCTGCAGTTGCCGTGGGGTGCGCACCCGCACTGGCTGGTGCTGGGCGTCGCCGTCGTGCTGCGCGGAACGCTCGAGCAGACCATCACGCGCCGCAACGACCGCGTCTCCGGCACGGTGATCGGCTGCCTGCTGGTGATGCTGATCGCGCAGCTGCATTCGCCGGAGTTGATGATCGCCGCCTTCCTCGCCGGCGTCGGCGTCGCGCACGCCTTCGTGACCGTGCGCTACCGCGTCACCGCCATTGCCGCCACCGTGATGGCGCTGCTGCAGGCGCACCTGGTCGACCCGCAGGCCGCGCTCGCCATTTTCGAGCGGCTGGCGGACACCGTGCTCGGCGCGGCCCTGGCCTGGGCCTTCAGCTACGTGCTGCCCTCGTGGGAGCGGCGCACGCTGCCGCGGCAGATCGAGCGCGCGCTCGCCGCATTGCGCGCGTACGCGGCGCACGCGCTGCGCAGCGATCCGCATGCGGGCGTCGCCCAGCGCCTGGCGCGCCGCTCGGCCTACGACGCGCTCGGCACCATCGCCGCGGCGCTGCAGCGCAGCCGTTTCGAGCCGCGAGGCGTGCGTCCGCCGCTCATCGAGCTGGCGTCGATGCTCGACGCCGCGCAGCGGCTGATGGCGCATCTGTCGGTGATCCGGATGTCGCTCGCGCTGCGCGTCGAGTCGCCGCAACGCGCGGAGAGCGTCGCCGCCGTGCAGGGCGCCGATCGCCTGTTGCAGCAGGCGCTGGACCGCTCGGTGCCGCAGGCGGAGCCGATCGAGCCGCCGGCGCCGGGCGCGCTACCCGAAGCCGCGCCGCAGGAGGATCCCGCCGCCTGGCTGCTGCGCCGTCTGCGCATCGCCGCGGCCGACGCGCTCGCCGTGCGAAGCGCGGCCGACGCCGCGCTTGCCGCGCTGGGCGAGCGCAGCGCTCGAAAGCCGTGGGCGGCTCAGCTGCAGCGCAAGTGACGCTCGCGCACGAGACGCAACACCTCGTCGGGATCGCGCTTCCACCAGCGTGTCGACAGGATCTCGACCTCGTGCGCTCCACGATACCCATGGGCTTCGACGAGCGCGCGCAGCGCGCGCAGATCGATGACGCCGTCGCCCATCATGCCGCGATCGAGCAGCAGGTCGGTGGTGGGCACGAGCCAGTCGCAGATGTGATAGGCGAGCAGCCGCGCGGCGCCGGCGCGCGCGATCGCCTGCGGCAGGCGGGGATCCCACCAGACGTGATACGCATCGACCGCGACGCCGATCGCCCCCGAAGGTGGGCCGCCGCCCGAAACCGGATCCAGCTCGTCGCACAGGTCGAGCGCCTGGTCGAGCGTGTTCACGCACGCGCGGTCGGCGCAGTACATCGGGTGCAGCGGCTCGATCGCCAGCGGCACGCCGCTCGCACGCGCATGCGGCAGGATCGCGGCGAGGCCGTCGCGCACCATCGCGCGCGCGCCTTCGAGATCGCGCGTGCCCGGCACGATGCCGCCCACCACGAGCACGAGACAGCGCGCGCCGATCGTCGCCGCGTCGTCGATGGCGCGCAGGTTGTCGTCGATCGCCGCGCGCCGGCCGGCCGCGTCGGCAGCGGGAAACATTCCGCCGCGGCACAGGCCGCTCACCGTCAGCCCGTTCGCGCGGATGCGGCGAGCCGCTTCCGCTGCGCCCAGCTCGGCGAGCTTGTCGCGCCACGGCGAGATGCCGCGGATGTCGTGACGCGCGCAGGCGTCGATCATCTGCGCGAGATTCCATTGCTCGCGCACGGTCGCGGTATTCAACGACAGGCGGGCAGGATCGGGGGCCGCGTTCACGACGCGAGCGCGGCGTCGACGCCCTGCGTGCGCAGCCAGCTCGCCATGCGGGCGGCGGCGAGCGAAGGATCGCCGAGCAGCCCGGCCGCATCCGCCAGCCGGAACAGCTGCGCCAGGTGCAGCGCGTTGCGCGCCGACTGCTGGCCGCCGACCATCACGAAATGGTCCTGGTGGCCGTTCAGCCACGCCATGAACACGATGCCCGTCTTGTAGAAGCGCGTGGGCGCGCCGAAGATGTGCCGCGACAGCGGCACCGTCGGACCGAGGATCTCGTGAAAGCGCGCGACCTCACCCTGCGCGAGCGCCGACAGTGCCGCCGAGGCGGCCGGCGCGATCGCATCGAAGATGCCGAGCAGCGCGTCGGAATGACCGTGCTCGTCGCCCTCGATCAGTTCGGCGAAATGGAAATCGTCGCCGGTGTACATGCGGATGCCGGGGGCGAGCCGGCGCCGCATCGCGACTTCCTTGCTCTTGTCGAGCAGCGAGATCTTCACGCCGTCCACGCGCGCGGCGTTGCGGTTCAGGATCTCCACCGCCACGCCCATCGCCGCGTCGGCGTTGCGATGCCCCCAGTAGCCCGCCAGCGCGGGATCGAACATCTCGCCCAGCCAGTGCACGATCACCGGCTCGCGCGCCTGCGACAGCAGACGGTCGTAGACGCGCGCGTAGTCGTCGGGCGACTTCGCGCAGCCGGCCAGCGCGCGGCTGGCCATCAGGATCAGCCGCCCGCCGAGCGACTCGATCGCTTCCATCTGCATCTCGTAGGCGGCGATCACGTCGTGGATCGACGAAGCAGTGCCGGCCGGCAGGTGATCGGTGCCGCAGCCGCAGGCGACGAGCGCGTTCGGCTCGCCGCGCGCGGCGTCGAGCGTGCGCCGGATCAGCTCGTACGACGTGCGCCAGTCCAGGCCCATGCCGCGCTGCGCCGTATCCATCGCCTCGGCGACGCCCAGGCCCAGCGACCAGAGCCGGCGGCGGTAGGCGATCGTCGCGTCCCAGTCGATCGCGCAGTCGATCCATGGATCGATCGCGGCGAGCGGATCGGCAACGACGTGCGCCGCCGAGTAAGCGACGCGATCGAAAGCGACGCGCGGCGCAGGATCGAAGACCTTCGGCTGCGACAGCGTGAAGCGTCGAAGCGTCCGATCCGCCTCGGGGAGCATCAGCGAGGGCATCGGTTCGCGGCTCCGAAGTTCAGGCGGGCAAGGCCTCGAGGTCTACCCAGCGGCGCTCGCGCCACGACTGCAGTCCGGCTTCGACCAGTTGAAGGCCCTTCGCGCCCGCCCGCAGGTTCCACGGAAACGGTTCGTCGTCGACGACGTGGCGGATGAAGCGCTCCCACTGCGCCTTGAACGCGTTGTCGTGCAGGACCGTATCGGGAACCTGCTGCCAGCCGGCGAAGAAATCGATCGGCTGCGGAAGATCGGGGTTCCACACCGGCTTGGGCGTGTTCACGCGCGCCTGCGTGCGGCACTCGCGCAACCCGGCCACCGCCGAGCCGTGCGTGCCGTCCACCTGCAGCGTGAGCAGGTCGTCGCGTCGCACGCGCACGCACCACGAACTGTTGAAATGCGCGACGGTGCCGCGCTCGGTGACGAAGGTGGCATAGGCGGCGTCGTCGGCCGTGGCGGCGTACGGCCTGCCGTTCTCGTCGATGCGCTCGGGAATGTGCGTGGCGCCCAGGCACGAGACGCTCTTCACCTCGCCGAACAGGTTGTCGACGACGTAGCGCCAGTGGCACAGCATGTCCAGGATGATGCCGCCGCCGTCCTCCTTGCGGTAGTTCCACGACGGACGCTGCGCCGGCTGCAGATCGCCCTCGAAGACCCAGTAGCCGAACTCGCCGCGCACCGACAGGATGCGCCCGAAGAAGCCGGCATCGATCAGCAGCTTGAGCTTCTGCAGCCCCGGCAGCCACAGCTTGTCCTGCACGACGCCGTGCTTGACGCCGGCCGCGCGCGCCGCTTCGTATATCTGCATCGCCTCGGCGAGGTTGGTCGCCGACGGCTTCTCGCAGTAGACGTGCTTGCCGGCGGCGATCGCCTTCTTCACCAGCGACGGCCGCGTCTGCGTGGTGGGCGCATCGAAGGACACGGTGTCCTGCGGGGTCGCCAGCGCGCGGTCGAGGTCGGTGTCCC
>CALCZN010000194.1:0-7682 GCA_937903095.1 uncultured Burkholderiales bacterium
CGGTGGGGATCCACGCGGGATGAATCGACTTCCCGAGCGGGTGCAGCTGATACGGCGCCGTGCCTTCCGGGAAGCCCTTCTTGCGCAGTTGCGCGCGCAGCACCTCGGTGGCCGCCTGGTCGATCCGGTAATCGCAGGCTTCCGCGTCGATTTCGTGGATCACGACGCCGTAGAACTCCCGGGCTGCCGCTGCCGTCAACCACTCGTCCTTGACATCCTCGAGCACGAGTTCGGGCTCCCGGTCGAGCGGATTGCCGAAGCCGCCGCCGCCACTGGACGAGTAGTAGACCTTGTCGCCCTTCTTCAGTTCGACGCCCGTCGCGTACATGCCGGCGTTGATCTCGCGCTCGGTTCCCTTGTTGACGATCAGCATGCTGCCGCCGCCATTCAGGCCGCCGGCCAATCCGAAGGGGCCGTACTTCTCGCGGTCGCCATGGATCGTCAGCGTGACGTCGGTCTGCACCTCCAGCTCGCGAACGAGCGCGAATCCGCCGCGCCTCATGCCGTGGCCGCAGGAATCCACCCGCGCCTCGTACCCCGTGTACACCACCGGAAACCACCGCTCCTCGAGCTCCTGCGGAATCGTTCGCGCGTTGCAGAATCGCATGAAGATCAGCGACTTGCCGTCCTTGAAGGTTCGCGCGTTCTCGCCGCCGACGGCGTAGGTGTACTGGACGAAGTCCTTCCTGGTGCGCGGATTGAACCCGCCCATGCACAGGTTCGTCAAGCTGACCGCCGCCGGATACACACGCCACGGCTGCACCTTCGACATCGGGCCGGCCAGACACGCGATCGTGATCGCCTCGACCTTGTCGAAGGCGCCCGAGCAGTAGCCGGTGGTCGGCGCCGGGAACTCGACGTCGACGCAGGTGCCGCTCTTCGAGACGATCTCGAGGTTGCGCACGATCCCGTGGTTGAGCGGGAACAGCGACGGGAAGCAGATCATGAACCCGAGGTAGGTTCCGCCGATCAGCGTCGCCCGGCTGCATCCCCAGGAGGCGCGCGGCTGCTTGTCCGAATCAGTCCAGTCGAAGCTGAGCTTCGTGCCCTTCTTCGTCATCCGGCAATGCACGCGGATCGGCGGCTTGCCGGGCGACATCACGTCCTGGTCGCCGAAGTCCTCGAACTCCCAGCTGCCGTCGGGCAGCGTCGCCAGCTCGGCGAGCATCAGGCGTTCGGTGTAGTTGAACTGCTCCTCGTAGGCCTGGAAAAGAGTCTCGACGCCGTAGCGCTCGCACAGTTCGACGATGCGCCGCTCGATCAGGCTCGACGCCTCGAACTGCGCCTGCAGGTCGGCACGGCGCTCGACCGAACCGCGGATGTTGATCGCGATCAGACCGAAAAGCTCCTCGTCGAGCCTGTTCTCCTTGAACAGCCGGATCGGCGGAATGCGGATGCCTTCGGCGTAGCAGCTCGTCGCCTCCGGATTGAAGGTTCCCGGGAGCGGCCCGCCCATGTCCGCCCAGTGGATGACCGTGCACGCGAAGCCGACGATCTGCCCGTGGAAGAAGATCGGGCGGATCATCCGCGTGTCGTTGACGTGCGAACCCGTGCGATACGGGTCGCTGAACAGGTAGGTGTCTCCGGGCTTCATGCTCTCCTTGGGGATGTCCTTGAAGAGCTCCGCTACCGACGGCTCGAACGACGCGTAGTGCGCCGCCGCATCGGTGTGTCCGTGCGCGACCAGCCGGGCATCGGGCGTGAGGATCGCGTTCGAGCGGTCGCGCCCCATGCCGATCACGGGGTGGTATGCGATGCGCTCGATGGTCGTCGACGCCTCGTAGCACGCGGCCACGAAGGCGTTGCGCATGACTTCGAACGTGATGAGATCCATCCCGATCGCCGCGTCGTGAACCTGCTCCTTGACGCCGGCGGTGGCACTCGTTTTCTGCGACATGATTCCGATCTCCTCAGCGCTCGACCTGGATGATGAGGTTGCCATAATTGTCCACGCGGCAATGCGTGCGTGGAGGCATCACGACGGTCGTGTCGTGCTGCTCGAGGATCGCCGGGCCGTCGAAGGTGGCACCGGGCGGTAGCAGGTGCCGCCTGTAGATGTCGGTGGGCACGAAGCCTACATCCTTGAACCAGACGTTGCGCCTGGGCATGCGCGCATCCTCGATCGTCGTCTTGCTCTCGATCGGTTGCAGGTCCGGCTTCACGATGCGTCCGCGGACCACGACACGCAGGTTCTCGACCTCCACCGGTGCGTAGCCCGGCGGCAGCGTATAGCCGTAGGCGTCCTTCATCGCCGCCATGAACGAGACGGTTATGGCGCCGAGATCGGCGATGCGCCCGGGCTCGACCCCTACCGTGAAGAAGCGGCTCTGGCTGAAGTACTTCACGTCGACCAGGCGCTCGACGACGATGTCCGCCGCGGGAATTCCCTCGCTCTTGAGGATCGCGACGGCGCGGTCGACCAGCGCATCGAACTCCCTGTTGAGCCAGTCGAAGTCGATCTCCTCTTCCACGCGATGAATGGGCGCCGTGAACTCCTGCTTCATGTCGACGCGGATCGCGCCATACGCCGAGGCGTAACCCGGCAGCGGCGGCACGACGACGGTCTCCGCCCCTAGCTCGCGGGCGAGGTCGCAGGCGTAGAGCGAACCGCCGCCGCCGTACGGCACGATCGCGAAGTCGCGCGGATCCCAGCCGCGGGCCACCGTCTGGATGCGCATCGCCATCATCAGGTTGGCCATCGCGACCATGTACATGTTCGCGGCCGATTCCTCGGCGGTCCAGCCGTAATGCGAGCCGATCTTCTCGCTGAGCGCCTTGCGCGACAGGCTGGCGTCGACCGTCAGCTCGCCGCCCAGGTAGAAGTCGGGGTCGATGCGGCCGAGAACGATCTGGCAGTCGGTGTTGGTGGGCTCTTCCCCGCCTTTCCCGTAGCACGCCGGCCCGGGGTAGGCGCCCATGCTCTGCGGTCCGACGTTGAGGATCTTGCCCTTGTCGACCCAGCCGATCGAGCCGCCGCCGGAGCCGATGTACACCGTGTCGACCGAGGGCAGGCAGCACGGGACGTTCCAGAGGATCTTCCACTCGTGCGTGATCGCCGGCGAACCGCGGTAGATCATCGAAACGTTGTTGGTGGTGCCGCCGGTCTCGAACGCGATCACGTTCTCGAAGCCCGCGAGCGAACCGATGTAGCCGGCCATGCCGACCGCGCCCGACACCGGAGACGAGTGGAACGTCTTGGCGGGCATCTTCGCCGCCTCGTCCATGCCGATCACGCCGCCGCCCGAGGTCGTGACGAGGATCGGGCCGTCGAAATTCCAGTCCTGCTTCAGGCGCCTGGACAGGCCGCTCAGGTAGTTCTTCAGGATCGGGGCGATGTACGCGTTGAGCACCGTCGTGCAGGTGCGCTCGAACTCGAGCATCTGCGGCAGCACCTCGTGCGACAGCGTGATGTCGACCTCGGGCAGCTCGCGCTGCAGGATCTCGCGCGTGCGGATCTCGTGCTCCGGATTCATGAACGAGTCCATGTATACGACGGCGATCGACTCGACGCCGCGCTTGCGGCACTTGCGCGCCGCGGTAACGACGTCTTCCTCGTTCAACGGCACGAGCACTTCACCGTACGGGCTGACACGCTCGCGCACGGTGAGCACGTCCCGCCGGGGGATGATCAGCTCCGGCGGATCCCAGTCGAGCTCGAAGGCGGAGATCCGCTCGGCGCGCCCGCCGCCGAGGACGTCCCGAAAGCCGGTCGTCGTGATCAGTGCCGTCTTGACGCCCTTGCGCTCGAGGATCGCATTGGTCGAGACCGTCGCGCCGTGGCGGAACGAGGCAACCTCTTCGCCCCGGATTCCGGCCCTCTTGAGCCCGTTGATGACGCCGTCGAAGAACGTCGGCGGGGTGGAGGACACCTTGCCGGTGCGCTGCTCGCCGGTTTCCAGGTTGACACCGATGACGTCGGTGAACGTGCCGCCGATGTCGGTGCCGACTACCCACTTGCCCTTGCCCATTTCACCTCCTGACGGGGAAGTCCCCTCGTATTTAGAGAATAGCGTTCGTTTTTTACGGCGTCAATCGCCTCTTCCTGCCGTTCCTGCCGGGCCTCAGGCGTGTTCGAGGCTGCGCTTGGGCAGGTAGTGCAGGACCGCCCGTTCGGCTGCTGCCACGGCCCAGTACGCGACGATGCCGATGACCGTGAGCAGGATGATCGTGACGAACACCATCGCCGTATTCGCCTGCCCCTCGCCGAACACGAGCAGGTAGCCCAGGCCGGTGTTGCCGCCCACCATCTCGCCGACGACGACGCCGATGACCGACAGCGTGGAGGCGATCCGCAGGCCGGAGAACAGCGGCGGCATCGAAGCCGGGAATTCGAGCTTCCAGAACAGCTGCAACCGGGTGGCGCTGAACGAGCGGACGAGGTTGATCATGTCGCGATCGAGCGTGTGCATCGCGCCCAGCACGTTGACCATCACCGGGAAGAAGACGATGAGCACGGCAACGAGGATCTTCGGATAGACCGTGTAGCCGAACCACATGACGAACAGCGGAGCGAACGCGACTTTCGGCGCGATCTGCATCGCGAGGATGTACGGCGACAGCAGCATCTCGGCGGTCGGCGACATCCCCAGACCATAGCCGACGACCATTCCGAGAAGGCTTCCGAGAACGAAGCCGACGGCGACCTCGGTGAGCGTGATGCCGGTGTGCACGACGAGGTTCTCCACGTGCAGCATCCGCACCGCCTCGACGGCGACGTCGGACAGCGGCGGAATCACGAACGCGGGAATGCCCGCCAGCCCCGGGAGCCACTGCCAGGCCGCCGCAAAGGCGGCCAGCAGCAGCAGGCTTCCCACCATGACCGGTGAGCGGACGTATCGCTTCTGTACAGGCGCCGCCGTGGCCGGGATCTTCGCTGCGTCCATAGCCTTCACCGCAGCCCGCTCAGCGCACGAATTCGTTCGTGTAGAGGTCGGCCAGCGGCAGCTTCGTCCGCACGACGCCCTCCTTCAGGTAGAAATCCTGCAGCCTGGCCAGTCGCGCTTCGTCCATCTCCCCGAGCACGGCCTGGCCCGGATATACCTTCTCCGCGTAGTACCGAAGGATCTTCTCGATCGACGCGTCCTTGCCCGCGTGCTGGGGAACAGCGGCGATATACGCCTTCGCCGCGGCCTTCGGGTCCTTCATGATCTCGGCCATTCCCTTGAGCGTCGCGCGGACGAATCCGCGGACGACCTTCGGTCGGTTCGCTATCGTTGCGTCGGAAGCGAGGATCGCCTGCGCCATGCCGGGGAAATATTCGTCCATCGAGAACCACTGCAACCCGACGCCCGCGTCCTCCACCGCCGCACCCCACTCGGGGACCGCAGCCGCCGCCTGCGCGTCGCCGGTGATCAGCAGCTTGGGCACACCCGCCGAGCCCACCGCCTGGATGCTCACGTCGTCCTTCGTCAACCTGGCGGAGGCCAGCGCCCCGAGCAATGCGTAGAAGGTCGTGTCCTGGTAGGACATCACGGCAACCGTCTTCCCCTTGAGATCGGCGGGTCCCTTCAACCCGGAGTCGGCACGAACGACGAGCTGCGTCAGCGCCCGCCCGCCGAGGACCGCAACCGACTTCACCGGCACCCCGTTCGCCCGAACGATGACGGGCGTATCACCGATTCCGCCGCCCAGGTCGGCATTGCCCGCGCCGACCTGCTTGGCGACGTCGGCGCCGCCCTTGCCGACGACGAATTCCACATCCAGGCCCTCGGCCACGTAGTAGCCGTTGGCCTTCGCCAGCATGAACGGCGCGAATGCCGGCAGGAACGACGGCGCGGGGAACAGGTAGACGAGCTTCTCGGCTGCGGAGGCGAAGCCCGGGAAGAGAAGTCCGGCTGCCAGCAGCAGGGCGACCGGCAGCCGCCCCAGGGAAACGCGCGATATGCGATTCATGATGGATCTCCTCTTCATGCGGCAACGTCGATCGCGTCGCCTTCGTTGATGTGCAGCAAGGCCATCAGTTCTCCGACGTACTGACCCATCCGGGGATCCTGCCGTCGAGAGAAAGGGTTGGAACGGTCCGGGATGTCGATGACGATCTCCCGCACGATCGTGCCGGGCCGCTCGCTCATCACGAGGACGCGGTCGGACAGCGCGACGGCCTCCGCCAGGTCGTGCGTGATGAACAGGACGCTCTTGCGGTTTGCCGCGAAGGCGCGACCGAAATCGCGCTGCAGCACCATCTTCGTCTGTGCGTCCACCGCCGAGAACGGCTCGTCGAGCAGGATGACGTCGGGATCGACCGCAAGAGTGCGCGCCAGTGCCGCGCGCTGGCGCATGCCCCCGGACAGCTGATGCGGATAGTGGTGCAGGAAGCGGCCGAGATGGCAGCGCGCCAGCTGCTCCTGCGCCTTCGCCCGCCGGCTCGCGCCCGGCTCGCCGCGCATCTCGAGGCCGAGCTCGACGTTCTCGAGAATCGTCCGCCACGGCATCAGCAGGTCCTTCTGCAGCATGAACGCGACCTGCCGGTTCGGTCCGCTGACGCGCTTCCCGTCCACGTAGACCTCGCCGGCGCTCGGCCGATCGAGCCCGGCGGCCATCGTCAGCAGCGTGCTCTTGCCGCAGCCGCTGGGGCCGATCAGCGAAACCACCTCGCCGTCTTCGACCGTGAGGCTCACGTTCGAAGCGGCGACGAGCGGCTCCGCCCTGCCTCCGCCGCGGGAATCCCCGTTGAAGCACCGGGTGACGTTACGGAATTCCAGGCGCGGCGCAGGCATGACAGGCACCTCCGATCAACGTTTGCGCCAGGCGAGCCTGTCGCCCCACTTCTCCAGCGTTCGCGCGAGAATCTCCGGATCGTCGACGGTGCGGGGCGCCTTCTCGCCCCAGAACTCGTACTCCTCGTTGCACATCGTCGCGTCGATTCCGAGACCGGTCTGCCAGCCCTTCTCGCGCAGGCTGACCGCAGGATCGAGCCACTGCCCTGCGCGGCGGGGCAGGATGTTGACGTCGCGATCGGCGCGCACACGCGTCGACAGCGCCCAGTGCACGCTGTCGTAGTCCCAGATGTCGATGTCCTTGTCGACGACGATCACGTGCTTGTAGCGGGCGTAGGTAGCCCCCCACACCGCATCCATGACCTGCTGCGGGTGGCCCGGAAAGAGCTTGTCGATCTTCACGATCGCCTCGTAGCTGACGTCGCAGCGCAGATCGAGAACGCCGGGCACCAGGCTCTTGATCGTCTGGTACGCGACGGCCTGCGACGACTTGCCCACGGAGAAGGCGCTCTCCGACGGATACCACTGCTCGCGCGCGCCGAGGTAGATCGGGTTGCGCCGCATCGTCACGCGCGTCACCTCGAACACCGGATTGGAGCGCGCCTCGCCGTAGTAGCCCGTGTATTCGCCGAAGCCGCCTTCGATCTCGCGATGGGCGGGGCGAACGAAACCTTCGAAGACGAACTCGCAGGTCGCCGGGACGATCATGTCGATCGTCTGGCACTTGACCATGTCGAGCGGCTCGCCGCGCAGGCCGCCCGCGATCTCGAACTCGTCCACCCCGGGCGGAGTGCGCGTGCTGGCGACGATGAAGACGGTCGGATCGTAGCCGGTGACCACCGCCATCGGCATCGGCTTGTTCATGCGCTCGTACTTGATGTAGTGCTGGCGGCCGTGCGTGTATTCGGGCGCGCCCCAGCCCAGCCTGTTCTTTCCGAGCGTCCCCATGCGGTAGATGCCCGCGTT
>CALCZN010000195.1:0-1578 GCA_937903095.1 uncultured Burkholderiales bacterium
GTCCTGCGCGGCGCGGGCGCCGATTTCTGTGCCGGCGCCGACATCGGCGAGTTCTCCGGACCGCCGAAGGAAGCCGAATACCGCGCGCTGTTCAACGCGATCGAGAACCTGCCGTATCCGGTGGTCGCCGCGATGCACGGAACCGTGATGGGCGGGGGCCTGGAGATCGCGCTCGCCTGCCACTATCGCGTCGCGTCGCCGGGAACCCGATTCGCGTTGCCCGAGGTCACGCTTGGCATCATCCCCGGCGCCGGCGGCACGCAGCGGCTGCCGCGGCTGATCGGCGTGGAGCGCACGCTCGAGATGGTGCTCTCGGCCAGGCCGGTCGATACCGATACGGCCCTGCGCTACGGCTTCCTCGACCGGGTAATCGAATCCGACCTGCTCGCCGGCGCGATCGACTACGCGCGCTCGCTCGCCGATCGCGGCGTCGAGCCGCGCAGGACCGGGCAGCTCGGCGTCGATCCGGCGAGCGCCACCGACGAGATCGTCGCGCGCTTCGTCGAGCAGGCGAACACGCAATACCGCAACCGGCGCGCCGCGCACACGGCGATCGAGGCGATCCGCGCTGCCGCGCGCCTGCCCTTCGACGAAGGCCTGCTCTACGAGACGAAGCTCGTCGACGAGGCGAAGGCGACCACCGAGTCGAAGGCGCTCGTGCACGTGTTCTTCGCCGAACGCGAGACGCGCAAGGTGCCCGACATCCCCGCATCGGCGAAGGCGCGCGCCATCGAACGCGGGGCGATCGTCGGCGCCGGCACGATGGGCGGCGGAATCGCCATCGGCTTCGCCAACGCCGGCATTCCGGTGACCGTGCTCGACAGCAGCCGCGAAGCGCTCGAACGCGGCATGGCGAACGTGGCGAAGACCTACGACTCGATGGTCCAGCGCGGACGACTCAGCGAGGACGCGCGCGCGAAACGCATGGCGCTGATCACCGGCACGCTGCAGGCCGAAGCGCTCGCCGAAGCCGACGTCGTCATCGAGGCGGTGTTCGAGGACCTCTCGTTGAAGAAGAAGATCTTCGCGACGCTCGACCAGGTGGCGAAGCCGGGCGCCGTGCTCGCCACCAACACCTCGACGCTCGACGTGGAAGAGATCGCCGCCGCCACGCGCCGGCCGGGCGACGTCGTCGGACTGCATTTCTTCTCGCCGGCCAACGTGATGCCGCTGCTCGAGGTCGTGCGCACGAAGGACACGTCGCCCGAGGTGATCCGCACCGCGCTCGAACTGGCCCGGCGGCTGCGCAAGACCCCGGTGCTCGCGCGCGTGTGCTACGGCTTCATCGGCAACCGGATGATGGAAGGCTACGCGCGCGAAGCCGAGCGGATGGTGCTCGAAGGCGCAACTCCCCGTCAGGTGGACTCCGCGCTCGAGAACTGGGGGATGGCGATGGGCATCCTCGCGGTGTTCGCCCTCGCCGGCGTGGACATCGGCGTGAACGTGCACCGCGCGAACGCCGACCGGTACCCGCCCGACCCCACCTATTACCAGGCGGACTTCGCGCTGCACGAGGCCGGCCGGCTCGGACAGAAGACCGGCAAGGGCTACTACCGCTACGAAGGCCGCAGGCGCATC
>CALCZN010000196.1:0-1578 GCA_937903095.1 uncultured Burkholderiales bacterium
ATCGAAAGCTGGCCAGGCATTATGTTGCGTAATTAACGTGTGGCACTACTAGGAGTCCTCGATCAGGAACCTGCGTCGGCCGCCGTCTCGCCGGCTGCCCACTGCGCATACGCCGGCCAGACCTGCTCGGGCACGAGCGTCACGATCTCCGGCACGTCGTACGGATGCAGCTCGGCGAGCCGGCGCACGCATTCGTCGTGGCGCGCGCGCGTCGTCTTCACCAGCAGCGTGATCTCGTCGGCGGTCTCGATGGCGCCCTGCCATCGATAGACCGAGCGACAGGCGGCGAAGACGTTGACGCAGGCCGCCAGGCGCTCGTCAACGAGCGCGTGTGCGATCTGCGCGGCCACAGTCCCGTCGGGAACGTTGGAGAGGACGAGCCGCAGTTCGATGTCGGTACCGGGCACGGCATTCACCTCGCGTAGCGCCGGCGCGTGAGCACCAGCGCGGTGTACAGCGCCGCTGCCGTGTAGACGACCAGCGTCGCCAGCGGAACGAGGGGCTCGGCGGGAAGATGCCCGAGCACCAGCGGACGCGCCAGTTCCACCGCCGGCGCGAGCGGCAGCACGCGGGCGATCGCGGCGAGCCAGTCGGGCAGCTGCTCCATCGGGAAATAGACGCCCGAGACGAAGGTCAGCGGCGTGACTACCAGCGTGAAGTAGAACGTGAAGAAATCGTAGCCGCGCGCCAGCGCGTTCACGCACAGCCCGATCGCGCTGAAGCACAGCCCGCTCAACGCGACGACGAAGATCGCCAGCGGCAGCGTCGGCGCACGCGAGATGTCGAGCGCCCAGACGACGACGAGGATGGCGAAGCCCGACAGCACCGCCTTCGCGCCCGCCCAGACCCATTCGGCGATCACGATGTCGTCGAGTTCGAGCGGCGCGTTCATCAGCGACTCCCAGGTACGCTGCACGTGCATCCGGGAGAACGCCGAGTACAGCGCCTCGAAGCTCGCCGCCATCATCGTGCTCATGCACATCGACCCCGCGGCCAGGAAGAGGATGTAAGGCACGCCTTCGACGCGCTCGAGCAGGCTGCCCAGCCCGTAGCCGAAGGCCACCAGGATGATCAGCGGATCGGCGATGTTGCCGATGACGCTGGCGAAGGCCAGCTTGCGCCAGACCAGCAGATTGCGCCGGAACACCGGCACGAAGCGCAGCGAGAATCGCGGAAGGGCGTAGGTGTTCATTTCAGTCGCTCCACCGGGCCGCGCGGGCCGTTCCTCACGAAGCGTCGAACGGTCGCGCCGCATGCGAACGCGCGGACGAATGGCCATGCTCGCGCCTCGCCCACGCGCCCAGAAACGCGCGAAACTCGCGCGTTCTCGCCTGCTCGCCCGCCATCGTCTGCAAATCTGCGCGGAAAGCGAACGACAACGCCCCCCGCTGATCGGCAGCCCACCTGGAATGCGCGGAAGGCGCGCATTCGTGCGTCTCTCCGGCTCTCGAGCGGCATGCGTCAGCGGGCCGGCGGGCGTTGCGCGCCGTCTGCGCCGGGCGGCAAGGCATGCGCTTGGGCGATTCTGCGGCGCCGAGCAGCGCAGCCTCGGGGTCGGCGCGCGAAGCGCGCTTCGTA
>CALCZN010000197.1:0-2854 GCA_937903095.1 uncultured Burkholderiales bacterium
AACGCCAAAGCTTCGATGCGCTCAGCGAACGCGGTGCGCTCGCGCGAGCGGGTGCAGTAGTGCAACGAGAACTCGGCGCCCGTCGCTGCCAGGTGCTCGGCCATGCAGAGGATCGGCGTGATGCCGATGCCGCCGGCGAACAGCAAGCTGCGCTCGGCCTCGCGCGCCAGCGGGAAATGGTTCTTGGGGTCGCCGATCTCGAGACACTGGCCCTCTGCCAGTGCGTGCATTGCCGACGAGCCGCCGCGCGACGCCGGATCCTTCAGCACCGCGATCTGGTAGCGGTTCGTCTCGCCCGGCGGATTGCACAGCGAATACTGGCGGACGATTTCGCCCGGCAGATGCAAGTCGACATGCGACCCGGCCGAGAAAAGCGGCAGCGCGCCGCCGTCCGCGTCGACGAACTCGAACCCGGCGACCTCCAGCGCCTCGAACGTCTTGCGCGCGATGCGAACGCGCCGGGTCGCGGCGGCCGTTTTCACGCCGAGGCGCTCCCGTGCGCGCCATCGGCCGTGGCCTCCTTCTGGATCAGCGCCTGCAGAAGCCGGCGGGCGCGCACCGCCGCCGCATCGCCCGGCAGCAGCACCGGCTTGAGGTCGAGAAGGTCTCGTCCTGCCATGCGCCGCGCGACCGCCTCCACGATCGGCTTGTCCTCGTGTTCGAACGGACCGCGCAGCATCTGCACGTTCTGGTCGGCCACCGCCTGCGCCATCGGGCCGATGGCGCGCGGTACCGAGAAGGAATAGAAGTACAGCGCCTGCGTCGGCGAGACCGGCGTGAAGCAGTGTGCCTGCTGCGAGACGATGCCCTCTTCCTTTTCCCGGCCATGCGCCACGCCGCCGGCCCAGAGCGCCATCACCGCAGGCGCGTTCCAGCGCACATCGAGCCAGCGATCGATCGACCCATCGGGCACCTGGAAGGCCTGGCGCAGGAAATCGGGCACCTCGCAGTCCTCGGCCATGAAGCGCTTGCACCAGACCGTATCGACTTCGTGCTCGAAACTCACTTGGCCGCGACGCACCGCCTCGCTCGAGAACAGCGGATGCATGAACTCGATGTGCGAGAGGTCGAGGATGTTGTCGATCTCGAGGTCATACGGTGCGTCGATGACCATCGTGCCGGTACCGACCGCGTAATGCTCCGGATCGTTGAACGAGAAGTCAGGGATCCGTGCCGGATCGGCGAGCGCCTCGGCGCCCATCCAGATCCAAATCGCGCTGAAGCGCTCGACGACCGGATAGCGTCGTACCTTCGCCGCGACCGGGATGCGGCCATCGCCATGGGGGTTGTGGACGCACGCACCGCTGCCGTCGAAACGCAGGCCGTGGTACGGGCACTGCACTGCGGCGCCACCGTCGCACAGCCGGCCCATCGACAGTGGCGCGAAGCGGTGCGGGCAGCAGTCATGGAGCGCCTGCGGATGACCCTCGTGATCGCGGAAGAAGACGAGGGGTTCGTCGAGCAGCGTACGCGCCAGCAGCTTGCCTGGCTCCAGCTCTCGAGCCCAAGCGGCGACGGTCCATGCATTGCGAAGGTAGTTCATGCGGAGGCTCTCCGTGGCAATTCAATGCGCCGTGCGTCCACCAAGCGCCTCGGCGACCCAGTCGGCGATGTAGTGGCCGGCGTTGATCGAGTTGTCGAAGCTCGCGTGCTGCGCGCCGCCCTCGCGGTCGGTGAAGACCTTCAGCTCGCGCTTGGGGCTGTTGACGAGCTGCTCGTAGGTGCGGTGCGCCCACTTCAGCGGGATCTGCGAGTCCTTCTCGCCGTGCGTCACGAGGAACGGCACGCGGATCCTCTCGACGACACCGTCGAGGTGCACGTTCTCGGCGATGCGCATGAAGTTGTCGATGTCCTTCGCGCCCCACACCCAGCAGACGTGCGCCCAGTAGTGCGGGACGGGGAAGTCGCCCTCCCTCTCGAGACGGCGCTTCTGCACGTCGCGCCAGTCGTGGTTGGCGCCCCAGCACACGCCGGCCGCGAAGCGCGGCTCGAAGGCGACGGCGCGCGGGCAGTAGTAGCCGCCGAGCGAGACGCCTTCGCAGCCGATGCGCTTCGCGTCGACGTCGGCGCGCGTCTCGAGCCAGTCGACCACCTTGCTCGCCCAGTGCTCGGCGTCGTAACGCGCCGTCAGGCCGTGCAGGCGCAGCGCCTCGCCGGTGCCGGGCTGGTCGACGACCAGCGACGACACGCCGCGCCTCGCAAGCCACGCCGGCAGGCCGACCAGAACCTTCATCTCCTTGGTCGAATCGAGGCCGTTGAGCTGGACGAGGATCGGCGCACGCTCGCCCGGCTGCAGGCCGTCGGCGGGCAGGTACAGCGCCGACAGGTGCCGTCCCTCGTACGGGATCTCGACCCGCTCGATGGGATCGCCCAGCAGTCGCGAGCCCTTCATGAACAGGTCGAGCTCGCGCCGGTACAGCTCGAGGCGACCGGGTGCGTCGTGCGCCTGCAGGCGCTCGGCCGTGATCAGGTAGCTCGACGCGCGGCGGTACTTCTCGCCGGCCGACAGCAAGCGCCCGCGCCGCTCGTCCTCGAGCGCGAGTCCGCAGAGCCGGTCGGCCATGTGCACCCAGGTCTCCCGGAAGGCCTGCGTGCCGGCGGCGTCCGGGGCCTTCGCCGCGTCCTGCAGCGGCGCGCACATCGCCTCGATCTCGCCGATGCGCGCGCCCATCTCGATCGCGAGGTCGACCGAGAGGTTCCAGACGTAGTTGGTGGGAAAGTAGCGGAACACGAATGCGTCCTTCGTTCAGGCGCCATGCGCCACGATCGGCGCGAGGCGCCGGGCCAGTGCCGCGAGGTCGGTCGCCGGCTCCGGGTCGAGATCCCAGCGCGCCGCCTGCGACACGAGCGCGTG
>CALCZN010000198.1:0-4245 GCA_937903095.1 uncultured Burkholderiales bacterium
ATGCCGCGCGCTCGGCGCTCGAAAAGCTGCACGCCCAGTTCCTCTTCGAGCGCGACGATCTGGCGGCTGATCGCGCTCTGCGCGACGAACAATCGTTCGGCCGCGCGGCGCAGCGAGCCGTGCCTGGCGACCTCGCGGAAGTACCTTAGACTCGCCGTCTCGATCAACCTGCCCTCCTGTCGTCTGCGGCGCAATGGTACCGACCGGCACGCGCGACGGACAACGAGACGAACATGCAGACCGAAGCGATTCTTTCCCCGTACGACGGATCCGTGGTCGGCCACATGCCGGTGTCCGACGAGGCCCGGATGGAAGCGGCGATCGCACGCGCGCAGCGCGCGTTCGCGACGCTCAGGCGCCTGCCGCGCTTTGCACGCGCCGACGTGCTCGATCGCGCGTCGCTGCTCGTGCGCAGGCGGCGCGACGAATTCGTGAAGCTGATCTGCGCCGAGGCCGGCAAGCCGCTGTACGACGCGCGCGGCGAGGTCTCGCGCGCCACCTTCAATCTCGCGAACGCGGCGGCCGAGGCGCGCCGCTTCGGCGGCGAGGAAGTCCCGCTCGACATGGACGCGGGCGTGTTCGAATACCAGACCACCGATGCGAGCGGACGGGCGCTGTCGCTCGATGCGCTGGACACCGAAGCGCTCGCGAGGATCCGTCGTCGCGTCGGCCTCGCCCGCCGCTATCCGATCGGCCTCGTGCTCGCGATCGCGCCGTTCAACTTTCCGCTGAACCTCGTCTTGCACAAGGTGGCGCCCGCGCTGGCAGTGGGCAACGCCGTCGTCCTGAAGCCCGCGCCGCAGACGCCGCTCACCGCGCGGCTGCTGCAGGAAGTGTTCGCCGAGGCGGGCCTTCCCGAGGGCGCCTTCGAGATCTGCCATTGCCCGGTTCCGCTGGCCGAGAAGATGGTGCGCGACGAGCGATTCGCGATGGTGAGCTTCACCGGCAGCGCGAAGGTCGGCTGGCACATCAAGGACATCGCCGGACGCAAGAAGATCGCGCTCGAACTCGGCGGCAACGGCGCGGTGATCGTCGCCGAAGACGCCGATCTGGATTACGCGGCGGCCCGCTGCGTGCGCGGCGGCGTGGTCTACGGCGGACAGTACTGCATCGGCGTGCAGCGCATCCTGGTGCATCGAAGCATCGAAAGGAGCTTCGTCGAGAAGCTCGTCGCGAAAGTCGAAGCGTGCCGCGTCGGCAATCCGCTCGAGGAAGGGGTCGATGTCGGACCGGTGATCGACGAGGGCTCGGCGAAACGCATCCAGGCGTGGGTCGAGGAGGCCGTGGCGCAGGGCGCACGCCTGCTCACCGGCGGCAGACGCGAACGCGCGGTCGTGCAACCCACCGTGCTCACCGCAACGCGGCCGGGAATGAAGGTGGAGGACGAGGAAATCTTCGGGCCGGTACTTACCGTGAACGCCTACGACGACTTCGACGAGGCCGTGGCGCGCGCGGCCGACTCACGCTACGGACTGCAGGGCGGGATCTTCACGCAGGATCTTCGCCGGGCGTTTCGCGCGATCGACGAGTGGGAAGTGGGCGGGTTGATGATCAACGACGTGCCGATCTACCGGATCGACAACATGCCGTTCGGCGGATGGAAGGAATCGGGCTTCGGACGCGAAGGGACGCGCTATGCGATGGAGGAGATGAGCGAAATCCGGCACCTGGTGATCAATTACGGCTGAGACGCCGGGCCACGGCTCGGCCGACGTCGCGCAGGCATATGGATATGCGCGATCCCGATTCGGGTGCGCGGCGCTGCGCCGATCGACAGACTGCCGGAAGGTCGCGCCGATCGTCACTGCTGGCGGGTCGGCGCCTCGACCGTCGTCCCGACCGCCGTCCCGACCGACATGAGCCCCGCCACGCCATGAAGCACCTGCCCCTCGCGATCGCACTTGCCGCGACCCTTTCGACCGCCCACGCCCAGGTGCCGATGCAGGACTGGCAGGGCCTGGCCATCGCGTCGATCACCTCCGCCGAGAAGGGAACGGTGCGCGACATGGTGCGCGCCGGCCACTACTACCGCACGGGCTTCGGCGTGCACCGCGACTGGACGCAGGCGCTGCGCTGGTACAGGCAGGCCGCACGCGCGGGTGACGCCAGCGCGGCCTACTGGGCCGGGAAGCTCTACCTGCAGCAGCAGCGTCCCGAGGAAGCGCGCGAATGGTTCGCGCGCGCCGTCGGAATGAGCCTCGAGCAGGTGCAGGCGAGCTGGGAGCTGGGGCAGCTGTACCTGCACGGCGTCGGCGTCGAGCAGGACAAGCACCGCGCGGCTGCGCACTTCTTCAATGCCGCGGCGCTCGGCTACGCGCCCGCCCAATACGAACTCGCGCAGCTGCTGGTCGAGCAGGGCGACGAAGCGTCGGCTGCGCATTGGCTGCGGCAAGCGGCCGAGCAGGGCCACCAGCCGGCATCGACCCTCCTGCAGGCGTGCGCGCTGGCTGCGAGCGAAGAGGTCGTGTCGAAGCTCGCGGAGTGCCTCGCGAGCCGGCACGGCTGAGCGGGTCGGAGCGGTGACGAGGGTCAGCTGGCGGCAGCCGGCGGCGATGCCCTCGGCGGCGCCTGGCCCGCCGCGCGCACGCTCAGCCCTGCGTCTCGTCCTCGATCATCGAAAACAGGTGTCCCATGCGGGCCTGCTTCGTGCGCAGATAGCGCAGATTCGACTCGTCGAGCCCGACCTCGATCCCGACGCGCTCGGCAACCTCGACGCCGGATGCGCGCACGGCTTCCACTTTCGCCGGGCTGTTGCTCATCAATCGAAGCGAACGCACGCCGAGTTGCTCGAGCATCGGCTTGCAGACATCGTAGCGGCGCAGGTCGGCGTCGAAGCCGAGCGCGAGGTTGGCGTCCACCGTATCGGCGCCGCAATCCTGCAGTCGATATGCGCGGATCTTGTTCGACAGGCCGATGCCGCGCCCCTCCTGCCGCAGGTAGAGCACGACGCCGCGACCTTCGGCGGCGATGCGCCGCATCGCTTCCTCCAGCTGGGCGCCGCAATCGCAGCGTCGGCTGAACAGCGCATCGCCGGTCAGGCACTCGGAATGAACGCGCGCGAGAACGGGCGCGCCGTCGTCGACATCGCCCAGCGCGAGCGCGATATGCTCCGCACCGGTTTCGGGATCGACGAAGCCGTGCAGCCGGAAGGTCGCCCACGGAGTGGGAAGCGCGCAGGAGCCCACGTGCTCGATGCGCGTGCGGACCTTCCCGCCGCCAACTTCGTCCATTCGTCGCTCCCTCTGCGCTGCCCTCAGCCGAACAGCTTGTTCGCCACCTCGGCGATCGTCCTGCCCTGAAAACGGGCCCCGCCGAGGTCGATCTCCGAGGGCTGGCGCGAACCGTCGCCGCCGGCGATCGTCGTCGCCCCGTACGGACTGCCGCCGACGACCTCGTCGATCTTCATCTGCGCCTGGTAACTGTACGGCAGACCGACCGTGACCATACCGAAGTGCATGAGATTGGCGAGGATGGAGAACAGCGTCGCCTCGTTGCCGCCGTGCTGCGTGGCGGTCGACGTGAAGGCGCCGCCCACCTTGCCGTTGAGCGCGCCGCGCGCCCACAGGCCGCCGGCCTGATCGAGGAAGTTCGCCATCTGCGACGACATGCGGCCGAAGCGCGTGCCGGTGCCGACGACGATCGCATCGTACTCGGCGAGCTGCTCGATCTTAGCGACCGGCGCTTCCTGGTCGAGCTTGTAGTGCGACGCCTTCGCGACCTCCGGCGGCACCAGCTCCGGGACGCGCATCACGTCGACCGTCGCGCCGGCCTCGCGCGCGCCTTCGGCGACCGCGTGGGCCATCTGCTCGATGTGCCCGTAGGACGAGTAGTAGAGAACCAGGACTTTGGCCATTTCGTTGCTCCTGTCGGGTTGCGCCTGCGGGTTCGCCGAGACCGGGTGAGGCGGGCGGCAGGACTTGCAGGGAGGATAGAGGTGCGACGGCCGGGACACTAGAGGGTCCAGCGGCATTCATTGTTCTGGAAATGGGACGATGAAGGTGGTCGAGGGGGCTGTGCTGCGGCGCAATGGCGCGCGTTGCCGCCCCCGTGGGCCCGTGGGCCCGTGGGCCCGTGGGCCCCGTGCCTCCCCGTGCGCCCCGTGCCTCCCCGTGCGCCCCGTGCCCCCCGGCAACCCGTGCCTCCCCGGCAACCCGGCCACCCGGCCACCCGGCCACCCGGCCACCCGGCCACCCGGCAACCCGGCAACCCGGCAACCCGGCAACTCGGCAACCCGGCCACCCGGCA
>CALCZN010000199.1:0-5227 GCA_937903095.1 uncultured Burkholderiales bacterium
CAAGGACGGAATGGACGAGGTCTCCCTCGGAGCGGCGACGCTGGTGGGCGAACTGCGCGACGGGCAGGTGCGCGAGTACGAGATCCATCCGGAGGATTTCGGCCTGTCGATGATCAGCAACCGTGGCCTGCGCGTGGCCGACGCGCTCGAGTCGAAGGAGATGGTGCTCGAGGCGCTGGACAACCGCCCGGGAACGGCGCGCGAGATCGTCGCGCTGAACGCGGGCACCGCGCTCTATGCGGCCGACGTCGTCGACTCGATTCCCGCCGGCATCGAGCGCGCGCGCGAGGCCATCGCCAGCGGCGCCGCGCGCGCGAGGCTCGACGCCTTCGTGCGATTCACGCAGCGCGCCGGACAATCGCGCGCCGCCTGAAGCGGGAGCAGGCCATGCGTCTCGTCGCCGACGCCCCGGGCATTCGCAACGAAACCGAAGCAGCGAGCCGAAAGATGAGCAGCGAAATTCTCGAGCGCATCACGAGCGAGGACATCCTCGAGCGCATCATCGCCATCAAGCGCGAAGAGGTCGCCGCCTGCAAGCGCGAGCGGCCCTACATCGCGGCGCGCCGCATGGCCGAGGCGGCGATGCGCGACGATCCGCCGCGCGGCTTCGAGGCGTCGATGCGCGCGCGGATCGCGCAGGGCGCTGCAGCGGTGATCGCCGAGATCAAGCAGGCGAGCCCGAGCAAGGGCGTGCTGCGCGCCGATTTCGATCCGCCGGCGATCGCGCGCAGCTACCAACGGCACGGTGCAGCCTGCCTGTCGGTGCTCACCGACGAGCACTTCTTCCGCGGTGCGCTCAACGACCTGCGCGCCGCGCGCGCGGCCTGCGCGCTGCCCGCGCTGCGCAAGGACTTCATCGTCGACGAGTACCAGGTCTACGAGGCCCGCACCAACGGCGCCGACGCGATCCTGCTGATCGCCGCCGTGCTCGACGACGCGCAGCTCGCCCGGTTCGAATCGATCGCGCACGAGCTGGGCATGGACGTGCTCGTCGAAGTGCACGCCGCCGACGAGCTCGAGCGGGCGCTGCGACTCGAAACGCCGCTCGTCGGCATCAACAACCGCAACCTGCGCAGCTTCGACGTGTCGCTCGACACCACGCTGTCGCTGCTGCCGCAGATGCCGCCCGACCGGCTCGTCGTCACCGAGAGCGGCATCCGTTCGCGCGAAGACGTCGCGCGCATGCGCGCGGCAGGGGTGAATGCGTTTCTGGTCGGCGAGGCGTTCATGCGCGCGCCGGAGCCGGGCGAGGCGCTGGAGGGGCTGTTCTTCTGATGCGGTCTTCGGCTGTTCTACGGTTCCGGGATCTCGAGATCAAGCCGCAGGTCGGCGACCGCGCGGGTGCCGTCGCCGAGCCGGTAGCTGCCTTCAACGCATCGGAGAGTTCAAGCCTACTGCTTTGCGCATCAAGGCAGGAGGTACTCGAAGGCGAGGGATGAGTGGCGAGGCAACCGACTACAGCCGAGTAGCCCAGTAACCTGGCTCCCTGTTCTGGTGAGCGACAGCATAGATCTGTGGACCAGCGTGGTCGTCTGGTTCGTAGACAACTGTGTACGGGAAGCGGCCCAGGTGATAGAGGCGAAGACCATGGTCGCCGTGGGGACCGCGCTGCTGGTTCTCGATCAGAAGATCTCGTACGCGCTCGAACTCTGCGAGGAACGCCTCCGCCACGGCGCGGCTTGCATGCTCTGCGTAGTAGACCGCGGCATCGCCAAGCTCGGCCTCGGCGTCCGGGTGAAGCCAGTAGCTCACGAAATCCGGGCACGGACTCGGGCAAGTGCCTCGGCTCCCGAAACCATCGATACCTCGCCGGAACGAACTGCGTCGCGTCTGCTGCGAGCGAGTGCCAGCCACGCCGCCTGCGCCGGCGATTTCGGCTCGAAGCTTGCGAGCAGCCTTTCGACGAGTTTGGCCCGATCTTCGGGCGGAAGACTCAATGCCTGGGCCGCAATGTCTTCGACTGGCGTGGTCATGATGGATTTCTCGCGTGCTTGTTCAAAGATGCTACATCCACAGCAGCGTGACCGCCCTCGAGTTGGATAGGACAGGCGTTCTACTCCTGTTGACTTCCCTTAAGTGCCTGAGCCGAGCCATCCGTCCAGCAGGCGCGTCGTTCCCGCTGATCGACGTTCGTCGACCATGAGCTTCGCCTCCGTCCTGGCCGGTGCCTCGAGCGTCAGCTCGCGCTCGATCAGCTCGTCGCGCCGGAAGGCGTGCACGCGCAGACGATCACCCGGTCGTCGCCGCGCGAGCAGTGCCTTGCACGCCGCTTCGTCGCTCACCCGCAGCCCGTCGAAGGCGACGATCGCATCGCCTGCCGACAGGCCTGCCCGCTCGATCGGCTGCCCGTTGTACGCGCTCGCGATCGTCAGCTGCCCGTCGCGCATCGCGAGCCGCGCGCCGATCGAGACCGGCCCCTGGTCGCCCGCACCCAGCTCTAGCCGCACGCCGAAGGGCCGCAGCAGCGAGGCGAGCGGCAGCTCCGCGGTGCCGTACGCCCAGGCGCGGATCTGCGCATCGAGCCGCAGGCCGACCGTCTCTTCGAGCAGTCGCGGGAACGCGTCCTCGACGAGCCCCTCGCCGCCGTCGAAAGCGCTCTTGCCGTAGCGCTCCCACATCGCGCGCAGCACGTCGTCGAGCGAGTGCCGCCCGCGCGTGCGCTCGCGAATCGTCAGGTCGAGCGCGAGCGCCACCAGCGATCCCTTCGCGTAGTAGCTGACGATCGCGTTCGGCGCGTTCTCGTCCTGGCGATAGAACTTGATCCACGCATCGAAGCTCGATTCCGCGATGCTCTGCGTGCGCCGGCCCGGGCCCCGCTGCACGTTCGAGATCGTTTTCGCGAGCAGTCCGAGATACGCGCTGCGATCCACGGCGCCGGAGCGCACGAGCATCAGGTCGTCGTAATACGACGTGAAGCCCTCGAAGATCCACAGCAGCCGCGTGTAGTTCTCGTTCTGCAGGTCGGGCGCGACGAAGGACGCCGGCCGGATCCGCTTGACGTTCCACGAATGGAAATACTCGTGGCTCGCCAGTCCGAGGAACGAGCGATAGCCTTCCGACGGCTCGCGCATGCGGGCGTGCGGCAATTCGTTCCGCGAGCAGATCAGCGAGCTGCTCGAACGATGCTCGAGCCCGCCGTATCCGTTGCCGACCACGAGCACCTGGAACACGTAGCGGTCGAAGGGCGCGCGTCCGCGGCGGGGATCGAACAGCCGGATCTGCGCGCCGCAGATGCGGCGCAGGTCCCGGCACAGCCGCTCGGTGTCGGCATCGTGCCGGCTGGTGATCGCGATTTCGTGAGGGGCGCCGCCGACGTCGAAGGAGGCGAGCGTGAAGCGTCCCATCTCGACCGGGTGGTCGATCAGCTCGGCGTAGTCGCAAGCGCGATACGCGCCGAACCCATGCTCGCGTGCGCCCGCCGAAGGCATCGTCGTCGCGACGCGCCAGTCGGCATATCCATCGCCTGCCGGCGGGTCCAGTTGCAGCTCGCACGGCTGCGCCTCGTGCCCGATCGCGCGCAGGAACAGGCTCGAGCCGTTGAAGAAGCCGTGCGTCGAATCGAGATGCGCCGCCCGCACCGACAGATCCCACGCATAGACCTGGTAGCGCACGTGCAGCGCTTCATCGCAGCGCGCCGCCCGCCACGTCGCCTTGTCGAGCTTGCGCAGCGCGACCCGGCGGCCGGACGCGGTCGATGCCTCGATCGACACGACGTTGCGCGCGAACTCGCGAATCATGTAACTGCCCGGCGTCCACGCCGGCATCGCGACGCGTTGTCCTTTCGGATCGGGACGGGCGATCGCCAGCTCGACCTCGAAGCAATGCGCGTTCGGGTCGATAGGCGTGACGCGGTAGCGGATCGGCGCTGCGCTCGCTCGCTCCTCGCCCACGGCCTGCGCCGTGCGCGAGACGTCGTCGCGCCTCACCGGTTCACGTCGACCGCGGTGCGGCCGCGCACGTGGCCGACGAGCATCTCCGGCGCCAGGCGCAATGCGTCGTCGAGACCGACCACCTGCGTGATCCGCTCGAGCGCGTCGCGATCCAGCTCGCGCGCCAGCCGGCTCCACGCTTCGCGGCGGTCTTCGATCGGGCACATCACCGAATCGACGCCGATCAGCCGCACGCCTCGGAGAATGAACGGCGCGACCGACGCGGGGAAATCCATCCCCTGCGCCAGGCCGCAGGCGGTCACCGTGCCACGGTAGCGCGTCTGCGCGCAGGCGTTCGCCAGCGTGTGCGAGCCCACTGCGTCGACCACGCCGGCCCAGCGCTCCTTCTGCAGAGGCTTGCCCGGGGCGGAGAGCGTCGCGCGATCGACGATCTCGGCCGCGCCCAGTTCGCGCAGGTACGCTTCCTCGGAGGTGCGGCCGGTCGACGCGACGACGCGAAAGCCCCGTCGCGCGAGCAGCGCTATGGCGACGCTCCCCACGCCGCCCGCCGCTCCCGTGACGAGAACCTCACCCTGGTCGGGCTCGACGCCTTGCCGCTCGAGCATCATCACGCACAGCATCGCCGTGTAGCCGGCGGTGCCGATCGCCATCGCCCGACGCGAATCGAGCCCTTCGGGCATCGCGACCAGCCAGTCGCCGCGCAGCCGCGCGCGCTGCGCGAGGCAGCCCCAGTGCGTCTCGCCGACGCCCCAGCCGTTCAGGATCACGCGATCGCCGTTGGCGAAGCCGGGATGAGAACTTTCCTCGACGACGCCGGCACCGTCGATGCCCGGCACCATCGGCCAGCGTCGCACGACCGGAGAGCGGTTCGTCAGCGCGAGCGCGTCCTTGTAGTTCAGCGCCGAGTACTCGACGCGCAGCGTCACGTCGGCGTCCGGCGTGGCTGCCTTCGCTTCGTCGTCGGTGATCGAGCGGCGCTTCGCCGTGAAGCCGCCGGCGTCGGTTTTCTCGAGATACAGTGCATCGAACATCGTCGTCTCCGCATCGAAATCGTCGCCGGCAGGCTAGCCGATCTGCACGGCAACGTCGATTCGATCACCCTGCCGCCCGGTCGATCCGGTACATTCGTCGGCCAAAGGCCGCGTCGCGGCCTGGCTGCGCGTCGGGTTCGTCGCCGTCGCGGCGATTCACCCCCTGTCCGGTGGGTTGTGGGTCCGGCGCGCCGAACGCCCGGTTACGATCCGGCGACCCCGTTACGGAGCCTCGCAGTGGAAGACAAGTCGAAGAAGTCCGGCAACGCCCGCCTGATGCGGCTGCTCGGTCGAGCCGTTCCCGCC
>CALCZN010000200.1:0-12864 GCA_937903095.1 uncultured Burkholderiales bacterium
ACCCAGTATTCGGCGATTCCGTGCTGCGCGTAGATCCGCGCCTTCTTGCCGAGATCGAAGCGCAGCGAGGATTCGGCGATCTCGATGGCGAGCAGCACGTCGTCGGCATCCGGGTGGCGAGTCGCGTATTCGTCGCGACGAGGACGCAACAGCATCAGGTCGGGCTGCGGCATCGACCACGGCGGAAGCCGCACGGGGTTCCCCGGCGACACGATCGCTCGGTCTCCGGCGCGGATTACGAGCAGGCGGATCAACCGGCTCGTCGTCGAAGCGTGCCCCGTTCCGATCGGAGCCATGTCGATCAGTTCTCCGTCGATCAGCTCGACGCGGCTGTCGGGGGCCAGGATTCCGGCCTCGCCGAGCCGCTCGTAGTCTTCGATCGACAGTCGATGCCGAGTGGGTTCGAGGGACGCGTTCATGGCGTTCCGGCGCGTGCCGCGCCTCGTCGGAAGAGTGCTTCAGTGTACGTGTCCGCGCCATCGGCCGGAAGCACGAGCCGGATGGCCGATGACCCGAACCAGGGTCGTCGCAGCGTCGCCCGCCGTCATGGCGGCAGCAGCGTCCTCGCGCTACCCCGTCGCGCGCCGCACCAGCGCCCGCGTCGCGAAGCGGATGCGCTGCGACAGCGGGAAGCGCCGGAACGTCGACGCCGCGGTTCCGGCCGTGAACGCGGTGCGCTTCGAGTAGTCGATGCGCACGTCGACGATGGTCGGACGGCCTTCGCGCGCCAGGCGCAGCGCCTCGTCGATCGCCGGGCCGATGCGCGCCTCCGATTCCATCGACACGTAGGCCGCGCCGGTGGCCGCGGCCACGCCCTCGACGTTCAGGCCGCCCAGCGCCGTGCATGGCTTGCGGTTGTACGGCATCTGCTGCGCCTGCGCGATCTGCGAGAGTTCGCCGTCGTTGAAGACGTACCAGACGATGCCGAGCGAACGCACGGTCGCGGTGACGATCTCCATGCAGCTCATCATGAAGCAGCCGTCGCCGACGATCGCGAACACTTCCTTCGCCGGCTGCGCGAGCTTCGCGCCGATCGCCGCCGGCACCGCGTAGCCCATCGCGTTGAAATCGGTGGGAACGAGCAGCCGCCCGCCGCGGCGGATCGGAAACAGCTCGGCCGTCAGGTAGGTGTGGTTGCCGTCGTCGAGCACGGTGATCGCGTCGTCGGGCACGCGCCGGCGCAATTCGTCGTAGAAGCGGATCGGGTTGATCCGATCCTTGCTGTCGTGGCGCAGCCATTCGTCGCGGTACGCCTGCCTGTCGCGTGCGATGCGCGCGGCCAGCGCGTCGTCGGCGGGCCTGCCGCCGAGCCGGCGCAGCTCCGCGGCGAGCGCGGCGAGCACCGGCTTCGCGTCGCCGGCGAGCGCGACGCGCGCCGGGTGGTTCGCGTCGAACACCGACGGATCGATGTCGACGTGCACCAGCGCCTCGGGCACCTTCGCCGCGAAGCTGCCGGTGGGGATCTCGGCGAAGCGCGTGCCGACGGCGAGCATCGCGTCGCAGTCGCGAAACGCGTTGCGCGCCGCCGGCACGGCCGAAGCGCTGAAGCCGAAGCCGGCGTACAGCGGGTGCTCGGCGGGAAAGGACGCCAGCCCCTGCAGCGTGGTCGCCACCGGCGCCTGCAGCAGCTCGGCGATCTCCTCGAGTTCCTGCACCGCGTGTCGCGCGCCCCAGCCGACGAACAGGCCGGGATGCGACGCGCTCCTCAGCAGCTCGGCCGCTTCACGCAGGCGCGCCGGGTCGGGCGGCGAGGCAGGCTCGGGCGCGCGCCGCGCGGGCAACTCGCCGCTCTCGCCCGGAAACAGCTGCAGGTTCACCGGGATCTCGACGAGCACGGGCCCCGGAACGCCGCTCGTCGCGATGCGATGCGCTTCGAAGATCGTCGGCACGACGTCCTCGTGGCGCAGCACGCGAAACGCCGCCTTGGTGATCGGCCGCGCAATGGCGAGCTGGTCGATCTCGTGCAGCTTGAAGCGATCGTCGGTATCGCTGCGGATGCCGCCGGTGAGCACGAGCATCGGTATGCCGTCGACGAAGGCCTCGGCGATGCCACTCGCGGCGTGCGTGAGGCCCGCCGCGGGCACGATCGCCAGCGCGCCGATCGTGTCGTCGGCGACGCGGCTGACCGCATCGGCCATGAACGACGCATTGCCCTCGTGCGTGACGAGCACCGGCTGCGGCGAGGCCGCGCTGTTCAGCTCGTCGTACAGCTCCGTGTTGTGCACGCCCGGAATGCCGAAGGTGAAGCGGATGCCGAGCTGCTGCAGCGCGTGCACGGCGAGCCAGGCGGCGGTCTTCTTCATGATCGAGTCGATCTCCGGGGATGCGATTTCAGCCGACGATGGCGCGCGCGGCGCGGCGCGCGCCGTAGATGCAGCCGCCGAGGAAGCTGCCTTCGAGCGCGCGCAGCCCGTGCATTCCGCCGCCGCCGAAGCCGGCCGCTTCGCCGGCCGCGTACAGCCCCGGAATCGGCGCGCCCTGCGCATCGAGCACGCGGCACGACAGGTCGGTCTGGATGCCGCCCAGGCTCTTGCGGCTGATGACGAACTCGCGAATGGCGATCAGCGGACGCGCGCGCGGGTCGTCGATGCGCGGTGAACGGCAGATGCGCATCCGGTCGCCGCGCCAGTGGCGCAGGTGTTCGATGCGGCGCAGCTGCTCGTCGTTGTGCATCGGCCCGAGCGCGACCTGCGCATCCCAGGCGCGCACCGCCTCGCGCACCGCATCCAGCTCGACCGACGGGTCGCCCTGCAGCGCGTTCATCTTCGCCACCAGCGCCTCGATCGTGTCGGCGGTGACCACGTCCCCGCAGTGTCGCGTCAACTGCTCGACGAGCCAGCGGTTGCCGAACAGCGAATCGCGCACGAAGCCGGCGACGCTGCGCTCGCGCAGCGACGGGTTGAACTCGGCGCCCGACACCGCGAGTTCCTTGCGCGCGATCCGCTCGTTGAGCACCTGCCACGACCAGCCGCGCTCCTGCGCGCACACTTGCGTAACCAGATCGCGCGTGTCGTAGCCGCTCACCAGCGGCATCGGGCCGATGCGCCGGCCGCGCCAGTCGAGCCACAGTGCCGACTTCGGCGGCACCAGCGACAGGCCGTGCAGCGGCTTGCGCGGCGCCCAGTGATGCACGCCGGCGGCGTAGTTCCACATCCGGTCGAGATGGGTCACCTGCCCGCCGATCGCCTCGACCGCGTCGTGCAGCCGGCCGTCGGCGTATCGGTGCGAGCCGTTCAGGATCGTCTCGGGCGGGCGGCGCCAGTCGGCGTGCCAGTGGCGGCGCACGCGCTCGAGACTGCCGTTGATTCCGCCGGTGGCGACGAGCACGGCATCGGCATGGGCGACGAACTCCTCGCCGCCCGCTTCGGTCGCTCCGCGCGCACCGGCGATGCGCCCGCCCGTGTCGAACAGCGACTCCACTCGATGCCCGAAGCGCAGCGTGAGCGCCTGCTGCCGCGGGTGCGCGCGCAGCGCCTCGATCAATCGCGTCGCCAGCCGCTCGCCGCTGCCCCAGGTGACGTGCCAGCGCGGCACCGAGTTGCCTTCGCCGAACAGGCCGCGCTCGACCCACAACGGCATCGGCAGGAAGCGGATGCCCAGGTCGAGCAGCCACCGGTAGACGTCGGCGTTGCAGTCGTTCAGGTACGCCTCGGCCCATTGCCGGGGCCAGTGCTCGGCCTGCGGGTCGGCGCCGAAGGCGCCGAAGGACAGCCAGTCGCGCAGCGCCAGTTGCACCGAGTCGCGGACGCGGGCGCGGCGCTGCTCTCGCGTACCCACCAGCAGGATGCCGCCGAAGCTCTCGCGCGCGAGGCCGCCGAGGTTCGCCTCGACGTCGCGATCGAGCAGCGTGACGGTGCGGCCCGCCGACAGCAACTCGAGTGCGGCGACGATGCCCGTGAGCCCGCCACCGACGACGAGAACGTCGCTTCGATATTCGTGCATCGCGCCTCCGGGCGCGGTCGTGCATCGCGCCTCCCCCGGCGCGGATGCTACCGACCGGGTCGGGTGCTGTAAACGACCGCAGCCGCCGAGGCGACCCCGACGCTGTCGGGCCGCGGTCGATTCGCGCTACCCTGTGCGGTTCGGGCGAAACGACAATCGAGGAGAACGCAGATGAGCGCACGCACGACGCCACCCTTTCGCGCCGATCACGTGGGCAGTTTCCTTCGGCCGAAATACCTGCTCGATGCGCGCGCGCAGGCGGCAGCCGGCGAGATCACCGCGCTGCAGTTGCGCGCCGTCGAAGACAGGGCGATCGCCGAGATCGTGCAGTTCCAGGAAGACGTCGGCCTGAAGAGCATCACCGACGGCGAGTTCCGTCGCACCTATTTTCACATCGACTTTCTCGAGCAGCTGGGCGGCGTGAAGACCGACATCCCGGTCACCGTGAGGAAGCCCGACGGCACCGAGGAGCTGGCCCCGCCCGTCATTCGCGTCGTCGACCGGGTGCGCCACGTGAAGGACATCCAGCGCGCCGACTTCGAGTACCTGAAGAGCCGCGTCTCCGCGGGCCACGTGCCGAAGGTGTGCATCCCTTCGCCGACGATGCTGCATTTCCGCGGCGGTCGCGCCGGCATCAGCAGTGAGCACTATCCCGAACTCGATCCGCAGTTCTACGACGACGTGGCGCGCGCCTACGGCGACGAGCTTCGCTCGCTGTACGACGCCGGCTGCCGCTACGTGCAGATGGACGACACCAACCTCGCCTACCTGTGCGACGACCGGATGCGCGAGGCGGCCCGCCGGCGCGGCGACGATCCCGACGAGCTGCCGCACCGCTACGCGAACTTCATCAATCGCGTCGTCGCGCTCAAGCCCGAGGGAATGACGCTCGCCGTGCACCTGTGCCGCGGCAACTTCAAGAGCACGTGGGCGGCGCAGGGCGGCTACGAGCCGGTCGCGCAGGCGCTGCTCTCCGAGATGAACGTCGACGCCTATTTCCTCGAGTACGACGACGCGCGCTCGGGCGACTTCAAGCCGTTGCGCTACCTGCCGAAGGGCAAGTTCGTCGTGCTCGGGCTCGTCACCACGAAGCTGGGCGAGCTGGAATCGAAGGACATGCTCAAGCGCCGCATCGACGAGGCCGCGCACTACGCGCCGCTCGAGCAGCTGTGCCTGTCGCCGCAATGCGGCTTCTCGTCCACCGTGCACGGCAACGCGATCGCCGTCGAGGCGCAGCGCGCCAAGCTCGCGCTCGTCATCGAGACGGCGCGCGAAGTCTGGGGCGACGCATGAGAGCCGCCGACGACTAGGGCCGATCGTAGCTCGCGAGTCAGGTTTCGATCTCCGGCTTGCCCGGATACCAGCGCGCCGCGCGCTTCTCACGAAACGAAGCGAAGCCTTCGGCAGCTTCGTCGGACTGCCGGCGCGCGGCGTGCTGCGCGACCAGGCGCGCGAACGACTGCGCGGAGAGATCGCCGTGCGCCTGCTCGAGGATCGCCGCCTTCGTCTGCGCCGTGGCCTCGGGCGCGTTCCGCAGCAGCTGATCGACGATGCGCTCGCCCGTCCCGGCGAGCGCCGCGGGCGGCACGACTTCGTGCACGAGGCCGATGCGCAGCGCTTCGGCCGCGTCGAAGCGTTCGCCGGTGAGCGCGTAGCGGCGCAGTTGCCGCACGCCGATCGCGTCGGCGAGCTGCGGGACGATGATGTTCGCGATCAGGCCCCAGCGCGATTCGGCGATCGCGAAGATCGCGTTGGAGGCGGCGACCACGATGTCGCAGGCCGCGATGATCCCGGTACCGCCGCCGAAGCACGCTCCCTGGACCAGTGCGAGGGTGGGCAGCGGCAGCGTGTTCAGGCGATGCACCACCTCGGCGGTGCGGCGCGACGCCCGCACGTTGGCGGCCGCGCTTTCGCCGGCGATGCGCGCGAGCCAGCCGAGGTCGGCGCCCGCCTGGAAATGGCGTCCGTTCGCCTGCACGACGAGTGCGCGCGCCGTGTCGATGCCGGCGAGCTGGTCGATCGCCCCGAGCACGGCGTCGATCAGCGCGTCGTCGTAGGCATTGTTGATCTCGGGGCGGTTCAGCGTCAGCGTCACGACGCCGCGCCGGTCGATGTTTTGCAGGATGGTCTCGTTCATGACTGCAATGGTAGCCGGGCAACGCCAAAAAAAGAGCTGCCGGCAGGCGGCAGCTCCGTGCAGGGAGGAAGAGGGCTTGGGGCCAGGAAGAGGCCTCAGGACCTCGGCGAGCCGCTCGCGCTTTGCGAGGTCGGGGCGGTGCTGCTGCCCTGCGACTGCGCCGCCGCGCTTCCGCTCTGCTGCGCCCACGCCGGGTCGCTGAAGTCCGGCCAGTGGTTCGAGGCGAAAGCGTGCGACATGTCGATGCGATCGGGCGAGGTCTGGATCACCAGCTTGTCGTGCTTCTCGCCGCCTACCGTGATGCTGCTCAGCGGAATCGCGACCAGCTTGCCGTCGGTCTGCTTCGCCCACGAGTCGTCGAAGTCGACGATCGCGTATTCGACGTTTCCGCTGTTCGAATCGACGATCAGATCCTCGATCTCGCCGGCGTCCTTGCCCTTGGCGTCGTCGAAGTTCTTGCCGATCAGGTCGCTCGCGCGAACGAGCGGGCCCGCCTGCTCGCCATCGTGCCGGCTGCCGGCGCCGTAGTACTTGTCGACCTCGCTGCTGTACTTGCCGTTGCTGGCGAAGTCGGGCCACTTGTTCTTGTCGAAGCCGGGCGCCTTGTCGAGTTGCTCCTTGTTCACGTTCATCACCAGCTTGTCGCTGTTCCTGCCGCTGGTCTCGACCATCGACATCGGATAGGCGAACAGCTTGTCGCCGATGCCCAGCACGCCGCCGTGCGACAGAACGACGTAGCGCACGCGCTCGTTGCGCGTGTCCACCATCATGTCCTTGATCTCGCCGATGTTGTCGCCGTTGGCGTTCTCGACGGTGGCGCCGATGATCTTGCTCGCACGCATCGCCTGCGGCTGGGTTATCGAGTTCGCGCTGACGCCGCTGCGCGCGTTGTCGTTCGTGCTCGCGTTTGCCTGCGTGCGGTCGGAGCGGGGCGAGGCTTGCGAACTGCCGGACATCGCGCTACCGGAAGGCGTGGCGGTGTTCGACGACGATGCGCTCGGGCTGCGGGTGGGGCTCGAAGTGCTGTTCGACTGCGCGAAGGTTGCGCCGCTGAAGGCCAGAGCCGAGAACAGCACGCCCGCGGAGATGAGGTGTCTTCCTTTCGGGTTCATGAATTTCTCCTACGTTGCGCCGGGGCGGAATCCCGGACCAGAACCCTGCAAGACGCAATGTCCGTACCCGTGGCCGTGCGGGAGGAGAGGCAAGCATTACGCGATCGAGGAACCGATTTGCCGCAGCTCGCGCGCCGCCGTTCTTGCCTGACCGCGGGGTAAGCGGGCTACGCGCTCTGATTCGCCGGTTGGCCGCAGGCCGGCTCGCAAGGGCTTCGATCGATCGCGACTATCGCGTCGAATTGACAATGAATTGCGTCGAAGAATAAGATTCACTCTACATAAATCTTATGACGGCCCAACGGGAGCGCATCCGATGACCCACGTCGTCACCGAAGCCTGCATCGCCTGCAAACACACCGACTGCGTCGACGTCTGTCCCACCGACGCATTTCGCGCGGGCAAGAACATGCTCGTCATCGACCCGGACGAATGCATCGATTGCGCGGTGTGCGTCGCCGAATGTCCGGTCGAGGCGATCTACGCCGAGGAAGACGTGCCGCCCGACCAGCAGGATTACCTGCAGTTGAACGCCGACCTGGCCGGGCGCTGGCCGGTGATCTCGCGCAAGAAGCCCGCGCTGCCCGAAGCCGAACACTGGGGCGCCGTGCGCGACAAGCGCGCGATGCTCGACCCGCGCGCCGAGAACGAGGAATCGGACGAGAACCAGGCAGCGTGAATGTGAGGCAGTGAAGGGTCAAGGGGGAAGGGTGAAGGGGAAAGCCCGCGACGCGACGGAACCGCGCTCCGGTTTTCCCCTTCACCCTTCTCCCTTCACCTCTAACAACAAGGGAGACAGGACTTGGACAGCGCCGTCGCCAGCCTGCTGGCCGCTTTCGTTCTTTCGATCCTCGGTCTGTTCGCTTTCATCTGGTCGCTGCGCAAGGGCCTGCTCGTCGAGAACCCGCGGGCGGCCAGCGTCATCTTCGCGCGCGGCGAGATCGGCCGCGCCGACGACCCGGCGCTCGACGACGGCGGACACGATGCGCTGCAGGCGCAGGTCACGCGCCTGGAGCCGCCTCCGGAGGCCACCGACGCCTCGCAGCTGAACGCCCGCATCGAGGCCGATCGGTCGAGCGCCTTTCCGGTATTCCTGTTCATCGCCTTCGCCTGCCTGTGGTTGCTGGTCGGCTCGCTGGCCGGCGTGGTCGCGTCGATCAAGCTGCACGAGCCCGACTGGCTGGTCGACGCGGCGTGGCTCACTTTCGGGCGCATGCGCACCGTGCACCTGAACGCGGTGATCTACGGCTTCGCGTCGAACGGCTGCCTGGCGGTGATCGTCTGGCTGCTGCCGCGCCTGCTGCGCACGCCGTTGCGCGGCGCGAGCTGGGCGATGCTCGGCGGCGCCTTCATCAACGCCGGCGTGGCCGCCGGCATCGGCGCGGTGGCCTCGGGGTGGTCCGACGGGATGGAGTTCCTCGAGATCCCGTGGCAGATCGACATCTTCATCTTCGCCGGCTTCGCGATGATCATCCTGCCGGCGCTGTTCACTCTGGCGAACCGCAAGGTCGACCACCTGTACGTCAGCGTCTGGTATTTCGGCGCGTCGCTGTTCTGGATCGCCGTGCTCTTCCTCGTCGCCAACCTGCCCGGCGTGCACTACGGCGTGCAGCAGGCGACGACCAACTGGTGGTACGGCCACAACGCGCTCGGCCTGTGGTTCACCCCGGTGAGCATCGGCGCGATCTACTACTTCCTGCCGAAGATCATCGGGCGCCCGATCCGCTCGTACAACCTGTCGCTGCTCGGCTTCTGGACGCTGGCCTTCTTCTATCCGCAGGTGGGTGCGCACCACCTGATCGGCGGCCCCGTGCCCGGGTGGCTCACCACGCTGTCGATCGTGCAGAGCGTGATGATGGTGATCCCGGTGATCGCGTTCACGATCAACCAGGGCGGCACGCTGTGGGGCCGCATGCACCTGGCGCGCTGGTCGCCCACGCTGCGCTTCATGATGTTCGGCGGACTGATGTATCTCGCTTCGTCGGTCGAGGGCTCGCTCGAGGCGCTGCGCAGCATCAACGCCGTCGCCCATTTCACGCACTTCACCGTCGCGCACGCGCACCTGGGCATGTACGCCTTCGTGTCGATGGTGCTGTTCGGCGCCGTCTACTTCATGCTGCCGCGCGTGCTCGCGCGCGAGTGGCCGTATCCGCGGCTGATCGACGCGCACTTCTGGCTCGCGTCGGTGGGCATCCTCGTCTACGTGATCGGCCTGTCGATCGGCGGCTGGCTGCAGGGCCTGGCGATGCTCGATGCGAGCCGCCCCTTCCTCGAGTCGGTCACGCTGACGATGCCATGGCTGCAGCTGCGCAGCGTCGCCGGCACCGCGATGACGATCGGGCACTTCGTCTTCGTCGCCCACGTGCTCGCGATGGCGCTCGGCTTCGGGCCGCAGCGCTCGGGCGCCGCGCGTTTCTGGGATCCGGTGGGGAGGCTCGTCCATGGAAAATGAAGCGAAACTGGCGGCGGGCGCCGCGGTCTCGCTCGGCATCGCCACGGCCGCGCTCGTCGTGCTGCCCTACGTGCAGGTGCGCGACGTCGAGCCGCCGGCGCAACTGAAGCCCTACACCGAAGCGCAGCTGCGCGGCCGGCAGGTGTACATCGCCAACGGCTGCGTCTACTGCCACAGCCAGCAGCCGCGCGACCGCAATCTCGCGCTCGACGCCGAACGCGGCTGGGGCCGGCCTTCGGTTCCCGCCGACTACTCGTACGACCGCCCGCACCTGCTCGGCACGATGCGCACCGGGCCCGACCTGCTGAACATCGGCGCGCGCCAGCCGAGCGCCGACTGGCACCTGGGGCACCTGTACCAGCCGCGCGCCTACGTCGGCGCATCGAACATGCCGGCCTACCCGTTCCTCTTCGTGCAGCGCGATCGCGCGCGCGACGACGATCGGGTCGTGTCGCTGCCCCCGGGCGCCGCGCCCGCCGGCAAGGTCGTGGTCGCCACGCGCGAGGCGCTCGACCTCGTCGAATACCTGCTCTCGCTCGATCGCACCTATCCGATCCTGCCGACGGCGAGCGCGGCGACCGAATGAGGCCCTCGTCATGCTGACCGATCCGCAGGCGCTGCCGCGCGCGCAGCAGCGCGAGCACGAGGAGCCTTCCGAAACGATCCGCCCGATTCCGGCGGTGGCCGCGCTGCTCACGCTGATGGCGGTGCTCTTCGGCGCGGGCTATATTCTGTTCTCCGAACCGTTCGGCAACGCCGAGCTGGGCGATCGACGCACTCTCTCCGATCTCGCTCCGGCGGTGGCAGCGGCGGGCGCCGGGGGGGACGGCAAGGCGCTGTATGCGGCACAGTGCGCCGCCTGCCATCAGCCCACCGGCAGGGGCCTGCCGGGCGTCTTCCCGCCGCTCGACGGTTCCGAATGGGTCGGCGGCAACGCGCGCGTCCTCGCCAACATCCTGCTGCACGGAATCGACGGAGAAATCGAAGTGCTGGGCACGACATACAAGGGCGCGATGCCTTCGTTCCAGCGCCTGTCCGACGGCGAACTGGCCGCGATCGCGAGCTGGCTGCGCAGCCAGTGGTCGAATCGGGCGGAGCCGGTCGATGCTTCCGTGTTCGAGCAGGAAAGGGCGGCGCAGCGGCGAACGACGCCGTTCGAGAACGGCGGGCAACTGAAAGTCCTCGCTGCCGGCACGTAGAAGAACGGGGAATGCGAGAACGGAGAATGCGATGCGCCTGACGATGATGACCGACTACGCGATGCGCCTGCTGATGTACGTCGCGCAACGGCCCGAGCGCCTGTGCACGATCGCCGAGGTGGCGCGCGCCTACGACATCTCCGAAGCGCACCTGATGAAGGTCACGCACCAGCTCGGGCTCGCCGGCTGGATCGAAACGGTGCGCGGCAAGGGGGGCGGCATGCGCCTGGCGCACCGGCCCGAGGACATCAACGTCGGCGCGGTCGTGCGTCGCATGGAGTCGGATTTCCACATCACCGAGTGCTTCGGCAAGTCGAGCCATTGCTCGCTCACCGGCAGCTGCGGACTCACCGGCATCCTGAACGAAGCCTTGCAGGCGTTCCTCGAGCGTCTCGACGCGCACACGCTGGCCGATGTCCTGCCGCCGGTCACCGGCGCTCCGCTCGAGATGGGTGAGCGCCCGCTGCGTCGAAGCGCGCGCGAACGCGCGGCGTAGCGCGCGCCTCGCGGCGTCGCCGGCCATGCTGCGCACCGCGTTGGCCAGCTGCCTCGCCGTCGTCCTCGCGTGGGCGGCGGCCGCCTGGCTCACGCACGATTTCCGCGTCTTCACTGCCGAGGGAGCGCGCCGCATCGAGGTGCGCGAGCACCCGGTGAAAGCGCCGGCCGTCCAGGTCGCGGGCCCGGGCGTCGACGACGTGGCGCTGCCGTTGCTGCTCGAGGAGCACGGGGGCGCGACGATCGTCGACTTCGTCTACACGCGCTGCGTCAGCGTCTGCGCGGCGCTGGGCAGCGGCTTCCAGCAATTGCAGGGGCGCATTGCCGCCGGGGAGGCGGCGGGTGCTGCAGCGGGCAATGCAGCGCGTAATGCACCGCGTGAGGCACCGCGTGAGGCACCGCGTGAGGCACCGGACTACGCACCCGTGCGCCTGCTGTCGGTGAGCTTCGATCCGGCGCACGACGACATCGCCGCGCTCGCGCGCTACGCCGGCGAGCTGCACGCCGACCCCGACATCTGGCGCTTCGTCACGGTCCGCGACGCCGGCGCGCTCGACAGCCTGTTGCGCGCGTTTCGCGTGGTCGTCATCCCCGACGGCTTCGCCGGCTACGAGCACAACGCCGCGCTGCTCGTCGTCGACGCCGACGCGCGTCTCGTGCGCGCCTTCGACTACGACCAGCTCGAAGAGGCGCTGCACTTCGCGCGCTCGCTCCCCAGGTCCGCGAAGACGGCGCGGGCAACGCGACAGTGACCTCGGCGCGACTGCGTTTCGTCGGGGGCGCAGCGCTCGCAGCCGGCTGCGTCTCGTGGCCGCTGCGCGAGCTGCTCGAGGCCGGGATGGCCACGCACATGCTCGTGCAGTTTCCGCTGCTGCTGCTCGCCGGAGCGCTGCTGCATGCCTCGCGGTCGACGTCGGGCGATGCGCGCTTCGCGTCCGCCGACGAACCGGCCTGGAACCGGCTCGGCATCGCCGGCCTCGTCTTCGCCGCCTGCGTCCTCGCGCTGGGCATGATTCCGCGCCTGCTCGACCTGGCGCTGGTCGACGCGCGCGTCGAGGCGGCGAAAATCGCTGCGCTGCTCGCCGCCGGCGCGGCGCTGCACGCCTCGTGGCGCCGCGCCGGACTCGTCGTGCAGGGTTTCTTCCTCGGCAACGTGCTGCCGATGACCGCGGTAGTGGGTATGCTCTACCAGGACGCGCCGGCACGACTGTGCAACGGCTACCGGCTCGACGAGCAGGTGCTGGCCGGCACGCTGCTGGTCGCGCTGGCCGTCGCGCTGGCGCTCGGTTGGCTCGTCGCCGCGGGAATAAGGATGCATCGCGCCGAGAATATCGGGGTGCACGGCCCCGGCGTGGCGTTACCCTCGACCTGCGCATCGGCGCCGCGGCTCGCAGCGTTCACGGCGGGCGGCCCACACCACGAGGAACGATCATGGCCAGAGGACGCATCTACGACGACATCACGCAAACCGTAGGCAACACTCCGCTCGTTCGGCTGCGGAAACTGGGCGAGGGCTTTCCCGGCGTC
>CALCZN010000201.1:0-8820 GCA_937903095.1 uncultured Burkholderiales bacterium
ATCCGATCCTGCTGGCGCGCGTCGAAAGCGCGGCGCTCGCGTCGCAGGCGCCGCTGTTCGCCGTCGTACGCGAACGGCGCCTGCCGATCGAGCGGGTCGCGCTGCCCTTCGTGCCGAAGCGCTACCGGCGCTGAAGCGCGGCCGGCGCCTTGCCTGCCGCCCGCCTGGCGGCGGCGCGGGCTCGATTCAACTCCGACTAGAGTCCTGGCTAGAGGAAGCCGAGCACGCGATCGAGCGAGTGCCGCACGTGCAGCGCGAGCGCGAGCGAGGCCTGGTCGTCGGCGTCGAGGATCTTCGCGGCAAGCGGCAGGTAGCCGCTCTCCTCGAACTGCGCATGCGCGGCGTAGCGATCGCACAACCGCGCGACGATGCCGGCGTCCAGTTCGGCGCCGCGGCCGCGCGACAGGCGCGCGAGTGCCGGTTCGATCGCCTTCCAGTCGTCCTCGATCTGGCGATGCTCGCGCGTGAGCCGCTCCGCGAGCGCGACGACGAGTGCAGTCTCGTCGCCGGCAGCGGCGCTGCGGGCGACCGCGGGGAACAGCGAGTCTTCCTCCTCGGCATGGTGCCCGATCACCGCCTCGTGGAAGAAGGAGACGATCTCGTGCGCGCGTTCGCGCAGCGCGCGGCGCTCGGCACCGCCCTGCGAGAGCTTCGTCGCCAGTTCGCGCAGCTGCTCGAGCCGGATCAGGATGCCCGCGTGACTGCGCGAAAAGTCGCGCAGCGGATCGGCGGTATTCGAAGCGGGCTCGTGCTGCTCGGCCATCGGCACTCTCCGCGCGGCGCACCGCCCGCGTCAGGCGCTACGGGAGCCGGAAGATCTTCCCGGGGTTGAGGATGTCGTCCGGGTCGAGCGCGCGCTTGATCCGGCGCATGAGATCGATCGCGTCCTCGCCGGCCTCCTCCTCGAGGAAGCCCATCTTGTGCAGGCCGACGCCGTGCTCGCCGGTGCAGGTGCCGTCCATCGACAGCGCCAGGCGAACGATCCTCTCGTTCAGCCGCTCGGCCTCGGCCATCTCTTCGGCGTCCTGCGGGTCGATCAGCAGCACCGCGTGGAAATTGCCGTCGCCCACGTGGCCGACGATCATCGTCGGAAACTTCGCGGTGTCGAGGATGCGGCGCGCGCCGGTGATCGATTCGCTCAGGCGCGAGATCGGCACGCAGGTGTCGGTGGAGATCGCCCGCGAACCCGGCCGTTGCTGCAGGCACGCGAAATACGCGTTGTGCCGGGCGGTCCACAGGTGGCCCAGTCGAAGTCCTGCCCGCCGTGATCGTGCGCGATCTGCTGCACGAGCGCCGCCTGCTCCTGCACCGAAGTCTCGGTGCCGTGGAACTCGAAGAACAGCGTCGGCGCTTCGCGCAGCGACGTATGGCTGTGCGCGTTGATCGCGCGGATCGTGTTCTCGCACAGGTATTCGCAGCGCGCCACCGGAACGCCGAGCTGGATCGTCTGGATGACCGCGTCGACGGCCGAGGCGAGGCTCGGGAAATTGACGACGGCCGCCGACATCGCCTCGGGCACCGGATACAGCCGCACCGTGACCTCGGTGATGATGCCCAGCGTTCCCTCGGAGCCGACGAACAGCCGCGTGAGGTCGTAGCCGGCCGACGACTTCTTCGCGCGGCGCGCGGTGCGGACCACCTTGCCGTCGGCGGTGACGACGGTCAGGCCGAGCACGTTCTCCTTCATCGTGCCGTAGCGCACGGCGTTCGTGCCCGATGCGCGGGTGGCGGACATTCCGCCCAGGCTCGCGTTCGCGCCGGGATCGATCGGGAAGAAGAGTCCGGTGCCCTTCAGCTCGTCGTTCAGTTGCATGCGGGTGACGCCTGCCTGCACCGTTGCCGTGAGATCTTCGGACTGCACGGCGAGCACGCGGTTCATCTGCGAGAGGTCGATCGACACGCCCCCGCGCACCGCGAGCAGGTGCCCCTCGAGCGACGAGCCGACGCCGTAGGCGATGACCGGCACGCGGTGTGCGCGACACAGGCGGACGACCTCGGCGACGTCGTCGGTGCTGTGTGCGAAAACGACGGCGTCGGGCGGCGTGGGCGGAAACGGCGACTCGTCGCGGCCGTGATGGTCGCGCACGGCGGCGGCGGTGCTGAAGCGCTCGCCGAAGCGCGCGCGCAGGGCAGAGGCGAGCGCGTCGGGAAACGGGCGCTTCAACGCGTCGGCAACGATCGTGGGGCTGTTCATGGCATTTCTTCGAAAAGGAGCGGACCGCGGCCCGGGCGGGGGGCGCACCGGGCCGGCTTCTCGAGGAAATGGTATCCCGAACCACGCGTAAGCGGGCTTGGCCTATGGCGGCCATCGGTCGGCGATACACTCGCTTGATCGAACGAAGGAGCCGCGACGATGGGATATCGACTGTCGAAGATCGCCACACGCACGGGCGACGACGGAACCACGGGCCTGGGCAACGGCAAGCGCACGAGCAAGGACGGACCGCGCATCGAGGCGATCGGCCAGGTCGACGAGCTGAATTCCACGATCGGCGTGCTGCTCACCGAGCCGATGCCGGAGAAGGTGCGCGAGCAGCTGATCGGCATCCAGCACGACCTCTTCGACCTGGGCGGCGAGTTGTGCATTCCCGGCTTCGAGAACCTGCACGAGTCGCAGGTCGCGAAGCTCGACGCGCTGCTCGACGAACACAACGCCGGGCTGTCGCGCCTGCAGGAATTCGTGCTGCCCGGCGGCTCGCGCGCTGCCGCCTTCGCCCATCTGTCGCGCACGGTCTGCCGTCGCGCCGAACGCGCCGTGGTCGCGCTGGGCAACGCCGAGGAGATCCGCCCCGACTGCCGCCGCTACCTGAACCGGCTATCGGACCTGCTGTTCGTGCTGTCGCGGGTGCTGAACGTGCACGCCGGCGTTGGCGACGTGATGTGGCAGAAGGATCGGGCGCGCTGACGCGCGCCCGATCCTGTGAAGGGTCAAGGGTGAAGGGTAAAGGGGACCCTTGACCCTTCACCTCCTGTCAAGCGTCCCGCGCCGCCTCGAGGTACGAGACGAGCTTCGCGCTGGTCTGGCGCAGGCGCTCGGAGAGCAGCTGCACGAGCTTGAGGAGGATCTTGTTGCCCAGCGCGGGTTCGTCGCCGAGCACGAGCATCAGCGCATCGCGCGTGAGCACGGCGATGCGGCTGGTCTCGAGGGTGACGCACGAGGCGAAGCGCGGTTCGCCGTCGAACATCGACATTTCGCCGAGCGAATGGCCGGCGTGCGCGACGGCGATGCGTGACGGGTAGTTGTAGCGGTTGCGGCGCAGGACGTCGACCATGCCCTGCATCAGCAGCATCATGAAGTCGCCCGTCTCGCCCTCGTTGATGATCGTGACGCCGGGCTGCGCTTCGTAGACGTACATGAAGGTGCCGAGCTTGCGGGTCTCGTCGATGTCGAGCCCCGAGAACAGCGGCGTGCGGGCCATCAGCCCGTGGATCTGGTCGGCGAAGTCGCTGGCGCGCCCGATGGGCTTCAGGCCGACGGCGAGCAGTCGCTCGTGAGGCGTGCGCCGCGCGGGGGTCGATGCGCCCGATGCGGACTCGGACGGCGGGCCACCTTTCACCGCTTCCATCGATTTCTCCGAAACACTGCGACGTTTATAGCATGGTAAACGGCGCCTTCGGCACGGCATGCGCTACCTGGCGCCCGCTTCGGGCAATTTCCGACGGATGGCGCTTGTACGGGGTTCGACGCGCGCGTGCCGCTCAGCCCGGATCCGCGCAGCGCATCGCGGCGGTGCGCTGCATCGCCGCGCCGCCGGACGACCGGGCCGCCTCGGCCCCGATCGCGCGCCGGCGCGCGCGCACCGACGCGGCGAGCGCGTCGAGCAGCTGCACGCTTTCGTCCCAGCCGATGCAGCCGTCGGTGATGCTCTGCCCGTAACGCAGCGAGCCGCGTTCGACCAGATCCTGTCGGCCCGGCTGCAGGTGGCTTTCGATCATCACGCCGACGATCCGCGCGTCGCCGGCCGCGACCTGCGCGGCCACCGCGGTGGCGACGGGAATCTGGTTCTCCGGACGCTTCTGGCTGTTGCCGTGGCTCGCGTCGATCATCAGCCGGCAGGGCAGCCCTTCGGCCGCGGCAGCGCGGCACGCGGCGTCGACGCTGGCAGCGTCGTAGTTCGGCAGCTTGCCGCCGCGCAGGATCACGTGGCAGTCGTCGTTGCCGTTGGTCGAGACGATCGCCGAGTGTCCGCCCTTGGTGACCGACAGGAAATGATGCGGCTGCGAGGCCGCCTTGATCGCATCGAAGGCGATGCGCAGATTGCCGTCGGTGCCGTTCTTGAAGCCGACCGGACACGACAGCCCGGAAGCCAGCTCGCGATGCACCTGCGATTCGGTGGTGCGCGCGCCGATCGCTCCCCACGAGATGAGGTCGGCGTAGTACTGCGGCGTGATCATGTCGAGGTATTCGGTGCCCGCCGGCAGCCCCGAGCGCGTGATGTCGAGCAGCAGCTCGCGCGCGATGCGCAGCCCCTTGTTGATGTCGAAGCTGTTGTCGAGATCGGGATCGTTGATGAGCCCCTTCCATCCGACCGTCGTGCGCGGCTTCTCGAAATACACGCGCATCACCACCTCCAGCTCGCCGGCCAGTCGCCTGCGCTGCTCGACGAGCCGCTTCGCATATTCGCGGGCGGCAGCGGGATCGTGGATCGAGCACGGACCGACGATGACGATCAGGCGGTCGTCCTCGCCGTGCAGGATGCGATGGATCGCCCGCCGGGATTCGTAGGTCGTCTCGGCCGCCGCCGCGTCGATCGCGAATTCGCGCAACAGGTGCGAGGGGGGAGCCAGTTCCTTGATCGCGCGGATGCGAAGGTCGTCGGTGCTGTGGGTCATCATGGTCGCCAAAAAAAAACCGCCGGACAGTGCCGGCGGTTCGTGGGATTCGGTGCTTCGCTGCTCAGCTGCCTGCGCGCGCTGCCGACTCGCCCCGCCAGCTGCAGGGAAAGTGGAAGAAAAAACGCGTAAATCGGCCGGCCGGCCAACGGGCAGCGCTACGAGCCAATTCCTGTTTGCAGTGCAGCAACATCCAGCCAGTGTACGTCGGCCACCAATGCGCTGCAAGCGGAAGGGCCAACGCGGCCTTTCGGCAACGCAGGCTCGGGCCTCACATCAGTCTCAGGACCGGGGCGGAGGCGAGCCGCGCGCGGTGGGCGCTGCCCCCGGCGCCCAGCGCGAGAAGGCCGCCGCGCCGGCGAAGGCGATTCCGCCGATCGACGCGATCGCCGCGGCCAGCGGCGCCGCGGCGGCGATCACCGACAGCAGCGCGGGCCCGGCCGTGGCGCCGACGTCCGACAGCAGGCGCCAGACGCCGAGGAACTGCGTGCGCGCGTGCGCCGGCGCGTGGTCCACGCCGAGCGTCATCACCAGGCCCGAACCGATGCCGTTGCCGAAGCCGATCAGCAGCGCCGCCGCGAGCAGCGCCGGCGCCGAATGCGTGAACGGCACCGCGAGCAGCGCGCTGCCCATGATCATCATCGAAGGCACCGCCACCGCGCGACGGCCGCGAAGATCCATGCGCCGCCCGGCCGGGTAGAAGACGAGCATGTCTACGGCGTTCGACAGCCCGTAGATCAGCGAGACGCTCGCCGCGCCCAGGCCGATGTGCTCGGCCCACAGCGGAACGATCCCCTGCCGCGAGGCGCGCACCGCGGCGATCAGCACGACGCCCAGCCCGACGGTGGCGAACACGCGGCGATGCTCGCGCAGCACCTCGGTCAGTCGCAACGGCGTGCGCTTCGACGCGCCGGCGCCCTCGTGCGCCGGCAGATCGCCTGCCGCGCGCGCGACGAACGCGCCGACGACGAGCACGACGACGCCGACTCCGTAGGCGGCGAGCGCTCCGAAGGCGTGGATCGCCGCCGCCGCGACGAAAGGCCCGACGAACAGGCCGATGCGCAGCACGCCGCCGAGCGTGGACAGCGCGCGCGCCCGGTACGGCACGGGCACCGCTTCGGCAAGCCAGCTCAGCCGCGCGAGATTGAACACCGCCGCCGACATGCCGATCATCAGGATCGCCAGCGAGAAGACGACGAGGTCGCGCGCGAACATGCACAGCAGCATCGCCAGCGCCGCCCACAGCGAAGCGCCGACCATCGCGCGCCGCTCGCCGAAGCGGGTGGTGATCATCGAGGCGGGAACGTTGCTGACCAGCGAGCCGACGCCGATCAGCGTGACGACGAAGGCGGCGGCCGAAACCGAGGCGCCGAGGTCGCGCGCGGTGAGCGGCACGATCGGCAGGATCGCGCCCTCGCCCACGCCGAACAGCAGCGACGGCCCGAAGGCCGGCAGCGCGATCCGGCGCAGGCTGAAGGTCTGCGGGCTTGCGATGATCGGAGGGGTCAGGCCGTTCCGCCGACCGTCATCCGCTCGATGCGCAGCGTCGGCTGTCCGACGCCGACCGGCACGCTCTGGCCGTCCTTGCCGCAGACGCCGATGCCGGGATCGAGGCGCATGTCGTTGCCGATCATCGTCACGCGCTGCAGCGCGTCGGGGCCGTTGCCGACGATGGTCGCGCCCTTCACCGGGTATTGCAGGCGGCCGTTCTCGACCCACCACGCCTCGGAGGCCGAGAACACGAACTTGCCGTTGGTGATGTCGACCTGCCCGCCGCCGAAGTTCACCGCGTACAGGCCACGGTCCACCGACTCGAGGATCTCGGCCGGATCGCGCTCGCCGGCGAGCATGTAGGTGTTCGTCATGCGCGGCATCGGCAGATGCGCGAAGGACTCGCGCCGGCCGTTGCCGGTGACGGCGCTCTTCATCAGGCGCGCGTTGAGCGAATCCTGCAGGTAGCCGCGCAGGATGCCGTCCTCGATCAGCACGTTGCGCTGCGTGGGGTTGCCCTCGTCGTCGACGTTCAGCGAGCCGCGCCGCTGCGACAGCGTTCCGTCGTCGACGACGGTGACGCCGGGGCTGGCCACGCGCTCGCCGACGCGGCCGGCGAACACCGACGAACCCTTGCGGTTGAAGTCGCCTTCGAGGCCGTGGCCGACCGCTTCGTGCAGCAGCACGCCGGGCCAGCCCGGGCCGAGCACGACGGTCATCGTGCCGGCGGGCGCCGGGCGCGCGTCGAGATTGGTGAGCGCGGCGTGCACCGCCTCGTCGACGTAGCGCTCGAGGCGCTCGTCGTCGAAATGCGAGAAGTCGAAACGACCGCCGCCGCCGCTGTGCCCCTGCTCGCGCCGGCCGCCCTGCTCGGCGATGACGCTGAGCGACAGGCGCACCAGCGGACGCACGTCGGCGGCGACGTGCCCGTCGGAGCGGGCGACGAGGACGACGTCGTATTCGGCGGCCAGCCCGGCCATCACCTGGCGCACGCGCGGATCCTTCGCCCGCGCCATGCGCTCGATGCGCTCGAGCAGCGCCACCTTCTGCGTGGCCTCCAGCCGCGGAATCGGGTCGTCGAGCCCGTACAGCGCGTGGCCCTGTCCAGGCACCAGCGTGCCCGAGACTTTCGTGCGGCCCGCGCCGCGCGCGGCGATCGTTCGCGTGGCGCGCGCGGCGTTCATCAGCGCATCGGCGCCGATCACGTCGGAATACGCGAAGGCGGTCTTGTCGCCCGAGACGGCGCGCACGCCGACGCCCTGGTCGATCGAGAAGCTGCCGGACTTGACGATGCCTTCCTCGAGGCTCCAGCCCTCGGTGCGGGTGAACTGGAAATAGAGGTCGGCGTAGTCGACGCGGTGGCGGAAGATCTCGGACAGCGCCGCCGAAAGGTGCGAGTCGTCGAGCCCGTAGGGGTCGAGCAGCACCGAGCGTGCGAGCGCAAGCGTCTGGAAAGGCGTTTCGACGAGTTTCATGAATGCATGCTACAGGACGCGATGTCGGAGGGCCGGAATGCTCGCGCGCATCGCATCGAGCCGGCTGCGCTCGACGTCGCCGACAGCGATTCCCTCGCCTTCGTCGTGCATCGCGACGATTTCGCCCCATGGGTCGACGAGCATCGAATGCCCCCAGGTGCGCCGTCCGTTCTCGTGGCGGCCGCCCTGCGCCGGCGCGAGGACGTAGCACTGGTTCTCGATCGCTCGCGCGCGCAGCAGCACTTCCCAATGCGCCGACCCGGTGGTGTACGTGAAGGCGGAAGGCACGAGAATCAAGTCCGCCGGGACGAGCGTTCGATACAGCTCCGGAAAGCGCAGGTCGTAGCACACGCTCATTCCCGCCCGCCAGCGCTGCGCCGCGCCGGCCGCGCCGACGTCGATGTCGATGTCGACGACCACCGGCGTGCGTCCGGGCACGATGGTCGCCGCCTCGTCGAAGCGCTCGTCGCCGTGCTCGAAGCCGAACAGGTGGATCTTGTCGTAGCGGGCCGCGCGCGCGCCGTCCGGACCGTAGGCGAAGCTCGTGTTCAGCACCTTGCCGGGATTCGGGCTGAACAGCGGCAGCGTGCCGCCAACCAGCCAGACACCGTTGGCGGCCGCCTGCGCCGAGAGGAAGCGCTGGATCGGCCCCTCGCCGTCGGCTTCGCGTATCGCGAGCTTGTCGCGGTCGCTGCGGCCGAGCAAAGCGAAGTGCTCGGGCAGGGCGACCAGCCGCGCGCCCGCGGCGGCGGCCTCGGCGATGAGCGCGCCGGCGCGCGCGAGGTTCTCGTCCACGCTGGTCGACGAAACCATCTGCACGGCCGCCACGCGCAGCCGCGCCTGCTGCGCCGTCGCGCCGCGCGATTCGGAACCGGCCGCATCGGGCTTCGAGGACATCTTCGACTCCTGGAATGCGCGACCGGCGGTCGCGCTGATGATCGGGCTCACCGGGGCGCTCCCTGGGCAGCGCCGCCGGCGGGCGGGGCGGAGGCCGGCCAGAAGGCGCGGACCGCCCGCCCGA
>CALCZN010000202.1:0-4000 GCA_937903095.1 uncultured Burkholderiales bacterium
GATCGCTTCGAGCGCCTCGTTCTGCACTTTCAGCGCCGCGACCGGCAACGCAATGAGCCCGCTGCGCGGCTTCTCGCCGAGCGGCTTGCCGTCGACCGTGATCGGCGCGAACGACCCGCCCGGAAGAAGCTGCACGCCGCGATCGATGAACACCTGCGAGCGGCCGGTTTCGGAGCGCGTCTTTGCTGCCGTCGCGTAGCTGCTCGCCGCACTCGCATTCGATGCGTTCGCCGACGCGCGATCCTTCGCCACCGCCGCATCGTGCAGACCGGGGTCGTACTGATGCGCGCCGGTGAACGCGCCGAAGGTTCCCATTCCACCGGGCAGCGCGCCGTACAAGTCCGGTGCGCCCTTGTTGGTCCCTGCGTTGAGCGTGAACGCCGCCTTGTTCGGGTCGGTCGCGAGAAGATCGGGCGCGGCGAGCCGCTGCGCGCTCATCCCGGACTTCTCCATCAGCGTCGCGATGTCGCCAACGCCAGAGCCCTTGTCCGCATTCTCGGTGCGCGCCGCGTGAAGCGAGGCGATCGTCTCGCCGAGAAGGCGCAGTTGCTCGGGATTCAGCCCGGCAGCGGCACCCTGCGTCATCGCCTGCCGCGCCGTCTCGAGCGGAATGCCGAGCCGGTAGGCCGCGTTCTGCGCGAGGAATTCGGGATCGGCGCGCATCTCGCGCGCGCCGAGGTTCGCCCGCTGCATTTCCTCGGCCAGATCCACCTCGCGCTGCTTCTGGCGAGCATTGGACGTGGCCGCGCCCGCCTGCGCATCGTAGAGCCCGATCTGCCCGCGCGTAGCGTCCTGTTTCAGAAGGCGATCGCTTTCCATGTCGGCGGCCTGTTGCCTGAGCGCCCCCCCGAGTAATCCGGACAGCCCGGAGACCCCCATCATCGGTGCATAGCCACGCGGCATCGCATCACCCCCTGAGCCCGTACATCGGATTCCAGCCGAGCGTGTTCTGCGGCGCCCGCAGGCCCGTGCCGGAGCCGCCGAGATTCAGCCCCGTGGCCCCGCCGCCTGCCGTCACGCCAGAGCCGCCAGCAGCCGCGGGAGTCGTGCCGAACATCCCACCCACACCGTCGCCGATCGCCGACCCTGTGGCCTGCACGAGACCGCCAGCGAGCATCTGGCCGGCGTTAGGTACGCCAGCCTGGTTGATGCGCGTCTGCGAATTCCTCGCGGCCTGCTGCATGGCAGATACGAGGTTGTCCACGTCGCTCGCACCCTGCGCGGCGGTCAAGCCCTGCTCGAACATCAGCGAACGCCCGCCACCGGCGCGTGCGGCCATGCCGGCTTCTGCAATGGCGCGCTCGAGCTCGGCCGCGGCACGCTTGGCCATCTCGGTGTCATAGCGGCTCGATGCGCCGACCGGACGCGAGGCGGTCTGTGCCGTCGTCTGCGCGGCCTGCTGCGCGACGCCTTCGAGGCGATCCTGCGCGGGAGCTACGACGCGCGCGAGTTGCTCCTGCGGCTGCGGGTCGGTGAGCTTCACCGCGTTTTCGAGCACCTGCGCCTGCCGGCGCTTGTCGAACTCGGCCTGCGAGGCTTGCGCGGCTTCTATTTCGCGCTTCTGGCGCTTCTGTGCGTCGCGCTGCGCGTCGTACTGCAGGTACGTCCCGGCGCCGGCGGCCAGCGCCGAGATTATCAGGCCGATCGTGATCGGGTCCACGGTCAGAAGCTCCCCTGAATGATCGTGCCGCTGCTGGGCTTGGCCATCGGATACATCGGCTGGTAGTTGCGCCGCGCCTGCTCCTGTCCACCGAGGATCTGGTAGCGCGCCAGCGCCGGCTGCATCGCCTGCGCGTAGTTGTCCACCGCCGCGTAATTCGTCCGGCCGCGCGCCTCGTTGACGTTGTTCGTCATCTGCGCGAGCGCGTTCTGCGTGGCGTTGCCGGCATCCAGCCCGGCGCGCATCTGCGAGATGAGGTTCAGGCGCGTCCTCTCGTCGTTGGCGCGCACCTCGTCGGCGGCCGACTGCGCGCTCTGGCTCGCATCCATCAGCGCGCGCCCGAACTGGCGCTGCTCCATGCCCTGCGCGCTGATGTCGGCCGAGCCGCCGGTGAGACCCGTGCGCGCGAGCCCGAAGCGCAGCTTCCTGAGCGTGTCCTCGCGGTTCTCGTTCAGGCGGTTCGCCTGCAGGCCGTAGACGTCGTCGCGCACCTGGTTGTAGATCGGCGTGCGCGCGCTCGGATTGGTACCGGGCTTGCCGACGACGCCGAACAGGTTGTTCAGCCCCGCGATCGCAAGCTGCAGATCCCACTCTTCCTGCGATTCGCGCGCAGAGTTGGGCAGCCACGGACCGACGTTGCCCGGCCCACGGGGCGTGGTCTGCAGGAAGAAGCCGTCGCCGGTGCCGAGATTGAGGGGCCCGCCCCGGATCCCGGTCAGAGTGCTCCCGCCGTTGATCGGGCGAACCCCGGGCAAGTCGGTGTAATCGCTCATCCGGCGACTCCCAGGTTGTCGAAGTGGTAGATGAGCGCCGAAAGCTCGAACGCCTCGTCGGCCTCGTGCTCGATGACGGCCGCGACCGACGGCGCCACGATCCCGACCGGAATCCAGCCCTGCGGGCGCGAGTCGTCGGGCAGCCCGGAAAGCTCGATCGGGCCGGCTTCGAACACCTCGGAGCCAGAGTCCGAACGGAAGCGATGCGTGACCTCGAAGCGGCCGGTGCGGTTGCCGCGCGTGGCGACGACGTCCATCGCGTGGATCTGCTTGAGCGCCGCTGGAGACTTGAAGTCGAAGTACGGCGAGACAACGCGCACCGTCGGCGACACTCGCCCCTCCAGCGGAAACCATTCGGCCCACGATTGCGGGTCGCGTTCTTCGCCCAGCGCAGCGACGGCGGCCTGCGCGTCGTCGTCCACACCGTACTCGTCATCGAGCCGGTAGATGTCGCCTGCCGTCGAGCGCAGATAGGCCGCGCCTTCGAAGTCCACCGCGCCGGCGATCGCCCACGGGAACGTGTACTCGCTCCATGCGTAGACCTTCGCGGTGCGGCTGAAGCTGTAGACGAGTGCGCGCGAGCCTGCGATGAGCCAGAACTGCCCGAGCGAGGGGAAGAAGCGCGCAAAGACGCCCTGCACGTCGGCGAACTGCACCGCCATACGGTCGACCGGCACGCCGACGTCCAGGTCCATCGCGTTGGCGTTCTGCGTGTTCAGGACGATCGAGCGAACGCCAGAGGGCGATAGAAAGAAGAGGTCCGCGCCCACATTCGCGCCGGTGTCGCCGGCCACCTGACCCACCGCGATCGTCTTGTGAAACGCCATCGCTGCGGGGTCCGGATCGACATCCCATAGCTGCGCGGCATCGCCCGTCGAGACGACGAGCCGGCCGTCGAACTCGCCGAGCGCGACGACGGTGTTGCTCGAACGCGTCTTGCGGTTCGTCGGCAGAAAGCCGGCGTCGTCGGCCGCCGTCCAGTCTTTCGGATCGTCGGTCTTGGAGAACCGTACGATGCCCGAGGGATCGCCCGCGAACACCTTGCTCGCGATCGGGATGGCCGTCGGCCCGTTCGGGCAGTTGGCGTCCTCGATGCGGTTGGCGGACACGTCGGTCGGCCTGCCGAAGTAGTGCCGGATGCCGGCGTCGGTCTTCGCCACCACGTACATCGAATCAGCCACGAGGAACGCCGTGTGCACGCGCTCGATCGTGTTACCGGCGCCGCCCAACGCTCCAAAGGACAGCCGCATCGTGCGGTAACGCGCGGAGTCCTGCACGAACGGCGAACTCGTCACCGCCTGCACGCTGGCGTTCGCATCGCCCCAGAAGCCGGTGAGGCACACCGGGCCGGTGAATAGGCCCTTCACCCCGGGACCCCACGACCACACGTAGCGCGCGCCGTGGCGCTTCCTGATCGCCTTGCCGGGCGTCACGTAGGCGTTCTTCAGCTCCCGGAAGCGGTTCGCCGGCTGGATGTTCGCCGGGCGCGAGAGGTCCAGGCCGCCGGAGAAATCGTCGTAGACGATCGACGCCACATCAGCCCCCCGGCACGGAGACGGGCGGCATT
>CALCZN010000203.1:0-2908 GCA_937903095.1 uncultured Burkholderiales bacterium
CCACATGTTCGAGGACACGCCGGAGTTCGTCGCGCGCCACATCATCCGCGAGGCGACGAACTACCTGAACTCGCTCGCGCCGCCGTTCTTCAAGGCGCTGGTGAACTACGCGCACGACGGCTCGTACTCGTGGCACTGCCCGGGGCACTCGGGCGGCGTGGCGTTCCTGAAGAGCCCGGTGGGGCAGATGTTCCACCAGTTCTTCGGCGAGAACATGCTGCGCGCCGACGTGTGCAACGCGGTGGACGAGCTGGGGCAGCTGCTCGATCACACCGGGCCGGTGGCGGCCTCCGAGCGCAACGCGGCGCGCATCTTCAATACCGATCACCTGTTCTTCGTGACCAACGGCACGTCCACGTCGAACAAGATCGTCTGGCACGCCACCGTGGGCAACAACGACGTGGTGCTGGTCGATCGCAACTGCCACAAGTCGATCCTGCACGCGATCACGATGACCGGGACGATCCCGATCTTCCTGCAGCCCACGCGCAATCACCTGGGCATCATCGGGCCGATTCCGCTCGAGGAGTTCGACCCGGCGAACATCCAGCGCAAGATCGATGCGAATCCGCTGATCGCCGACAAGAGCGCGCGCCCACGCGTGATGACGATCACGCAGTCGACCTACGACGGCGTGATCTACAACGTGGAGATGCTCAAGCGCACGCTGGGCGACTACATCGAGAACCTGCACTTCGACGAGGCGTGGCTGCCGCACGCGGCGTTCCATCCCTTCTATCACGAGTTCCACGCGATCGGACCCGACCGCCCGCGCAGCGCCGACACGATGATCTTCTCGACGCAGTCCACGCACAAGCTGCTCGCCGGGCTGTCGCAGGCCTCGCAGATCCTCGTGCAGGACCCGGTCAACCGCAAGCTCGACCGGCACCGCTTCAACGAAGCGTTCCTGATGCATACGTCCACCAGTCCGCAGTACGCGATCATCGCCTCGTGCGACGTTGCCGCCGCGATGATGGAGCCGCCGGGCGGCACCGCGCTCGTCGAGGAGTCGATCTTCGAGTCGCTCGAGTTCCGCCGCGCGATGCGCAAGGTGGACGACGAGTACGGCTCCGACTGGTGGTTCAAGGTGTGGGGACCGCGCGATCTCGTCGACAACGGCATCGGCCGGCGCGAGGGCTGGTACCTGCGCTCGAACGACAAGTGGCACGGCTTCGGCAGGCTCGCCACGCACTTCACGATGCTCGATCCGATCAAGGCGACGATCGTCACGCCGGGCCTGGACATGAACGGCAAGTTCGCGCCGTCGGGCATCCCCGCGTCGATCGTCACCAAGTACCTGGCCGAGCACGGCGTCGTCGTCGAGAAGACGGGGCTCTACTCGTTCTTCGTGATGTTCACGATCGGCATCACGAAGGGCCGCTGGAACACGCTCGTCACCGAGCTGCAGCAGTTCAAGACCGACTACGACACGAACCAGCCGCTGTGGCGCGTGATGCCCGAGTTCGTGCAGGCGCATCCGGCCTACGAGCGCATCGGCCTGCGCGATCTCGCCTCGCAGATCCACGAGCAGTACCGTCGCTACGGCATCGCGCGTGTCACCACCGAGATGTACCTGTCGAACATGCAGCCTGCGATGCGCCCGTCGGAAGCCTTCGAGTGCCTGGCGCACCGCCGCGTCGAGCGCGTGCCGATCGACGAGCTGGAAGGGCGCATCACGACGATGCTCGTCACGCCGTATCCGCCGGGCATTCCGCTGCTGATTCCCGGCGAGCGCTTCAACAAGCCGATCGTCGAGTACCTGAAGTTCGCGCGCGACTTCAATGCGCGCTTCCCCGGCTTCGAAACCGACGTGCACGGGCTCGTGGTCGAGCTGGAGGGCGGGATGCTGCGGTATTACGTGGACTGCGTGCGCGACTGAAGGCGCCAGGGCCGGTGAACAGGTCCTAGTACGCCGACCCGGAGGTATCGCAACATGAAAGCGCGTCTTCGGCCCCAGGGCGGCGTTGCAAATCCTCGCCATAGCTACTGCTATGGCTGCGGTTTGCGCCTTGCCCTGGGGCCGAATCCATCGCTTTCATTTTGTTGCGATACCTCCGGGTCGGCGTACTAGACGTCGACCGATCGCATCGCCGGCGACGGATCGACACGCGCGAGACGCGTGCCGGCGATCACGTCGTGCAGACCTCGCCGGTCCTTGTCGACGAAGGTCCACGCATATGGCAGCACGAGCAGCGCATACAGCACCGGGTGCACGAAATAGCCCGCCGCCAGCGCTCCGACACACAAGGCCGCTATCGCCGCGAAGCGCGCGAACGCCTGCACCGGGTTCACCGGGCCGCCGCCCCGCGTCTGCAGCTGCAGCGACATCGTCTTCATCGGCAGCGAGCGTCGCCCCTCGCTCCAGAAGTAGGTGAAGTAGGCCGCCAGCACCCCGAGCGTGAACCACTGAAAGGCCGTCCGCAGCGCCCCCGGGTGCCCGCGGAACTGCGTGAGCGCGGAGAACGCGTAGTCGGCGAACCAGACCACGCCGAACAGGATGATCGCTTCGTAGGCGAAGCCCATGAACCGGCGCCAGGGATCGGCGGCCGGCGCGAGCCCGTGGCGCGCCATCAGTAGACGACGCGCCGCGGGCGCCTGGCGGGCTTGCCGTCGCGCTTGACGACGTCGGCGAGCGGCTGCGCGGCCTGCTTGGCGAGCCCCGTGCGCGCGCCGGCGTGGCGCGCCGCGGTGTTGCTCGTCGTGCCGCTGGTGCGCAGCACGGCGCGCTGCTCGGGAGTCATTTCGCTGTAGCGCTCCCATTGCGCCTGCCGCTCGTCGGGGTCGAGGCGCTTGGCGAGCCGGTAGTTCTGGCGCGCGAGCCGGCGCTGCTCGGGCGTGAGCTTCGCCCACTCCTGGATGCGCTCGTTCACGCGTTCGCGCTGTTCGTCGGACATCTGCGGCACGCGCT
>CALCZN010000204.1:0-13059 GCA_937903095.1 uncultured Burkholderiales bacterium
GACTTGAAGCTGCTCGACGCCGACCACCTCGGTGCCACGTTCACGCCGCACCGTCGCCGTCTCGGGGGCCAGTTCGGCGAGGGCCTCGATCGCCGTTCGGGCCCGCCCCATCGCATAACGTTCCAGTGCATGACCAATACTGAACAGGAACAGCAGCAGCGCACCCTCGGCCCATTTGCCCAGCACCGCCGCGCCGATCGCCGCCAGCAGCATCAGCGAGTCGATCTCGAAGCGGCGTGCCCGAAGATTTCCGATCGCTTCCTTCAGGGTGTGAAAGCCGCCGAAACCATAGGCTACGATGTAGCAGGCTGTTGGAAGCCAAGAGGGTCCGGCGGCGAAGCGCTCGATCAACCAGCCCGCGGCCAGCAACGTTCCCGCCGTTGCGGCGAACACGAGTTCGCTTTTTTCGCCGAACGGGCCACCGTGGCCATGAGCGTGGCCGCGCTGCTCGTCAGCGTCGCCTTCGATGCGTTGCTCATCGCGCGGCGAGTCCGGCGACTTCGATAGCCTGTTCCCGAACTCGCCCACACGATCGAGAAGTGCGTCGGCGCTCACCAGTTGACGGTCGTATTCGATTCGAACCGCACTTGATGCTGCGACGTCGGCTTCGAGCACGCCGGTCACGCTGCGCAGGTCGTCGGCCAGCCCGCGCGCCGCACGCGCGTGCAACGGTTGGTCGCCCTGGATCAGCAGATGGGAAAAGCGCTCGCTCAGATCGGCGCCCGCCGAATGCGCGAGCTCCCGAACCCGGCTCAGCGAGGTGACGTCGGGATCGTAGTGAATGCACAACTGCGGCGTGGCGCCTTCTTCCCGGACGACGTGCGCCTCGTCGATCCCGGACCGACCCGCGAGCATTCCGAGCAGGCGCTCGACGCAGCGGTCTTCGACATCGTCCACGTCGGGAAGCACCAACGGCAGGTCGAGACGGAGCTTCTGCAGTTCGCTCATGATCCGGTTGTCTCCCGGTTGACCCCGTGCCCGCCAGCCGCAGTGAGGTGCCATCGCACGGCCTGCTCTGCGTCGATCGTCGCGATCCGGCTGCAAGCAGCATCGGGACTGGAAGCTTCCGGCTCGTGTTCGGAAGTGGCTGCATTTGCATGCAGCAGGATTCCGATCGCTGTCGCGCCGTCGGCGCAGCTTGCAATGGGGCGGCCGCCATGCATCTTTGCAATTGCAGCGACGATCGAAAGCCCGAGTCCGTGGCTGCGATCGGCCTCGCTGCGGGAGCGATCGATCCGGTAGAAGCGATCGAACAAGCGGGGTAGGTGTTCCGGCGCGATTGGCGCACCACGATTCACCACGACGAGCCGTACCCCTTCCCCCGTGCGGGCGAGCTCGATTCGTACAACCGACCCGTGCTCGCCATGGCGGGTTGCGTTCGCCAACAAGTTGGAGAGCGCCCGCTGCAGCAACGGGACGTCGAAGTCACCGGAGGCGTCACCGGCAACCATCAGGTCGAGGCCTGCTTCCGTGTAGGCCGCTTCGTGGTAATCGGCGATCTTCAGCGCGACATCCGCCAAGCTGTCGACTCGGGTACGGCGCGCATGCGCGCCCCGGTCGCACTGCGACAGGAACAACATGTCCTGCACGATGCCGGCGATGCGCTGCAGATCCTCGAGATTGGAACCCAACACCTCACGCAACTCCTCCGCGCCGCGAGCTTTTCGCAGAGCGAGTTCGGTGCTTCCAACAAGCGTCGCCAACGGGGTGCACAACTCGTGCGCGACGTCGGCATTGAAGCCTTCGAGTTGGTCGTACGAAGCGGCCAGGCGCGACAGCAGTTCGTTGAACTGCCCGATCAGCGGCTGCAATTCCTGGGGTTGTGCCGAGCCATCAAGCCTGCGGTGCAACGTGTCCGCCGCGAGCGCCCGCGTCTGCTCCACGAGATCCCGTAACGGCCGCAACCCGAGCCGGACGAGAGCGTAGCCGCCGGCCGAAATCAGTAGGGTGCCAGCCAGGGCGGCCCCCAGCAGCGTCAAGCCGAACCGGCGAAGCAAACGATCGTCGTCGCGCGTGTCGAAGGTCAGGACTGCGCCGATATTGGCGCCACCGGATGCCGACTTCGGGATCGTGAAGCGAAGCTCACGCATACCGGGTCCCACGAGCTGAGGGCGGGATTGCGCATAGAAAGTCGTTCCGTCGGAGCGATACAGCTGCAGCGACAGGTTCTGATGGCCAACGAGGAAGTCGTCGAGCTTGTGTCGCAGCGTCGCACCCTCGCGCTCACCGGCGCTTTCGTCGATCAGGTGACGCACTTGTGCTTCCTTCTGTAGCAGCGTCTCCGACTGGCGTGCCTGAAAGCTCATGACGGTGACGGCGTAGACGGCAGCGCACACCGCCACGAGACCTATGAGGCTCTGCAGAGCCAGCCAGCCGGAGAGTCGACGACCGAGTGACCCGACCCGATTGCCCCTCACTTCTCACGCTCCTCCAGAACGTAGCCCATGCCACGTACCGTGTGCAGCAGTGGCTGTTCGAAGGGCGCGTCGAGCTTGCCGCGCAGTCGTCGCACGGCCACGTCGATGACGTTGGTCCCGTAGTCGAAATTGACGTCCCAGACCTGCTCGGCGATCTCGGTGCGGGAAAGCACCTCGCCCTGACGGCGCAGCAGCAGGGCGAGCAGCGCGAACTCCCTGGCGGTGAGGTCCAGTCGCGTGCCGCCTCGCGTGGCGCGCCGGCGCAGCAGATCGACTTCGAGGTCCGCCAGTTCGAGAACCGCTGAACTCTCGGGGGGACGCGCACGACGCAACAACACCTCGATGCGCGCGACCAGCTCGGAGAAGGCGAACGGCTTGACGAGGTAGTCGTCGGCGCCTGCCTTCAAACCGCGGACACGATCCTCGACGCGCATGCGAGCCGTCAGCATGAGAACCGGCGTCTGTCGTGTTTCGCGCAGGGCGGCGAGCACGCTGATGCCGTCGATTCCCGGCAGCATGCAATCGAGAACGATGAGGTCGTGCCGGCCTTCCATTGCGAGGTGCAGGCCGTCGATGCCGTCGTGCGCCACTTCGACGACGTAGCCCTCCTCGGCGAGTCCCTTGCGCAGATAGGCGGCCAGCCTAAGCTCGTCCTCGACCACGAGCAGCTTCATGGCTTCACCGTTTACGCGGGCGTGCCGCAGAAGATGGCGAACTTGTCATCTTCCGGACGCGTTTCCGTTCCGTAGCCGTTCTTACAGTACCCGGCAGGCCATCGCGGATGGCTTCGCAGTCGAACTGCGGTTCGTAGTTGATAGAGGAAACACCATGAGCATTCGTTATCGAACCCTGTTGCCCTTCGTCGCCGCGGCACTTGCCCTGCCGGCGGCGGTACAAGCGAGCGCGGAGTGGCATCCCACCCTTCGCGGGGCCGGGTACACCTACCACTATGATCACTTCCGGAGCACGAAGACACGCGCCCAGGTCATGGCCGAAGTCGATGCTGCACGCAGGGACGGAACGCTTGCGTCGATGATCGGGCACAACGTGCCGCTGCCGCTCGCGAGCACCGGCCCCGTCAAATCCCGCCAGCAGGTCGTCGACGAGATGCGCAACGAATCGCCGCAGGACCGCCGCGCGCGGATGGAAATGATGATCAACGGCTGAAGTCGCCGATATTGCCAGTTGCGGCGCCAACGGTACCCGGAGGATCGTTCGCGCCGCTTCATCTTCGCCCCTCGGGAACCCGAGGAAGACGGGCGCCTTTCGAGCCGCGCGCTTCAACGCCGCCCCGCGATCAGCAGATCGACACCGCGCGGGCGACATCCGAAACGGTGATCCAACCGGCAACGGACTGCCCGGTGCGGGCCGCCGCGATCAACGCGTCGACGAGCACATCGGCTTCGCCGTCCTCGCACAGCAACTCCAGCTTGTACTCGTTGACCACCTCGTCGCCGAGGTCCACCGCATAGCGGCGCTCGCTACTGTCGAGCGGCAGCAGCGAACCCTTGACGACGTACACGGCGAGGTTGTGCTGGCGGTCGCCGCGCTCCCCGCCCCAGGCGGGGCTGCTCTTGAGCGCTGCAATCACGTCGGCGATACGGCTTTGATGCACGTAGGCCTTGATCTCCTTCATCGCGGCTCATCGGTTGCTGGCAAGGGGTTGTGCAGCTCATCGGCCGTCTCTGGGGCGAGTCGTTTCGCTTCTGCGCGCGACTCCGACCATTCCCAGATCAGCGGCAGCAGCAGCAGCGTCAGCAGCGTCGAGGTGATCAGGCCGCCGACGACGACGGTGGCCAATGGGCGCTGCGTCTCGGCGCCGACGCCGGTCGAGATCAGCATCGGAATCAGCCCGAGGATGGCCACCGACGCGGTCATCAGCACCGGCCGCAGCCGCAGCTCCGTTCCGCGGCGCACGGCATCGCGTATCGACAGGCCGTGTCTGCGCTGGTCGTTCAGGAAGCTCACCAGCACGATGCCGTTGAGCATCGCCACGCCGAACACCGCGATGAAGCCGATCGCCGAGGGGACCGACACGTACTGTCCGGTGACGAACAGCCCGACGATGCCGCCGATGATCGCGAACGGCACGTTGGCGATGATCAGCGTCGCGTGGCGCACCGAGTTGAACGCGGTGTAGAGCAGGATGAAGATGAGCCCGATCGTGAGCGGCACGATTACGCCGAGCCGCGCCATTGCGCGCTGCTGGTTCTCGAAGGCGCCGCCCCACTCGATCCAGTAGCCGGTGGGCATCTCCACCTGTGCAGCGATGGCGGCGTTGGCATCCTGAACGAAGCTGTCCACGTCGCGGCCCTGCACGTCCATCTGCAGCACCGCATAGCGCTGCAGTGCTTCGCGGCGCACGAAGGTGTAGCCCTCGTCGAGCTCGATCGTCGCCACCTGCGAGAACGGCACCAGCGCGCCCTCGGCGGTGCGGATCGGGATCGACGCGATCGCCGAGGGGCTGTCGCGGTACTGCTCGGCGAGACGCACCGCGATGTCGAAGCGGCGGGTGCCCTGGATCATCGTCGAGACCGTCTCTCCGCCGATGCCGGCCTGCACGATACTCAGGATGTCGTCGGCGTTCATGCCGTAGCGCGCCGCGGCCTCGCGGTCGACCTTGATCACCATCTGCGGCTTGCCCTTGTTCGCCTCGGCCGACAGGTCCGCGACGCCCGGTACGGCTGCAATCACGTTCTTGAGCCGCGCCGACAGGTCCTCGAGCCTGTCGAGATCCTCGCCGTAGATCTTCAGGGCCAGCGTCGCGCGCACACCGGAGATCAGCTCCTCGACACGCATCTGGATCGGCTGCGTCGCGCCGAACACCGCCGTCGGCACCTCGACTTCGAGGTATTCCTGCATCTCCTGGCCCAGCGCCGAGAACGACTGTTTCTTCGGCCATTCGTCCTGCGGCTTCAGGTCGAGCAGCACCTCCATGTAGTTCACGTCGGCCGTCTCGCCTTTCTCGGCGCGACCGATGGTGGCGAGCACCGAGCGGACCTGCGGATACTTCTCGCGCAGCTTCGCGTCCATCACGTTGGCGACGCGGATCGATTCATCCAGCGAAGTCGACGGAATGCCGACGACGCGGAACATGATCGCGCCCTCCTGCAGCTGCGGCATGAACTCCTTGCCGAGCATCGGAAAGAGCGCGAGCGCGCCGATCAGCAGGGCCAGCGCAGCGCCGACCACCGTCTTCTTGTGGTCGAGCGCCCAATCGAGCAGCGGCAGATAGAGCTTCTTCGCGCCGCGCACGAGCCAGGTGTCCTTTTCCTCCTTGGGCTTGAGGATCAGTGCGGCGAGCACCGGCACCAGCGTCAGCGACAGCAGCAGCGAGCCGATCATCGCGAACGTGATGGTGAGTGCCATCGGCTTGAACAGCTTGCCTTCGAGTCCGGTCAGCGAGAAGAGCGGCAGGAAGACGACGATGATGATTCCGATCGCGAAGGCGATCGGGTTCGCCACTTCGCGCGCAGCCTCCAGCACAACCTGCGTCCGGTTGATCGGCCGCCCGGACTCACGCGCGTGCGAGAGCAGCCGGAATGCGTTCTCGACCATCACGACGGCCCCGTCGACCATCATCCCGATGCCGATCGCAAGGCCGGCGAGCGACATCAGGTTCGCGGACAGTCCGAACTGGTTCATCAGGATGAACGCGAACAGCATCGCCAGCGGCAACGTGACGATGACGACGATCGCCGAGCGCAGCTCGCCGAGGAACAGGAACAGGACGATCGCGACCAGGATCGAGCCTTCGAGCAGTGCGGCTTCGGCAGTCGAGAGCGCCTTCTCGACGATCTCGGTGCGGTCGTATACGGCCTTCAACTCGACGCCCTCGGGCAGCGCCGCCTGCGCGACCGCCAGCTTCTCCTTGACCGCCTCGACGACAGTCGCTGCGTTCTCGTTGATGCGCGCCAGTGCGATGCCGAGCACCGTCTCATGCCCGTCGCGCGTGACGGCGCCGAAGCGCACCGCCGGCGCCTCCTTCACGTCGGCCACGTCGCGAACGTAGATCGGTGCGCCGTCGCGTTCGGCGAGGACGATCGAGCCGATGTCGACCGCGTCGCTCACCAGCCCCAGGCCGCGCACCAGGTACTGCTCGACGCCGATGTTCAGGTACTGGCCGCCGACCTGCTTGTTGTTGGCGGCCAGCCGCTCCATCACCTCTCGGAACGACAGGCCGTACTGGACCAGCCGGCGCGGGTCGATCTGCACCTGGTACTGCTTCTCGTGACCGCCCCAGGTCGTGACATCGTCCACGCCGGGCGCGGTGCGCAGGATCAGCCGCACGGTCCAGTCCTGCAGCGTGCGCAGATCCATTGCGCCGAGCTTTCGGTCGGCGTCCTCGATCGTGTACCAGAACACCTGCCCGAGACCCGAGCTGTTCGGGCCGAGAACCGGTTCGCCGTAGCCTTGCGGCAGGCGCTCCTTCACCTCCTGCAGTTTCTCGCCGACCAGGCGCCGCGCGAAATAGATGTCGACGTCGTCCTCGAAGTAGACGCCGACGTACGACAGGCCGAACAGCGAGACCGAGCGCACGATCTCCACGTCGGGCAGGCCCGCCATCGCTGCCTCGATCGGCACGGTGAGCAGCCGCTCGATGTCCTCGGCGGCGACGCCGGGAGACTCGGTGTAGATGTTGACCTGCGCCGGCGTGACGTCGGGAAAGGCGTCCACGGGCACCTGGCGAAAGGCCATGATGCCGAGCCCGACCACGACGGCGAAGCCCACCAGCACCAGCACCTTGTAGCGCAGCGCCGCCTCGACAATTGCATTGAGCACGGTGTTTCCCCTCTCAGTGCCCGTGACCGAGCTGCGACTTGAGCTTGCGCGCCTTGAGCGCATAGGCGCCCGTCGTCACCACCTGCTCTCCGGCCTCGATGCCGGCCTTGACCACCGTTCGGTTGCCGATGCGTTCGCCCGGCTCGACGACGCGCATCTCGTAATTGCCGTGCTCCAGGACGAACACCGTCGGTTGCCCCTGCATCAACACGATCGCGTCGGCCGGCAGCGAGATTGCCTCGCGCTTTTCGCCGGCAACCTCGATCGTGGCCGTTGCGAACATCTGGGGCTTCAGTCGCCCGTCCTCGTTAGGAACGACGATGCGAGCCGCCACCGTGCGGGTGTCCTTGCTCACCACCGCGCCGATGTAGTCGACGCGACCGACGAAGGTTTCGTTCGGATAAGCGGAAACGCCGACCTTCGCATTCGCTCCGATATGCACCCTGGCCAGCGCGGCTTCGGGCAGGTCGGCCTGGATCCAGATGCTGCTGAGGTCGGCGACCGTGAACAACGGCTCGTTCGGACTCGCGAGTTCCCCCAGCGTTGCGCTCTTCTCGATCACGGTGCCGGCGAACGGTGCGGTGACCGCAAAGGCCGAGGCGTGAGCCCCGCTGGCGCTCGGGTTGCCCCCGAGCAGACGCAGCCGGTGTTCCGCGGCGCGTAATGTCGCAGCCGCCTTGTCGCGGTCGGATCGTGCCCGCAGGAAGTCCTTGCGCGCGATGATCTCGTCGGCGCTCAGTCGCTCGGCCCGCTCGAAGTCGGCCTGTGCGATTCGCAGCTCCGCCTGCGCCTGTACCCAGGCCGCATGCGCCTCGCCGACGGCGACGCTGTCGAGTGTGGCCAACGCCTGGCCCGCGCGCACGCGGTCGCCCAGCTTCGCAGGCGCCGAGGTGATGCGGCCTTCGATGCGCGGCGCGACGCGCACGAGCTTGTCCTGATCGGGCCGGATCGTCGCGGTGGCGACGACCTGGCCGCCGAGCGCCTGAGGCCGGATCTCCTCGACTTTCACGCCGGCGCGCTCAGCTTCCTCGGCGGTCAGCGTCAGCTCCTCGCTCTCGCTGTGCCCCTCTTCCTTGTGCTCGCCGGCTTGCTCGGCGTGCTGATCGCCTTCGGCGGCATGTTCGTTCTGCGCCTCGCTGTTGCCGCACGCCGCGAGCGCGGCGGCGAAGGTCAGCGCCAATGCCAGACCCGCCCGGTGCAGCCTGCGCCGCTTGTCGTTTCGCACCATCTTCATTTCGTAGATCCTTCCTGCGGCCAGCCGGCCGCCTCTTCGAGTTCGATACGCGTTGCGTGGTACTCGGCAAGTGCGTCGTTCAGTTCGCGTGCCGCATCGAGTGCCTGGCGATTGACGAGCAACTGATCGAGCAGGCCGATTTGCCCTGCCTGGCGAGACTTCGCCGCGAGCTGCTGGTTGTGCTCGGAAGCCGAGACCATCGCCCCCTGCAGCCGCTGCAGGCGTTCGCGCTGGCTGTCCAGCCGACTCCAGAGTCGCCGCACCTGTGCCTGTGCGTCACGCACCGCGACCGTGCGCTCGATTTCGGCCTGCGTGGCTTCCGTCAGCGCCTGGCCGAGCGCGGCGTCGTTGCGTTGAAAGAGCGGCAACGGCACCGATACCGAAAGCGTGGTGACACGCTCACGCGCGACGGCCGGCCCTTCCCGACCGATGTTCAGGCCCACGGTTACATCGGGGTAGCGGTTGGCGCGCTCGAGCGCGACACGGGCGCGGGCGGCGTCCTGGCGTGCGGCGAGCGCGCGCTGTCTCGGCAGGTTCTGCACGGAGGCCAGCAGCCGATCGAGCGGGTACGGCGTCGCGCCGGCCGGTGCGGAAAGTTCCCCGGCCAGGTCCGGCATGGCGGCCGGCGGCAGTTGCAGGACGGTGCCCAGCGCCGCGCGCGCATCGAGCAGGTCCTCGCGCGCCGATGCCAGTGCGTTGCGCGCGCGTTCCGCTTCGATCAGGGCCACGTTCGCATCGAGCCGCGTGTCCTCGCCGGCGGCACGCCGCTTCTCGATCGCCTGCGCGGTGTCCTCGAAGAGCCCGAGCGCGCGCTGCTCGATCTGCACGCGCCGCTGTGCAGCGAGCACCGCATGAAAGCGCAGCGCCGCTTCGGCGCGCGCCAGGCGGCGAGCGTCGTCGATTCCGGCTCGGACGGCGTCGAGGTTCGCGGCAGCGGCCTCGCGTCGGCGCGATTGCTGCCCGCCGGTTTCGATCGGCTGCGCAATGCCGAACGTCCATTCGCGCGCGCGTCCGTCGGGCGTGTCCGCGCCGACGCGCGCCCGTTCGACGCCGATCTCGGGGTTGTCGACGAACGGGGCAGCCGCTTCGCGGCGCAGGCCTTCCACCGCCGCGAGCTGCGCCTCGCGTGAACGCACCACCGGGTGCGCGATCTCGGCGAGGCGCATCGCCTCGTCCAGGGTCAGAGGCCCGTTCGGCGGGTTCTGGGCTGTCGCCGGGTTCGCCGAGGCGACCAGCACGAAGGCCAATGCCAGGCAAGAAAATCGCATCGAATCGTCCTTCTCGTCTTTCGACAGAAGCGATCCGGATGCGAGGTCGAAGTCTTCAGGTGATGTACGGACCTGAAACGACGCCGCCGCCGGATCGCACGGCTGCGGAGAAATCGCTTCGGTCGGGACGCTCAGGTCCGGCGGGTACGTACGAGATGTACCGCGATGGCGCGGTGGCCAGGGGTGATCCGGGAAGCAGTAGCGTGACGACGGGAATCGGCGCCGACAGCGTCGCGGCGCAGCCCAGGTGACAGGTTCCGCAGTCGGCGTGGTAGGTGCCCGACCCGTTTCCGTCGTTGTCCGACGACGGCGTCACCTCTCCGCCGGCGTAGTGGCGATGCTCGTGATGGCCGAAATGCTTGCTGGCAGAGGTGCTCGTCTCGTGCGCGCAGTACGGCGCCGCCGACGCCCAGACCATCTGGAACGGCAGAACGAGCAACAACAGTGCGAACACCCAGCGACGCATGGCGGCGGATTATAGCGCGGGCGAGGCGAGGGGCACTCTGGCCTCGCGCTGTCCGGTGACCTAGCCAAAGTAGCTCGAAACGAGCGCAAACAGCGCGAATCCTCCCGCGAACGCTAGGACGGACAGCCGCGTGTCTTCCACCGTCTCATGCGCCTGCGTGATCATCTCCTCGACAGCCGCCACGCAGATCAGGCCGGCGACAAAAACGAGTGCCGAGAGCTTGGACTCCTGGCTCTGGTCGCGCAGCAACCAGTACCCGATGCCTGAGGCGAGCAGCACCGGTATCGCAAAGGAAGCCGAAAGGAGCAGACGCTTCCCTCGGGGCACCTGTTTCGCCTTGAAGTTCGAGATGGCCGCGAAGCCCTCGGGAACGTCGGCGATGGTCTGGCCGAGGGCAAGCACGAGCGCCAGGCTCGTCGACACCGACGAGCCCGTGCCGATCAGCAGCCCGTCGCTGAACAGGTCCATCGCGACCGCCACGTACACCATCCACATTCCGGTGCTGGTCGAGACGCCAATGCTCCTTTGCAGTCGCTCGATGACCCACTCGATCGCCAGATAGAAGATCGCACCGAGCAGAAACGCGAGGGCGAAGACCGACCCGCGAACGATGCCGACGGCCTCGGGCATCAACTCGACGGCGACTACCGCGATGACGATTCCCGCCGCACCATGAAGCGCCTTGCTGATTGCTAGCGGGGTGACACGCACGAACTCGGCGATCAAACCACCGCAGAAAGTTCCGAGTGCCGGCACGAGGGCAAGCAGCAGAACGGTTCCGAATCCTTCCATCTGGTGAATCCAATGTCCGGGGCGCGCAAGAGAAGGACTCTGTTTCATGAGGCGCGCGTACGAAGAACAACCATGACAGTGCCACGCGCGGCCGCATCATCGAGGTCATGGAAGAGCTCTTCAAGTTGACGCTGCTCACGCCGGACGTCAACGGGTATCTCCCGGACTGCTACGGCGAGCGCAAGAAGAGCACGGCCAGGCTCGCGCGGCGCGCAGACCTACAAGCCGTCTGAGTTCTCCTGTCTCGGCGCCTGAAGAGTAGAAACGGGCGCTCTTCTTTCCTGGACGGGTGGACACGGCACCGAGCCATAGGAACAGTAGACGCAGCAGTCTCCGGACTTCGGGTGGAGCACGGTTTGGCACTGGGCGCACTGGTAGAACCACTGACAAGCGTCCGTCGGCATAGTCTCGATCTTGGCGTGCCCGCAAACAGGGCAGGTCAGGGCCGGCTCGAGGACAGCGTGGCTCATTCCGGACAGGCGAAATTCAGCGGCGGCTGGAACATAATGCCCCATGCCCGCCAAAGCCGAGCGGCCCTGCCTGACCGAAAGGTACGGCCGGTAGCACGCGACGACCTCGGTGAGAGGGTGACGAGCCAAATACTTGACGCGGACCAGAAAGGGCTTCCGTAAGCCCGCCTCCCAAGTGCGCCGCACGTCATCGCGAGGGACCTGGGTTAATCGCCGCCGGGCACAAGCGTTGCGCCCAAGAACGACGTCGAACGGCCTGGTGGCGGTAGTGCGGCTGCACTGGTGAGATCGAGCCCCACGCGTAGGCGGAGCGACCGACCGACAGGCGTTGATCGACTGGGGCATTCCGATCAATGACATCAATGAAGAGGTTCGTCATGGCTCATCAGCAATACGCTTCCTGCATCGAAGCCTGCAACACCTGCGCCGACGCCTGCGACCACTGCGCCACTGCCTGCCTGCAGGAAGACGATGTCAAGATGATGGCGCGCTGCATCGGGCTCGACATTGACTGTGCCGCCATCTGTCGGCTCGCCGCCGGTTATATGGCGAGGGGCAGCGAGCTCGCCCAGCAGGCCTGCCGGGTTTGCGCGGAAGTCTGCGAGGTCTGCGGCGACGAATGCGCCAAGCATCAATTTCCGCATTGCCAGGAGTGCGCCCAGGCGTGCAAGCGCTGCGCTGAGGAGTGCCGACGCATGGCTCACGCCGGTGCCCGGGCAATGTGACTGCCGTTGATACGCGTGATCGCCTCCAGTGGTTGGTACGAACAACCATGGTGGCGGCATTCCCGGTCCCGATCGCTACAATTCCACTCCGATGAGAGCCTTTCGCCGTTCGGTCTTTGCCTGGATTGCGCTGCTCGGAATCCTCTTCACTCAGTTCGCAGTGGCGGCTTACGCTTGCCCGTCGTTGCCGCACACGACGAGTGAACCGGCGCAGGCTACGGGTGACTCCTCCGGAGCGCCCTGCCCCGAAATGGCCGCCCATGCGCACGCGGGGTTTGATGCGCAGCCGGACCTTTGCAACCAGCACTGCGCTCAGGACGGGCAAGCCTCCGAATCGCGGCTCGTCGCCGCCGTTCACCAGCCGTTTGTCCCGGCCTTCGTTCTTCGGGAAGCCCATCCCTGCGTGCTCGCTGGTATCAGGCACGCCCAGCAGCCCGAATTGCTAAGGGCAACGGCACCACCCCCTCTTTGGCGCACCGCTCGGCTGCGCATTTGATCGCACGGCGCGACCCGTTTGCGAAGCCGCTGCCGGCAACGGCACGACCCGTTTCTGCTGAACAACGCCGAGAGCATGGCGCTCGCTCGCCTGGATTTGTTCAGCAGCGAGGTCGCCTCTTTCCCCCGACGACCGAGGATTGACATGCTCTCCAACAAGATGCGCTTTCACGCCCTCGCACTCGCACTCACACTCGCCATGTTCGCGTCGACGACGGCGTCTTCCGACCCGGCGATCACGCTGACCCACGTTCACGGACTGTCCTACAGCGCGGACGGTGGGCAACTCCTCATTCCCAGCCACCACGGCCTGGCGGTGTTCAGCGAGGGACGCTGGTCCCGAGCGGCGGGCCCTGCGCACGACTACATGGGCTTCTCGGCCACGCGCGATGCGCTGTACAGCAGCGGTC
>CALCZN010000205.1:0-8361 GCA_937903095.1 uncultured Burkholderiales bacterium
AGCCTTCGATGAGCAGATGGTCTAATCGTCAATGTTTTGCCGGAACGAAGTACTACGGAGGCGACTTAGACGATCAAGGGCGCACGCTCGATAGGCTCGAAGGAACGCTTCCCGAGGCTCACAACTTTCGGGTCCACTCGTTCGGCCAAGCCGATGTCGATGATCAGCACATGATCATCTGCATGATGGATGATCTGGTCGAGCGTAGCAATCATGTCAGCATGACGACGGCGCGATAACCGACACTGGAATACTGATAGCTGCGCCCACTCGCCATATCCATTCATGAGCTTGAATACGGCGCGCCAACGCTTCGGATCGCCGATGTCATACGTAACAATGTAGAGTCGCTCATCCATCGACGCACCCGTCATCGAGTAACGAAATTTGGGTAGTCGTCGAGCTCGCCCAGCAGATATCGCCCGAAAAGGCGCGCCTGCAGTTCCAGCAATCGCCGATAGCTCAATCGGTAGCCGAACAGCGGATGCGTCACTTCGTGACCGAGACGGCGTTCAAATGCGGAAATGAAGCGCTTTCGCCCGTCTCCGTCCAAGGCTACGCTTCCGGCCACGCTCACGAAGTCGGATGGCTTGATTTCCCCGTTGTTGATCGACTGGATCACACTGGAATCGGCAATCAACGGACGAAACGGTTCCATCAGATCTAGCGACAATGCCGGTCGGCCATACCGAGGCTTGTGGTAGTAGCCACGGTAGGGGTCGAAGCCTACAGCGCTCAGATTCACTGTCCAGGCTCGGGTCAACAACGCGTAGGCGAACGAGAGCAGCGCGTTGACAGGATCGTTCGGGGGTCTGCGGTTGCGCCGCTCGAAGTCGAAAGCGAAGCTCGCCGCATCCCCTGGGCTCGCCAGCATCTTCTTGAAATGGCGAAAGTAGCGGGCTGCGGCATTCCCTTCCACGCCCAGCAATTCGACGATGCTGCTGACACGTCGCGCCTGGTCGATGTCCTGCTTGAACTCCTCGAGAAGCGACTCGGGCGCGCTTCCCTCCTTCCAGTTTCTCCGCAGAAGCGTCCGCGAGTTTTGAATCTTCGCTACAACGAGGCCTCGCGCGATGCGCAAACAGCGGCCTTCGTCGAAACTCGCACGGTACTGAGCCGTACGCAGCTCGACGTTCTTGTGGCCGGTGCCCACGGTGTGTCCGATGAACCATCCGCCGTGGCTGTGCCAGGATACTGTGATCTCACGCTCCATCAGCGCGTGCAACGTCGGAGTCGTGAGATAGACATTTCCCATCAATACGACCTGAGAAACCTCCGCCAGACGTGCTGTGGCGGTTGTCTTGTCCTCGATGGAGACTTCGAGCGTATCGCCGCTTTTCGCCACCTTGGCGTGTCGAGCCTGCACGTACACCGGCATCGCTTCGTCGCGGCCGACCGCGAGGGGACGCGGCTGCACATTCTCGTGCAGCAGAAAGTTCACTTCATCGGGCAGACAGATCGCCACGAGCGAGCAGCGCGGACACTTCGGGCTATCGGAGAGCGGCGGGGGCACCGTTCCGCCAGCGGCGACCAGCCGCAATTCATCGATCGCGTTGTGAGTGAGCGTGCGTAGGTCAGCGTCGACCTCGACATGCACACGCTCCCGGCTTGCGACGAAATACAACACGCCCTCACGTACCCGATACCCGTGCTCCTCGAGGATCAGCGCCTGTGCGCATAGCTGCACGCGCTCTGGGTCGTATGCACCACCTGCAACGTGCGGGCGCTTGCCCCGCTTGTAGTCGACTGGCACGACGAAACCGTCCTCGGCTTCAACCAGATCCATTTTCGCGATCAGACCCAGTCGATTGCTCGACAACGTGATCGAGCGCGCATGCAGGCGTTCCTCCGCTGCAAGTTCCTCAGCGGGCGGCAACGATCCGGAAGGCCGGTCCACCCGACGATGCGCGTGTCGACCCTCGATCGTGTCGGCGGATTCCGCCCATTCGCCCTGCACCCACTCAAGGTAAGCGAGCCGCGGACAGTATTGGTACTCGTTGAGCATCCGTACCGGCAGCAGGGGTAGATCACGGCCGAGCTCGGGGAAAGGAAGCGGAAGCTCAGGCTGGGAGGCGGGGGAAGATTCGGACATGGTCTAAGCCCTCAGCGAAGGGCGCGTCCCGCGTCTCTCTATTGGGCATCCGCGGGAGACTATCGTGGCCAATCTCCACCGGAAGCGGACAGACCAAGGTGCAAGAAATCACGAACCGGACAAATTCTGCCCCGCTCCCGGCCCGACGACTCTATTCCGGCGCAAAAAACTACCCGCTCTCGGAAATCCAGACTGCCCAACTGCTGGGGCGGTAACAATCTCCAACTGGTTCCTTGGGACGTCCGATCCGCAGTTCCAGTACGACTCTGTCGTAACGCAGCTTTGGGATGATCTCTCCGTGTCGGTTCCGTTTCAGCCAGACAAGGCCGTAACTCTCCATAGTCCTCAATACGCGCAGCACGCGGGATTTGCTCCGACCTGTGGTCTGTCCCAATTCGTCGAGCGAGACCGCCTTCCTCTCCGCGATCACCGCGAGCAACTCGCAATTGCGCGTGGACAGCACCTTTCGCGAAGATTTCCACAAACGGGAACCGGACTTTCTGCCGGCGCGCTCGGGGCACGCGTAGCCGAAACGCTTGAGAAGCTCATTTCTTCGTAGGTGGCGATACCGGCTCTCAACGTCGTCATCGCTGCCCCCTGCTGCGCGAACTGCGTGTTTTGAGTCAACGAAGCCCAATTTCATTGGGAATCAGATACTTATACGGGTAACGCACTGCAAAACTCTCTTCAATGAAGCTCCCGGAGAGGGGAGGAGGTCGCGGCGGAATAATACAACTATGTTCGAGTTCAGCAGAGCGTTGACGGCGACTCTACCCCGGCTTAAGGTGTCGCTTCCATCTCGGCCCCGACGATGACAATGGCATCCACCGACTTGGCAACGGTTTATCGGCGAGCGTACCGACGAGAAGACGCTCAGCCACACCCTTTCCAGCGTGCGCTGGCCGAAAACCCGAACGCCGACGTCCTCATCGCGCCGACCGGCCTCGGAAAGACGGCTGCCGTCGTCTTGGGCTGGGTCTGGCGACTGTTGACCGACACCGCTGCGACTCCACGGCGGCTAGTCTGGTGCCTCCCAATGCGAGTGCTGGCCGAACAGATCGTGCGTGAGGTGCAGATCTGGATCGACAACCTCAGCGAGCTATTCGAAAAAAGCGGATGTCCGAAGCCGAGTGTCCATCTTCTGATGGGCGGTGCGGTCGACGAGGACTGGCGACTGCATCCGGAAAGTTGGGCGATTCTCGTCGGCACGCAGGACATGCTGCTTTCACGCGCACTGATGCGCGGCTATAGCATGAGCCGGTTCGGTTGGCCTATCGACTACGGTCTGCTCCACAGCGACGCGTTGTGGGTCTACGATGAAGTGCAACTGATGGGTGCGGGGCTCGCCACGTCGGCACAACTGGAGGCGTTTCGCCGACGTACCGGCTGGCGGCATCAACGAGCGGCGCGAAGTCTGTGGGTCTCGGCCACTCTCGATCCAGGGTGGCTTGATACCGTCGATTTCCGCAACGAAGTCCCCGAACCGGTCGTCCTACGTTGGAATGATGGCAATCCGCCCGAATCGCCAACCTTGAAGGCTCGGCTCGACGCCGTGAAGCACCTGCGGCGCGCGGAAACGACGGTAACGGTTGAAAGCCCGAAGAAGCCACAGGCCTATGCCGTCGCCCTCGCCCGCGAAGTAGGTTCGTTGCATCGCAAAGGAGCCACCACACTCATCGTTGTGAACACTGTGCGCCGAGCCATGGCGCTGTACACGGCTCTTGCTGACGTGCTCGACGCGTCCACCGCACGCCTGCTGATTCACTCCCGCTATCGACCGCCCGAGCGCAGGGCGCTGGAGGAGCGTCTGCACAATGGGGCGGCGAGCGACCGTGTAGTGGTAGCCACACAGGCTATTGAAGCCGGGATCGACCTCACGTCAGCGGTTCTGTTCACGGAACTGGCGCCATGGTCATCGATGGTGCAGCGCTTCGGGCGCTGCAACCGTGCCGGCGAACTCAACGACATCGGCGGCGGCGAGATTCGCTGGATCGACATCGAGACGGAAACAGACCGGGCGCCGGCCCGGCCTTACGACATCAAATCTCTGAATGAGGCACGCAGCATCCTCGTTACCTTGAACGAGGTCAGTCCACGCAAGCTTCCGCCACCTTCCCCTCCGAGGAGGCCCGCGCAGGTAATCCGGCCCAAGGATTTCGAGGAACTGTTCGACACCGATGCCGATCTCTCCGGATACGATCTCGATATCTCGCCCTATATCCGCGACAGTGACGACCTGTCGCTTAGCGTCTTCTGGCGGACAGTCGGCAACGCTGAACAGGTTACGGCAAAGCGCCCTCGGCGCGAAGAGCTTTGCTCCGCTCCGCTGAACGAAGAGCTTCAAACCTGGCTAAAAGAGGGGAGCGTGCCGGTCTATGTCGAGGATCCGCTCGCGCACGACAGCGGCCCTTGGGTGCGCCTCGATAAATCACCCCACCGGCGCTTGCGGCCGGGTCTGACTCTGCTCCTCGACGTGCAAATGGGCGGTTACGACCCGGAACTCGGCTTCGTTGGCGCATCGGCAACGGCACCCGTCGAGCCGATCGCGGAAAGTCCAACCACCGGGGCCGGCGACGATACGGATATCGATGCGGATACCGGCGACAACCGGCAGTCCTTTGGCTTTCCAGTCGCACTGCCGCTCGAGCGCCATCTCGATGATGTAGCGAAGTACGCCGGTCAGATTGCGCAGGCGCTTGGGCTGCCGCCCGATCAGGTCGATGCTCTTTGCCGCGCCGGCGCGTGGCACGATCTCGGCAAGGCATTCCCTCCGTTCCAAACGCTGCTCGGCCACCTACCCGACGACGACGGCCCGCTGTTGGCAAAGTCAATCGAGCCCCGGGCTCCGAAGGAGCGTCGAGAGCGGGCGGAAAGGACCGGACTGCGTCGATATTTCCGCCATGAGCTTGCCTCCGCACTTGCGTTCCTCCAGCAGCGCCACGGCGAGCCGAACGCCGACCTCGTCGCTTTTCTGATCGCCACGCATCACGGAAGAATTCGTATGGGTCTGCGGGCCCTGCCACAGGAGCGCGCGGACAAGCCGACGTTGCGTATTGCACGCGGCGTGCAGGACGGCGATCGCTTGCCCGAGCTGCGTTGCGGCGATGAAATCTCGAATGCCATTGAGCTCGATCTCGGACCGATGGAGCTGGGCGAGAACGAGCAAGGCCGCCCGAGCTGGTCGGGGCGAATGCGCGCGCTGCTAGCCGAGCACGGTCCGTTTCGCCTTGCGTATCTGGAAGCGCTGATTCGCATGGCGGACTGGCGCGCCTCGGCATCGGCGAAGGACGAATCCGCATGACCGATCTCGTGCTCGAAGGCTGCCGACCGATTCCGCTTGCCTCCTATCTGAAAGCGCTGGGAATCCTGCGTCTGGTAGCCGAGCAGGCCGATCCCCAGGCGCGCGGCTGGTGGCAGGGCGATCGCTTTCGCCTGAGAACGAGCCTGGACCGGGATTGCCTGGTTCGCTTCTTCCTGCACGACTACTGCCCGACGCCGATCATCGCGCCATGGAACGGCGGCAGCGGCTTCTTTCCGAAGGATTCCAAGGTCGGCATCTCCGCATTGCAGGAATGCAGGATCGAGCGCCTGGCCGCCTACCGCGAGGCGATCGAGCTGGGCGCACGGCTGGTACGCGAGCGAAAGCTCGACGAACGCCCGACCGATCAGGCCAAGAGCGAATTGATTTCGGCGCTTCGCGCCGAAGCAGGAGCGGCACTCGTCGGCTGGATCGACGCTGCAATTGCATTGACCCTCGACCGATTGGCCTTCCCTCCGTTACTCGGAACCGGCGGCAACGATGGTCGCCTCGATTTCACGAACAACTTCATGCAGCGGTTGACGGAACTGATTCCCGTCGACGGCAGCGAAGTCCCAGCGGCGACGATCGCCGCATTGGACGACGCTTTGTTCGCCACACCGGTGGCTGGGCTGGCATCCACGGCAATCGGGCAGTTCGCTCCGGGCGCGGCGGGCGGACCGAACAGCGCCGCCGGTTTCCAGGGCGACGCGCTGGTCAACCGCTGGGACTTCGTACTGATGCTCGAAGGCGCGTTGGTGTTCGCCGGAGGCGTGTCGCGACGGCTCGAAGGCGCGGACGGAGCCTATCTTTCGTACCCGTTCACCGTGCGTGCCGCCGCTGCCGGATACGGCAGCGCATCTCTCGAAGAGCAGGGAGAATCACGCGGCGAGCTGTGGGCGCCACTGTGGGAACGGCCCGCCCGATACGGCGAAGTGCGCTCGCTGTTTCGCGAGGGGCGCCTGTCCCTCGGTACCCGGCCCGTTCGCGATGGCCTCGATGCGGCACGGGCGATCGGCGGACTCGGCGTCGATCGGGGCATCGCCGGCTTCGAGAGGTACGGCTTCGTCAAACGGCAAGGACTCGCCTTTCTGGCAGCACCGCTTGGTCGTCAGCGCGTCGAGCCGAACCTGCGCGGGGAGTTGCTCGGCGACCTCGATCGGTACGATTGGCTCCAGCGCCTGCGCAAGCGGGCGGCATCCGAAGAAGCAACGGCGGAGCTGCGCGAAGCGGTCCGAGCGCTCGATGACGGCATCTTCGCGTTGCTGCAACGAAAGGAAGACGCGCGCTGCGTACAGGAGGTATTGATCTCCCTGGGCGCCACAGCGCGCGCAATCGCGCTGCGTCCGAAGCTCCAGGAGTCGCTGCGGCCACCCCCGCCGTTGTCCCACCGCTGGATCGAGGCTGCCGATGACGAGTCGACCGAGTTCCGCTTAGCCCTGGCACTGGCCGGGCTGCGCGTACGATGGACCGACGGCGAAAGCGATGGAGGAGATGCGTCGGGCGAGCAGCCACGGCGGGAAAAGTCCGGGCTGCCCATGCGCGCACATCTCGCGCCGCTGGATCCCGACACCGTCCGGTACGCTCCAGCGTGGGCATCGAAGCAGCCGCGAGCCGCCGAGGGACGCGCACTCGCCGTCTGGGGCGCCGGCCGGCTGACCGACAATCTTTGCATGGTCGCGCAGCGGCGCCTGCTCGAGCAGAAGCGTCGCGCCTGGACACGGGTTCCGTTCGACGCCTCCTTCGATCGGCAGAAGCAGCCCGTCGTGGTGGACAGCGACGAGATCGCTGCCTTTCTCGGCGGCGAGGTGAGCGACGAGCGCATTGCCCGCTTGCTGCTCGGTCTATCTTGGGTGGAGCCTGCTCGTTGCAGGGGCACGCGCCGGTCCGAGCCGCTGCCTTTCGGCTATGCGGCCCTCAAGCCTTTGTTCACGTCCGGCATACCGAAGAAGCTACGTGACGCATCCGGATCACCTTCGCCAGCAGAAGCTCCGGAAGACAACGATCGCCGGGACGACCCGCCTTTCTCCCTGCCGATGCCGCCGGCCCTGCCTTCGTTGCTGACCGCAGGCCGAGTTCAGGAAGCGATCCGACTCGCTCAGGAGCGGGCACGGGCTTCCGGTCTGCCGGCGCCCTTCCTCTCGAGACGCTTGGTCGCGAATCGCAGACTCGATCCCGATTTCGGACGCCGTCTTCTGGCAGCGCTGATCATTCCCGTTCGGATGAGCGTCGTCCGGGCGTGCCTGGAGCAAGCCTATCCCGATCCCCACTCCGAAGAGGAGAGTCCGCATGCCGCTTGACCTTTCGCCGCTCGCCGGTGCCCCTCGCCTTCTGCTGGAAGCCGAATTGAAGCCGCTGCAGGGAACACGATTCCAGCCGACCGGCTTTCCGAATCTCGGTGCCGCCCGCTATACGGGCCCCGATGGCGAAGAAATGCTGCTGGTCGAATCCAACCAGAGCATGGCCAATCATCTTGAGGCGGTCTGCTGGGACGAGGCCGTCGACGATTGGGTGGCACCGCTGCGTGGTCTGCCGCTGGTCAAGGTACAGAATGCCGAAGGGAATACGCTGACCAACTCGGTGCTGGAAGCGCACCGCCTGAACTCGCCCTACATCCTGGAAGGAAAGGACGATTCAGTGCTGAATCTGCTGAAAACCCGGCTGGCCGGCATGGAGCAAGGCCGGGTCGATCTGCGCGAGCTGGCGCGCGTGCTGCTGTCCGTCGATCCCAATTCCCTCCTTCACGGCGTCTTCCTGGCGAAGAAGGAACTCGCGGGCGGACGGCTTCGGTTGCCGCGGGCCTTGTCCGCCTTCATCGAGGCCAGCGACGTGAGCATCGCCTCGAGTGGTGGGGTCAAGAACGACGACGTCGATCCCAAGGGCGATACGGCCAAGGGCTTCGGCAACGTACCCTTCGCCCGTGACGAGTTCACGGCGAAGCGACTCGTCGCGTACTTCAACGTCGATCTCG
>CALCZN010000206.1:0-17469 GCA_937903095.1 uncultured Burkholderiales bacterium
TGCTTCGACGACGAATCGCAGGCGGTGTATCGCAAGCGGCGCGAGGAATTCCGCCGGCGTCGCGATTACATCGTCCCCGCGCTGAATGCGATCCGGCTGCCGGTGCCGGTCACCCCCGACGGCGCGTTCTACGCGTGGGTCGATTGCAGCGCGCACACCGACGACAGCGCGCGCTTCGCCGACGAGCTGCTCGAACGCACTTTCGTCTCGGTCGTGCCCGGAATGGACTTCGGCGTACACGAGGCCGAGAGCCACCTGCGGATTTCGTACGCTACGTCGATGGATCGGCTCGAGGAGGCGATCTCGCGGCTCGGGCGCTACCTGGGGTAGCGATCAGCGCTGAGGATCGGCGCTGAGCGGCGCGCGCAGCGCGTCCGCGCCGGCGCCCGCGCAAGTTCATCCTGCGCTCAGAGTTCTTCCCGCGCCTTCGCTTCAAAAAGCGCCGGCGCTCGCAGCGCGCTGTACGCCTGGCGCGACGTCGAAGCGCCAGGACTGTCGCCGGCGATCGCCGTCGCCGCCCGCAGCTGCGGTTCGGCCATCGCGATCTGCGTCGCGGCGACGGAGGCCGTCGTCGATGGCGGTGTCGCGCCCTCGCGCGCGGCCGCGGCGATGCGCGCGCGTTCGGTGAGCACCTTGTTGCCGTAGCCGAAGTCGTGCGGCAGCAACGCCGCGCCGACGTAGGACTTCAGCGCGCCTTCGACGCTGCCCTCGCGCACGAGGTACTCCTTCAGGATGCGCGAGCCGACGGTGATGTTGGCCACCGGATCGAGCGCCGCGCGCGCGCCGCCGAAAGGCGCGAACTTGTCGAGATGCACGCGCGTGAGCACCTGCATCAGGCCTTGCGCGCCCGCCGAACTGCGTGCGTTGGGATTGAAGTTCGACTCGATCGACATCACGGCGAGCACGAGATACGGATCGAGCCGGAACTCGCCCGCGGCGCGGAACGCATGCGCGACGAAGCGCTGCACGTCGTCGAGATTCAGGCGATAGCGGCGCGCGACGAATCGGGAGATGTTGCGCTGTTCGGGCGAGAGCTTCAGCGGCGAGAACGTGTCGCGCGCGTCCGCTCTTGCTTCGGCCGCTGCGCGCGCCATGGATGCGGGCGCGAGAGATGCGGCGGACCGGGGTGCCGCAGCGAGCGCGTTGCGCTCGATGACGATCGGAGACGTGGGCTGCGGCTGTGCGGCCGGCGCGGCCTCGTTGGCGGCCTCATTGGCGGCCTCGGCTGGCGGATCATCCACGTCCCTTGCCTGCGCCGTATCGGGCGGCGCACGCGGCCCGACAGGGCCGGACCCGGCGGTCTTTACTGCGTCGCCGAGCAGCGCGAAGGCCTCGAAGGTCGAGGCCGCGAACCAGTCGCCGGGCGCGGGCGCAGCGGCCGGATGCAGCAGCCGATCGCCGACGTGCCGCGGAGATTCGTCGACGCTTCGCTGCATCGCGCGCTGCCCGGCGCGCAATTGCAGCCAGCGGTCACCGATGCGCGAAACCGGCGAGGCGCCGCTGTCGGCGACATCGGCACGCACGCGAAGCTCCCCTCGCATCGCATCATGCCGCCGCTCGTTCGACGCAACCGCGTCGGCCGAGCCGTTCACCGCACGCTGGACAACGGCGAGCGTGCGTACGAAACCCGACGGGGGCGCCGAGACATCGATCGACGCAGCGGGTCGCGGCAGCGGGATCGACGCGACGGCCACCAGCGCGGCCATCGGGGCTACGGCGCGCACGAAACGCACCGCTCCGATGGTTCGCACGAACACGGCGAACAACGCACCGACCTGACGCTGCTGCAGCATCCAGACTCCTTCCGGCTTTCGCCGTAAGTACCGCCGGACACGGCGGTCGTCATCGAGCCCGCTGCAGACACATGCACATGCGGGCCTCTCTCTTTCTTTCGTTGCCCTTCGGTGCTTCGCCGAAGGGATCTCACGGTTGCAGCACTGCAGCTGCGTTGGCTTCGAACCGGATCGAAGCGCGATGTCTCGCCGGGCGATGCAGCGGCCATCGGGCGATGGCGCGGGCGAGACGGTCCGGATTCTATTGAGCAAGTCGCGCGCCGGTCAACCCGCACGTTTCACTATGCGCAACGTCTCGCGCAGCGAGCGACGATGACACAATGCCGTCGGCTCCGCTCCATGACCCGTACCTTGAAATACAACGACCTGCGCGATTTCGTTGCAAGACTCGATGCGATCGGCGAATTGCGGCGCATCGCGGTGCCGGTTTCGCCGCGGCTCGAAATGACCGTGATCGCGGATCGCGTATTGCGTTCGGGCGGGCCCGCCCTGCTCTTCGAGCGGCCGCACGAGAACGGCCACGACTATCCGATGCCGGTGCTCGCGAACCTGTTCGGCACCACGAAGCGCGTCGCCGCCGGACTCGGCGCCGACTCGACGCAGGCGTTGCGCGAGATCGGAGAACTGCTGGCGTGGCTGAAGGAACCCGAGCCGCCGCGCGGACTGCGCGACGCATGGGACAAGTGGCCGATGCTGCGCCAGGCGATGAAGATGTCACCGCGCGAGATCGACTCGCGCGCATCGTGCCAGGAGATCGTGCTCGAAGGCGACGCGGTCGATCTGTCGAAGCTGCCGGTGCAGACCTGCTGGCCGGGCGATGTCGGTCCGTTGATCACCTGGGGGCTCGTCGTCACGCGCGGGCCGCAGCGGTCGCGACAGAATCTCGGCATCTACCGCCAGCAGGTGATCGGCGCGAATCGCGTGATCATGCGCTGGCTCGCGCATCGTGGAGGCGCGCTCGACTTCCTCGAACACGCACGCACGCATCCGGGCGAACCCTTCCCGATCGCGGTCGCTCTCGGCGCCGATCCCGCGACGATGCTCGCCGCCGTCACACCGATTCCCGACACGCTGTCCGAATACCAGTTCGCCGGACTGCTGCGCGGCGCGCGCACCGAGATCGCGAAGTGCATCGGCTGCCCGCTGCAGGTGCCGGCGCGCGCCGAGATCGTGCTCGAAGGATCGATCCTGCCCGATGCCGATCTCGTGCGAACCCGCGCGAATGCGCAGGCGCTCGGCCACGAGGGCGACCTGCCGCCGGCCGCGCGCACCGGATGGGAGATGGCGATCGAGGGACCCTTCGGCGACCACACCGGCTACTACAACGAGCGCGAGTGGTTTCCGGTGTTCGCGATCGATCGCATCACGATGCGGCGCGACGCGATCTACCACAGCACCTATACCGGCAAGCCGCCCGACGAGCCGGCGATGCTCGGCGTCGCGCTGAACGAGGTGTTCGTTCCGATCCTTCGCCGTCAGTTCCCCGAGATCGTCGACTTCTACCTTCCGCCGGAAGGATGCTCGTACCGCATCGCGATCGTCTCGATGCGCAAGCAGTATCCGGGGCACGCAAAGCGCGTGATGTTCGGCATCTGGAGCTTCCTGCGCCAGTTCATGTACACGAAGTTCGTCGTCGTGGTCGACGACGACGTCGACGCGCGCGACTGGAAGGAGGTGATCTGGGCGATGACCACCCGCGTCGATCCGGCGCGCGATGCGACGATCGTCGAGAACACGCCGATCGACTCGCTGGACTTCGCCTCGCCGGTGTCGGGGCTGGGCTCGAAGATCGGCATCGACGCGACCAGCAAGTGGCCGGGCGAAACGACGCGCGAATGGGGCCGCGCGATCAGGATCGACGCGCAGACCGAACGACGGGTCGATGCGATCTGGAGCGAACTCGGCCTGTAGCCCGCTGTGTAGTCCGTTGACCGGCCCTGTCGGTGAGCAGCCACGCGACGACGAAGGCGAGCGCGACGATGAGCGCGGGCGACGTGTCGGCACTGCGTCCGGGAATCGCCCGCTGCGCGAATTCGAGCGCGAGAAGCGCCAGCACGGCGAGCGAACCGAGGGCCGCCGCCGAGCGGGCGCGCGCGCCTGCCCAGCGCAGCGCGAGCACCAGCACGAAAGCGAACCAGCAGAAATAGAGCGCGAACTCGAGCGCGGACAGCGGATGGCTGCGACCCACCAGCGGCCACCAGGAAAAGCGCGCGCCGGTTCCCCAGCCGGCGTGTCCGGGCGCGAGCTCGTAGGCGAGAACCGAGACGAGGGCCAGCGCCGGCGCGATGCGCGCCAGGCGGCCATCGACAGCGGGAACGAGCAGCAGCAGCGAAACCGATGCGCCCGACGCGATGCCGGCCAGCTCGGACCAGGAAAGCGCGCGCCACTCGAGCAGCGCCTGCGCGACGAGCGCCAGCGCGATCGTCGCGACCAGCGCGGCCGAGGCGCGCAGCCTCGACGCGACGAGCGCCCGGAGCGCCGCGGCGACCGCCATCCATCCGAAGGCATGCTCGGCGACCCGCCAGGGATCGAAGGACGCCGCGGCGCGCAGGAACGAGAGATTCGCGCGGACGGTGCCGACGTCGAAGGTGAATCGCCACGGCGCGGTCGCGCACGCGAGCCACGCGCCGACGACGAGCCATGCCGCGAGCGTCACTGGCGCGGCAGCACGGGCGCTTCGCCCGGTGCCCCCCGGCAGGCGGTGCAGCAGCGCGGAAGCCAGCGGCAACGCGACGAAACCGAGCGTCGCGCCCGCCGAATTCATCGCCCAGTCGATCCAGCTCGAAACGCGATCTCCCAGGCAGGCCTGCGCCAGCTCCATCGACAGCGAGAACGTCACGATCGCGAGCCAGGCGACGACCCGCACCACCACCCCCTGGTACGTCGCCGCGAAGGCCGCCGCCAGCAGCCCGGCCGGAACGTAGGCGACGAGATTGGCCAGTGCGTCGCCTCCGGACCACCAGCCGGCGGCCAGCGGCGCGGCGCAGGCTTTCGCCGGGTTCCCGGCGAGCCACTCTGAGCTCCAGGCGAGCCACTTCAGCCCCCCGGCGAGAGATTCCGAGCCCGAGGCGAGCGACTGATATGCGACGAACGCCAGATAGAGCGCCAGCGCAGCCGCGAGCGCGACGCGTCGCTCAGTCGTTCTCACGAGTGTTCGTCCAACGCCGGATCGTCCCGAGCCGCAGCATCGCGCGATTATCGACGCTTCGCGGCGCTCCGGACGCTTCGCGCCGCTCCGGACGCTTCGCGGCGATCCCGACGCTGCGGCGATATAATTCTGTGGACATGACTGCCGCCTCGCGCGAACCGCTGGTCATCGATGCCGAGCTGCTCGAGCGCTTCGGCGGTCGCGGACCTCGCTACACCTCCTACCCCACCGCCGATCGCTTCGACGAGCGCGTCGATGCCGATCGCTACGGCCGCGCGCTGCTCGAACGGGCCGATCGCCGCGACGAATCGCTCGGCCTGTACGTGCACATCCCGTTCTGCCGGGTCATCTGCTACTACTGCGCGTGCAACAAGATCGGCACGAAGCACGTCGAGCAGTCCACGCCGTACCTGGAAGCGCTGCGTCGCGAGATGACGCTCGTCACCGACCGCACCGGTCGCGGGCAGACGGTGCGCCACCTGCACTTCGGCGGCGGCACGCCCACCTTCATGCCCGACGCGGAGCTGGGCCAGCTCTTCGATTCGATGCGCGCGCATTTCGAGTTCGCCGACGACGGCGAATACTCGATCGAGGTCGACCCGCGCACCGTCGGGCCGCAGCGCATCCGCACGCTGCGCAATCTCGGCCTGAACCGCATCAGCCTCGGCGTGCAGGACTTCGACCCGACCGTGCAGGCAGCCGTCAACCGCATCCAGTCCTACGAACAGACGGTCGCGCTGATCGAAGCGGCGCGCGACAGCGGGTTCCGCTCGATCAACGTCGATCTCATCTACGGGCTGCCGAAGCAGAACCCCGAGAGTTTTCGCGAGACGTTGCGCAAGACGATCGCCGCCGCGCCCGATCGCATCGCTCTGTATCACTACGCGCACCTGCCCACGCTGTTCAAACCGCAGCGCCGCATCTCCGAGGCCGACCTGCCTTCGTCGGAAGCGAAGGCGCGCATGTTCGAAACGGCGGTCTCGATGTTCGAGGCCGCCGGCTACCTGCACCTGGGGCTCGACCACTTCGCCCACGAGAACGACGAGCTGGCGATCGCGCAGCGCGATGGGCGTCTGCATCGGAACTTCCAGGGCTACTGCTCGCACGATTCGGGCGACCTGATCGCGCTGGGGGTCTCGGCGATCTCGTCGGTGGGCGACGTCTACGCGCAGAACGACAAGGTGCTCGACGGCTACTACCGCCGCATCGAGCGCGGCGAACTGCCGATCGTGCGCGGCATCGCGCTCGACGAAGACGACTTCGTACGCCGCGACGCGATCCAGTCGCTGATGTGCGATTTCTCGCTGCGCTGGGACGCGCTCGACGCGCGCCGCGGCATCGACAGCCGCAGGCGGCTGGCCGACGCGCAGGCGGCGCTGGCGCCGCTGGTCGAGGCCGGCGCCGTGCGCGTCGACGAGAGCGGCGTCGAAGTACTGCCGCGCGGGCGCCTGCTGGTGCGCGCGGTCGCCATGGCCTTCGACCGCCATCTGGCCGAGCGTGCGGCGGGCGGCGCCGGTTATTCGCGCATCGCCTGAACGATGGCACGCATTCCGTACGTGCCCGCCGATCTCGCCGAGCCGCGCGAGATCGTCGATGCGGTACGCGCGCGCCGCGGCGGCACGCTGCTGAACCTCGACCGGATGCTGCTGCACAGCCCCGATCTCGCCGCCGGCTGGAACGCGTACCTCGGCGCGGTGCGCACGCGGCTGTCGTTGTCGCCGAAGCTGCGCGAACTCGCCATGTGCGTCGTCGCGGTGCTCAACGACGCCGAGTACGAATTCGTCCACCATTCCCCGGAGTTCCTCGAGGCGGGCGGAACGCAGGCGCAGCTGGACGCGCTGCGCGACCCCGATGCCGCGCGCCGCGACGAAGCGAACTTCGACGAGACCGAACGCGCAGCGCTCGCCGTCGCGATCACGAGCACGCGCACGGTGCGGGTGCCCGAAGCCGATCTCGACGCACTGGCCCGCCGGCTCGGCGAACGCGCAACCGTCGAATTCGTGGCGACGGTCGCTGCCTACAACATGGTTTCGCGCTTCCTCGTCGCGCTCGGCATCGAGCCGGAGTGATCTCGGCAAGTGAGTCTCTACGCCGGCTGCGGCGCAGCCCGCTTGACAAGCCTGAAGCTTACGCGTACCCTGCGCCGCGCATACCGAACGAGTCGTCCATCTTTGCGTGTCCAGCCGGCCTGCCCTCCGGGCAGCGCGTCTCGAATACCTGATTGTTCCTCTTGATCTGTCTGCCGCCGCGGCGAAGACGCCCCGGTGTATTCCCGAACGCGTAACGAATGGAGCGCAAAAACATGAGCAATCGAGTGACCGGCGTGGTCAAGTGGTTCAACGAGTCGAAGGGTTTCGGTTTCATCGCCCCCGATGACGGCAGCGCGGATCTCTTCGCGCACTTCTCCGAAATCCAGGGAAGCGGATTCAAGACGCTGCAGGAACAGCAGCGCGTCGAGTTCGCCGTCAAGCAGGGTCCGAAAGGCCTGCAGGCGTCGGCGATCCGCCCGCTGTAATCCGCAAGCGCGCAAGCGGCCGCGCGCCGCTTCGCGTTTTCGACGAACGACCGCCACCCGGCGGTCGTTTCGTTTTGTGTGACCGCTCCGGCGGTCGTTTCGTTTCATTCGACCGCCATTCGGCGGTCGTTTCGTTTCCGGCGTCTGCTGCGCGTTCGCACATACGCTCGAAGCGGGCGGCTATTCTTGGGGCAACAGCCGCGTCCGGCGCAGAATCGGGACAACCCGGGCGCTGCACGCATGCCGCTTGCATGACGACGGCGGCGCGTTCGCCCGCACGATCGGAATCCGCCCCTTGAAGTCACCGCGCAGCACTTCCCTCTGGCACCTGCCCGCCTGGGCTCCGTGGATCACGACGATCCGCTCGGCGCCGATCGACAGCGACGAGCCGTCGGAGACGGCCGAGATCTATACCGCCGACCAGATGGCGCAGCACGGTCTGCGCCTGGCGCGCCAGCACAAGCTCGCCGCCGGCCGCGGGCGCAACGACCTGCTCCAGCGACTGGGGAACAACGAATCGATCCTCGTCTCCGTGTGGCAGCAGTTGTGCGCGACCGTGGCCGAGTCGCGCCGCACGACGCCGGCCGGCGAATGGCTGCTCGACAACTTCTACCTGATCGAGGAGCAGATCCGCATCGCGCGCCAGCATCTGCCGGCGAGCTACAGCCGCGAGCTGCCGCGCCTGCTCGACGGCGCCTCGGCCGGACTGCCGCGCGTCTACGACCTGGCGATCGAGAGCATCTCGCGCGCCGACGGACGCGTCGACATGGACAGCCTGCGCCGCTTCGTCGAGTCGTACCAGACGGTGGAGCCGCTGCGGCTGGGCGAACTGTGGGCGATTCCGATCATGTTGCGCCTGGCGCTGATCGAGAAGCTCGCCGGCGCCGCGCTGCGCATCGAACGCGGCCATCGCGAGCGCGATCTCGCCGACCGCTGGGCGGACACGATGATCGCCACTGCCGAGCGCGACCCGAAGAACGTGATCGTCGTCGTCGCCGACATGGCGCGCTCCGATCCGCCGCTGGGCAGCGCGTTCGTCGCCGAGCTGGTGCGGCGGCTGCAGGGGCGCAGCCCTTCGCTCGCGCTGCCGCTCACCTGGGTCGAGCAGCACCTGGCCGAAGCGGGACTGACGATCGAGCAGCAGGTGCGCCGCGAGAACCGGCGTCAGGCCGCCGACGAAGTGCTGGTCAGCAACAGCATCGGCAGCCTGCGCGAACTGGCGGCCCTCGACTGGCGCGCCTACGTCGAGGAGATGAGCCTCGTCGAGCACGCGCTGCGGCAGGACCCGGCGGGGGCCTACCCGTGGATGGACTTCGCCACGCGCGACCGGTATCGCCATGCGATCGAGGAGCTGGCGCGCAGCAGCGCGGCGAGCGAGCTGGAGGTCGCGCGCAAGGCCGTGCAGATCGCCGCCGATGCGCCGAGCGAGGCGAGCGAGCCGATCCATCACGTGGGCTACCACCTGGTCGACGCCGGACGCCCGGCGCTCGAGCGCGCGCTCGGCGCGCGCCTGTCGTGGCGGGCGCGCGTCCGCTCGCGCGCCGGGCGACTGCGCCTGCTGCCGTACCTCGGCTCGATCCTCGCGCTCACGCTGGTATTCAGCGCCGCGCTCGCCGCTCCACTGCAGACCGGTTCGTGGTGGAGCGTCGTCGCGCTCTTCGCGCTGCTGGCGATCGCGACGAGCCAGCTGGCGATCTCGCTGGTGAACCGCGCAGCGGCGCTGCTCGTCGCGCCGCAGCCGTTGCAGCGGATGGACTTCGCGCGCGGCATCGCAGCCGACTGCCGCACACTCGTCGTCGTGCCGTCGCTGCTGACGAATCCGACCGCCGTCGAAGCGCTGGTCGACGGGCTCGAAGTGCGCGCGCTGGCCAACCGCGACGACCAGCTGTTCTTCGCGCTGCTCACCGATTTCGTCGATTCCGATGCGGAGCATCGTCCGGAGGACGACGCGCTGCTCGAAGCGGCGGTGCGCGGGATCGAGGACCTGAACCTGCGTCATGCGAGTCTAGCCGGCGGCGAGGCGACGCGCGGGCCCGACCGCTTCTTCCTGTTCCATCGCCCACGGCGCTGGAACCCGATCGAGCGCATCTGGATGGGACGCGAGCGCAAGCGCGGCAAGCTCGCCGACCTGAACCGGCTGCTGCTTTCGCCCGACGACGCGCAGGCCGCGGAGGCGTTCTCGCGCATCGTCGGTGATCGACGTGCGCTGCAGGGCGTGTGTTACGTCATCACGCTCGACACCGATACCGAACTGCCGCACGACGCCGCACGCGAGCTGGTCGGCACGATGGCGCATCCGCTGAACCGGCCGCGCTTCGCGCAGCCGCGGCGCGGACGAGCGCCGATCGTGCAGGCCGGCCACGCGATCCTGCAGCCGCGCGTCGGCGTGAGCCTGCCCGGCGCCAACCGCTCGCGCTTCGCGGGGCTGTTCGCCGGAGATCCGGGCATCGATCCCTACACGCGCGCGGTGTCCGACGTCTACCAGGACCTGTTCGGCCGCGGCTCGTTCATCGGCAAGGGCATCTACGAGGTCGAATCCTTCGAGCGCGCGCTGGCCGGCGTGTTCCCCGACAACCGCATCCTCAGCCACGACCTGCTCGAAGGCTGCTACGCGCGCAGCGGGCTGGTGAACGACGTCGTGCTGTACGAGTCGCAGCCCTGGCGCTACCTCGACGACGTCGCGCGACGCCACCGCTGGATTCGCGGCGATTGGCAGATCGCCAGCTGGATGCTGCCGCGCGTGCCCACGCCGGCCGGTGTCGAGGCGCGCAACCCCCTGGACGCGCTGTCGCGGTGGAAGATCCTCGACAACCTGCGGCGCAGTCTGGTCGCGCCCGCCGTCGTGCTCGTGCTGCTGGCGGGCTGGGCACTGCCGGCTGTCTCGCCCTGGTGGACGCTCGCGATGCTCGGCGTGTATTTCGTTCCGATCGTCGTCGAGCTGGCGCTGGGGCTCGTCGGCCGCGGCGAAACGACGCCGTGGACGCGCCACCTGCTGCTCGTCTCCGCGGGCGCTTGGCGCCACCTGAAACAGGCGCTGTTCCTCGTCGCATGCCTGCCCTACGAAGCGCGCGTGCATCTCGATGCGGTGGTGCGCGCGCAATGGCGCACGATCGTCACGCGACGCAAGCTGCTCGAATGGCGCCCGTCGGAAATCGTCGAAGATCGCGCGCGCAGCGGCGAGAACGCCAGCGCGGCGGGGGACCTGCAGCGCAGCTTTCGCGCGATGATCTCCGGCCCGGTCGTCGCCGTGCTCGCTGCCGCGTGGCTCGCTACCGCTCACCCGGCGGCACTGTGGTGGGCTACCCCCCTGCTCTTCGCGTGGCTCGTCTCGCCGGCAGCCGCCTGGTGGCTCAGCCGCCCGCTGCGCAAGCGCGTGCGGCCTCTGGGCGCCGAGGAGCTGCGCTTCCTGCGCATGCTCGCGCGCCGCACCTGGGCGTACTTCGAAGACTTCGTCGACGTCGAGAACAACTGGCTGCCGCCGGACAACTACCAGGAAGCGCCGATCGAGCGCATCGCGCACCGCACCTCGCCCACGAACATCGGTTTCGCGCTCGCCGCGAACCTCGCGGCCTGGGACTTCGGCTACCTGACCGGCGGCGGCCTGCTCGATCGCACGGCGAACACGCTCGAGACGATGAGCTCGCTCGAGCGCTTCCAGGGCCACTTCTACAACTGGTACGACACGCGCACCCTGCGGCCGCTGCGTCCGGTGTACGTATCGAGCGTGGACAGCGGAAATCTCGCCGGCCTGATGCTCACGCTGCGACCCGGGCTGCTCGCACTGGCCGATGCGCCGATCCTGTCGCCGCGCGCCCTGGACGGAGTGCAAGACACCTACCGGGTGCTGCTCGACACCGCCGGCACCACGCCGCGCGCGGCGCCGGTGCGCCGTTTCGGCACGCAGCTTGCGCGCATCGCGCAGATGCCGATGACGACGCTCGGCGCGGCGCGCAGCGCCTTCGCCGAACTGGCCGGTGCCGCCGACGAATGCGTCGCCGCGATCGCGGCGGCGAACGACGAGATCGAACACGCCGCAGCCTGGGCGGCCGATCCGGCGAACGCAACGGCTGCCGCCGAGGCGCAACGACCGGCCGGCGGCGCCGATGCGCAGGACGATGCGCCGGCGCACGTGCACGACGGCCGTGAACAACGCTCGCTCTTCGACGACGACGGCGCCGACGCGCAGTCACAGGGCGATGCGGAAGTGCAGGTCGTCGTCGACGAAGCCGCGCACAGCGCGCTTCACCCGCACGCGTTGCTGCGCAGCCCGGCGGTGGAGACGCTGCGATGGGCGCGCGCGCTGTCGCGCCAGTGTCATGCCGTGCTCGACGAGCTGTATTCGCTGGCGCCGGCCTCCGCGGATGTCGGATACGCCTCCGAGTCCACGTTCGCGGGATACGGCAGCGAGGCGAACGACGGCTATGTCGACGATCGGCGCCGCATCCCGACGCTGCGCGAGGCGGCGCGGGAAGGCAGCGCACCGGCGGCCGACCGCCTGGCGCAGATCCGCACGCTGGTCGAGCGCATCGACGCGCTCGCCGACTTCGACTACCGCTTTCTCTACGACCCGCAACGGCGGCTGCTGAGCATCGGATACAACGTCGACGAGCGACGACTCGATTCGAGCTACTACGACCTGCTCGCCTCCGAAGCGCGGCTGACGAGCTTCATCGCGGTGGCGCAGAACCGGCTGCCCACCGAGCACTGGTTCGCGCTCGGGCGGCTGCTCACCCGATTCTCCGGCGAGCCGGTGCTCGTGTCGTGGAGCGGCTCGATGTTCGAGTACCTGATGCCGCTGCTCGTGATGCCGGTCTACGAGAACAGCCTGCTCGATCAGACCTGCAAATCGGCGGTCGCGCGCCAGATCGAGTACGGACGCCAGCGCGGCCTGCCGTGGGGCATTTCCGAATCGGGCTACAACGCGGTGGACGCTGCGTCGAACTATCAGTATCGGGCCTTCGGCGTCCCCGGGCTCGGGTTGAAGCGCGGGCTTTCGGCGGACGTGGTGGTCGCCCCCTACGCGAGCGTGCTGGCGCTGCTGGTCGATGCGCCGGCGGCCGTGCGCAACCTGCAGCGGCTGTGGAGTCAGGGTCTGGCCGGCGCCTTCGGCCTGTACGAAGCGGTGGACTTCACGAGTTCGCGTCTTCCACCCGGCGAAACCGAGATCGTCGTCCGCTCGTTCATGGCGCATCACCAGGGAATGACGCTGCTCGCGCTCGTCTCGCTGCTGCGCGACCAGCCGATGCAGCGCCGCTTCGCGTCCGACCCGAACCTGCGCGGCACGCTGCTGCTGCTGCAGGAGCGCGTGCCGAAGATCCCGTCCTTCCACCGGCACACGACGCCGGCGGTCGAATCGCAGCTCGGTTTCGCGCCGGCCGAGATGCCGATCCGCGTGATCTCCGAACCGCTGGGCAGCGCGCCGCAGGTGCAGCTGCTGTCCAACGGGCGCTATCACGTGATGGTGACGCACGCCGGCGGCGGATACAGCCGATGGAACGACCTCGCGATCACGCGCTGGCAGGAGGACCCCACCCGCGACCACTGGGGCGCGTTCTGCTACGTGCGCGACGTCGCATCGGATGCGTTCTGGTCCACCGCCTGGCAGCCCAGCCTGCGGCGCGCCGAGCACTACGAGGCGATCTTCTCGGAAGGCCGCGCCGAGTTCCGTCGCCGCGACAGCGTCTCGGCGAACGATCCCGGCGTGGAGACGCACACCGAGATCGTGGTCTCGCCGGAAGACGACATCGAACTGCGCCGCGTGACGCTCACCAATCGCGGGCGCAGGCGCCGCACGATCGAGCTGACCACCTACGCCGAAGTCGTGCTCGCGCCGCAGGCCGCCGACGCCATGCACCCGGCGTTCGGCAACCTTTTCGTACAGACGGAGATCCTCGAGGCGCCGTCGGCGATCCTGTGCACGCGCCGCGCGCGTTCGCCCAACGAGCAGACCCCGTGGATGTGTCACCTGATGGCGGTGCACGCGCTGCGCGCGGGCCCCGTCTCGCACGAGACCGACCGTGCGGTATTCGTCGGTCGCGGCAACGGGCTGGCATCGCCCGCCGCGATGCGCAGCTCCGGCCCGCTGTCGGGTTCGAGCGGCTCGGTGCTCGACCCGATCGCATCGAGCCGCTGCGCGATCACGCTCGATGGCGACGAGTCGGCCGTCGTCGATCTGGTCATCGGCATCGCGTCGAATCGCGAGGCGTGCGTGGCGCTCGCCGAGAAGTACTCCGATCGCCGACTGGCGGACCGCGTCTTCAAGCTCGCGTGGAGCCACAGCCAGGTCGTGTTGCGCCAGCTCGGCGCGAGCGAGATCGAAGCGCAGCTCTACGCGCGGCTGGCGAGTTCCATCGTCTACGCCAACCCCGCGCTGCGCGCCGACTCGGCGATGCTGATGCGCAACCGTCGCGGCCAGGCCGATCTGTGGGCCTACGGAATCTCGGGTGACTTCCCGATCGTCCTCGTCGTCGTCTCGGAGAACTCGCACCTGGCACTCGTGCGCGAGGTCGTGCAGGCGCACGCGTACTGGCGGCTCAAGGGACTGTCGATCGACCTGGTCATCTGGAACGACGAAGCCGACGTCTACCGCCAGCAATTGCAGGAGACGATCCTCGGACTGGTCCCGGTAGGCGTCGGAGCGCACGTGATCGACCGGCCCGGCGGCATTTTCGTGCGCTATGCGAGCCAGATCTCGCGCGAGGACCGCGTGCTGATGCAGTCGATCGCGCGCGCAGTCGTCGTCGGGTCGCGCGGCGGGCTGGCCGAGCAGCTGTCGCGTCGCGGCCCGATCGAGCGCCGCGTCGCGCCGCTCGTGCCGAGCAGCCGCCCGACGCTGGAGGACCCGCAGCCGGAAACGCGCGAGCATCCCGAGCTGCTCTTCTACAACGATCACGGCGGCTTCACCCGCGATGGTCGCGAATACGTCGTCCTCGACCGCGACGAGCCGACTCCCGCGCCATGGGCCAACGTCATCGCGAACCCCGGCTTCGGCACGGTGGTGAGCGAAAGCGGCAGCGCGTACACGTGGTTCGAAAACGCGCACGAGTTCCGCCTCACGCCGTGGCACAACGATCCGCTGGTCGACCCCAGCGGCGAGACCTTCTATCTGCGCGACGAGGAAGCCGGCCGCTTCTGGTCGCCGGTCGCGCTGCCCGGCGACGGCGCTTCGTCGTGCACGGCGCGCCACGGCTTCGGCTACAGCGTTTTCGAGCGCAGCGCATCGGGCATCGAATCGGAGCTGACGGTGTACGTCGCGCTCGACGCGACGGTGAAGTTCTCGGTGCTGCGCGTGCGCAATCGATCGGGCCGCCCGCGCAGGCTGTCGGCCACCGGCTACGTCGAATGGGTGCTGGGCGACCTGCGCTCGAAATCGGCGATGCACGTTTCGACGGCGGTCGACGCGCACAGCGGGGCGCTGCTCGCGCGCAACCGCTACTCGGCCGAGTTCGGGTCGTACGTCGCGTTCCTGCACACCGGCGAGTCGTTCCAGTCGGCGACCTGCGATCGCACCGAGTTCATCGGCCGCAACGGAACGCTGCGCCGGCCCGCGGCGATGCGCCAGCTGCGCCTGTCGGGCCGCAGCGGCGCGGGCCTGGATCCCTGCGCCGCGATCCAGGTGCCCTTCGAGCTGGCCGACGGCCAGGAGCGCGAGATCGTGTTCCGCCTGGGCGTGGCGCGCGATGCCGACGAAGGCCACCGGCTGATCGATCGCTTTCGCGGCTCGGGCGGCGCGCGCGAAGCGCTCGAGGGCGTGCGCCGCTACTGGCGCAATGCGCTCGACACCATCCAGGTATCGACGCCCGAACCCGCGCTCGACGTTCTCGCCAATGGCTGGCTTCCCTACCAGACGCTCGCCTGCCGCGTCTGGGGAAGAAGCGGCTATTACCAGTCGGGCGGCGCCTTCGGCTTTCGCGACCAGTTGCAGGACGTCATGGCGCTCGTGCACGTCGAACCGATGCTGATGCGCGAACACCTGCTGCGCTGCGCGTCGCGCCAGTTCGTCGAAGGCGACGTGCAGCACTGGTGGCATCCGCCGTCGGGTCGCGGCGTTCGCACGCAATGCTCGGACGACTACCTGTGGCTGCCGCTGGCAACGAGCCGATACGTGCAGGTGACCGGCGACACCGGGGTGCTCGACGAGCGCGCAGGCTTCCTCGAAGGCCGCCCGGTCAATCCCGGGGAAGACTCGTACTACGACCTGCCGACCCAGTCGGGCGCCGAGGCGACGCTATACCAGCACTGCGTGCTGGCGATCCGGCACGGCATGCGCTACGGCGCGCACGGACTGCCGCTGATCGGCACCGGCGACTGGAACGACGGCATGAACCTGGTCGGCCACGAAGGCCGCGGCGAGAGCGTCTGGCTGGGCTTCTTCCTGCACGAGATACTGCGCCGTTTCGCGCCGATCGCGCATGCGCACGGCGACCAGGCCTTCGCGCAGCTGTGCGAAACCGAAGCCGCCACGCTGCGCGAACGGCTCGCCGCCGACGCTTGGGACGGAAACTGGTACCGGCGCGCCTGGTTCGACGACGGCACGCCGCTCGGCTCGGCGCAGAACGAGCAGTGCCGCATCGACTCGATCGCGCAGAGCTGGTCGGTGCTCTCCGGCGCCGGCGAGCCGCAGCGTTGCACTTCGGCGATGAACGCGCTCGACGCGCATCTGGTACGCCGCGACGCACGGCTGGTGCAGCTGCTCGACCCGCCCTTCGACCACCCCGATCCCAACCCCGGCTACATCGCCGGCTACGTTCCGGGCGTGCGCGAGAACGGCGGGCAGTACACCCACGCGGCGATCTGGGCGGCCATGGCCTTCGCCGAGCAGGGCGACGCACGGCGCGCCTGGGAGCTGTTCCGACTGATCTGTCCGGTGAACCACGGCACGACGCCCGAGCAGGTGGCGATCTACCGGGTCGAGCCGTACGTCATCGCCGCCGACGTCTACGCGGTCGCCCCGCACGTCGGGCGCGGCGGATGGAGCTGGTACACCGGATCGGCGGGCTGGATGTATCGGCTGATCGTCGAATCGCTGCTCGGCCTGCGCATCGACGGCGGCGAGCGGCTGCGGCTGGAGCCGGTGATTCCCGAGGACTGGAACGGCTTCGAGATCCGCTATCGACACCGCGAGACGCCGTACCGGATCCGCGTGCGGGTGGTGGAAGCGGACGCCGACCCGGCGCTGCGGATCGACGGCATTGCCTCGTCCGACGAAGCCGTCACCCTGGTGGACGACCGCCGCGAGCACGAAATCCAGCTCGACTGGCCGCGCGGCGGCTTGAAAAGACCCGAGTCCGTCTCTACAATTAGCACTCGCCAGTAACGAGTGCTAACAACCGCTGGCTTTTAGCAAGCCCGGGAATCGGCATCGTCCGGTGGACAGGAACAGCCGGCGGCGGACGTCTTCCGCCATCGGCTTCCGCTTTTCCTTCAGTTTTTTCGATTCGACATCGAACGTGGAGCCAATTCGCATGAAACTGCGCCCCCTGCATGATCGGGTGATCATCAAGCGCCTCGACAACGAGCGCAAGACCGCCTCGGGCATCGTGATTCCCGACGCCGCCGCCGAGAAGCCCGACCAGGGCGAAGTGGTCGCGGTCGGCAACGGCAAGGTCGGCGACGACGGCAAGGTCCGCCCGCTGGCGGTCAAGGTCGGCGACCGCGTGCTGTTCGGCAAGTACAGCGGCCAGGCCGTCAAGGTCGAAGGTGACGAACTGCTCGTCATGCGCGAAGAAGACATCATGGCCGTCGTCGACTGATCGCGAGCGGACATCCAGGAACACCCAGGAGAGATACACAGAATGGCAGCCAAACAGGTTTACTTCGCCGAAGACGCACGCTCGCGCATGGTCGCCGGCATCAACCTTCTCGCCAATGCCGTGCGCGTCACGCTCGGTCCGAAAGGCCGCAACGTCGTGCTCGAGCGCTCGTTCGGCGCCCCCACCGTCACCAAGGACGGCGTCTCCGTCGCCAAGGAAATCGAACTGAAGGACAAGTTCGAGAACATGGGCGCGCAGATG
>CALCZN010000207.1:0-3031 GCA_937903095.1 uncultured Burkholderiales bacterium
CATCTCGAAGCAATGATCTTCGGGATGCTGATCGTCTTCTTCCTCGTCGTCGAGCCGCACGGCCTGGCCCGCCTGTGGTCGACCGCCAAGGAGAAGCTTCGCCTGTGGCCCTTCCCGCACTGAAGGCCCCGGCTCCACTCGAACACGCGATCGACGTGCACATCCCGAATGAGGAGACGACCTTGAAGTTCAGATTCCTTGCGGCCTCGGCCGCGGTTTTCGCCGCTGCCGTGGCGACCACCCTTCCCGCCCCCGCCGTACACGCGCAACCCGCCGAGCAGTTCTTCCCGGTGCTCGTCTTCCGCACAGGGCCGTACGCGCCCAACGGCGCGCCGTGGGCGGACGGCTACGTCGACTATCTCAAGCTCGTCAATGCGCGCGGCGGGATCAACGGCGTGAAGCTCGGCTTCGAGGAATGCGAAACAGCCTACGCCACCGACCGCGGCGTCGAGTGCTACGAGCGGCTCAAGGGCAAGAACGGCGGAGCGACCGTCTTCCAGCCGCTGTCGACGGGCATCACCTTCGCGCTCACCGAGAAGGCGCCGGTCGACCGGATCCCGCTGATCACCGCCGGCTACGGGCTGAGCGAAGCGGCCGACGGCGGCGTCTTCGGCTGGAACTTCCCTGTCACCGGCGTGCACTGGGCTTCGGCGGACATGCAGGTGCAGTACATCGCGCAGCGCGAAGGCGGCTTCGATCGCCTGAAGGGCAAGAAGATCACGCTGCTCTATCACGACAGCCCCTACGGCAAGGAGGCGATCCCCGTGCTCGAGGCACGCGCGGGCATGCACGGCTTCCAGTTCAATGCGATTCCGGTGACCCACCCGGGCGTGGAGCAGAAGTCCGCGTGGCTGCAGATCCGGCAGAACCGCCCCGACTACGTGCTGCTGTGGGGCTGGGGCGTGATGAACCCGACGGCGCTGAAGGAAGCGCAGGCCACCGGCTTCTCGCGCGAGAAGATCATCGGGCACTGGCCGTCGGGCGGAGAGCCCGACATCGGCGACCTCGGCAACGCCGCGAAGGGATACAGCGCCGTCGTGCTGCAGCCGGCTGCCGCGCAGGGCTCGAAGGTCGTCGAGGAGATCCTCTCCAGGGTGCACGCGAAGGGCCAGGGAACCGGACCGCGGGAGTCGGTCGGCCAGATGCTCTACATGCGAGGCGTCGTCTCGGCGATGCTCGGCGTCGAGGGCGTACGGCGCGCGCAGGAGCGCTTCGGCAAGGGCAAGGTCATGACCGGCGAGCAGGTGCGCTGGGGCCTGGAGAACCTCGCCCTCGACCAGGCGGCGCTCGACAGGCTCGGCTTCGCCGACGTCCTGCGCCCGATCCAGACGTCCTGCGTCGACCACATGGGCGGCGCCTGGGGCCGCGTGCAGACCTGGGACGGCGCGCGCTGGGTACCCAGCGGCACCTGGTTCCAGGCCGACGAGCAGCTGCTCAAGCCGATGATCCGCAGCGCTGCCGACAAGTACGCCGCGGCGAAGAAGATCGAGCGGCGCAGCGCCCAGGCGTGCCAGGACTGAACGCAACGGGCGCGGGCGGGCGGGCGGGGCGGCATCGTGCCGCCACGCCCGACGCCGGCGCGAGCGCGATGAGCGAATCGATCCTCACCGTCAACAACATCGAGGTGATCTACAACCGGGTCATCCTCGTCCTGAAAGGCGTCTCGCTGCAGGTGCCCGCGGGCCGGATCGTCGCGCTGCTCGGCGCGAACGGCGCCGGCAAGACGACCACCCTGCGCGCGATCAGCAATCTCCTCGCGAGCGAGCGCGGCGAGGTCACCAAGGGCGGCATCGAGCTGCGCGGCGAGCGTGTCGAGTCGCTGAATCCCTCCGAACTGGTGCGCCGCGGCGTCGTCCAGGTCATGGAAGGCCGGCGCTGCTTCGCCCACCTGACGATCGAGGAGAACCTGCTCACGGGCGCCTACACGCGCACCGACGGCAAGGCGGCGATCGCCGAGACGCTCGAGAAGATCTACTCGTACTTTCCGCGCCTGAAGGTGCGGCGTCGCTCGCAGGCGGCGTACACTTCCGGCGGCGAGCAGCAGATGTGCGCGATCGGCCGGGCACTGATGTCGAAGCCGGCGATGGTGCTGCTCGACGAACCCTCGATGGGGCTCGCCCCGCAGATCGTCGAGGAGGTCTTCGATATCGTCCGCAACCTGAACGCGCGCGAGAACGTCGCCTTCCTGCTGGCCGAGCAGAACGCAAACGTCGCGCTGCGGCATGCCGACCACGGATACGTGCTCGAGAACGGACGCATCGTGCTCGAGGGCGTGGCCCCGGCGCTGCTGGCGAACGACGACGTCAAGGAGTTCTACCTCGGCGCCGCCGAGGGAAGCCGCCGCAGCTTCCGCGACGTCAAGAGCTACCGGCGCCGCAAGCGCTGGCTATCCTGAAGCCGGCTCCCGCTCGAACTCCGGCCAGGGCCACGCCCCCGAGAACATCCGCTCGAGCCAGAACGTCGCGATCTGCGTCTTGACGTCGGTGAGCCGCCCGGCGCGCAGTTCGTCGACCAGCCAGCCGAAGGGGACGATCTCGATCTCGAGGAACTCGTCTTCATCGAGGTTGTGCTCGGTGCGCTCGAGATCGCGGCACAGGAACAGATCCATCACCTCGGTGGCGAAGCCGATCGCCGGGTGCAGCCGCGTGAGGAAGGCCCATTCGCGCGCGCGGTAGCCGGTTTCCTCGACGAGTTCGCGTTTGGCCGTCTGCAGCGCCGTCTCGCCCGGGTCGATCTTGCCCGCCGGCATCTCGATCATCGTCAGGCCGACCGGATAACGGTATTGGCGTTCGACGAGGATGTGCTCGTCGGGGAAGATCGGGATCATCGTCGCCGCGCCCGGGTGCACGATGAATTCGCGCGCGCTCTCGTGTCCGTTGGGCAGGCACACGCGATCGCGGCGCATCTGCAGGAAACTGCCGTCGTAGACGACCTGCGACTCGATCGTGGTTTCGCGCAGGTCCTTCATCGCAGCTTCCTAGTACTTCGTTCCGTTAAAAGCTTTACCTAAATACTGTTGCCTGCGATCATG
>CALCZN010000208.1:0-4010 GCA_937903095.1 uncultured Burkholderiales bacterium
GCACGGCCATCGACGGCGCGCTGCGCCGCGCGGCAACCGCCGTGCGGCGCGCCGTCGAGCGCCGCCAGGGGCCGGCGCCGCTGCCGCGTCGCATGCACGCGATGGGCGCACGCTCGGCACGATCAACGGGAGAGCCGGAATCATGACCTTGCGCTGGTACCGCAGAGCCCGCCTCCTCATCCTCGGGGAAGACGACACGGCGCTCGATGCGGCGCGCGCGATCGAGCAGAACCGCGTCGGTGCGGTGCTGGTTCAGTCGCAGCGTCGCCTGATGGGCATCGTCACCGACCGCGACCTGATGGCCAAGGTGGTGGGACAGGGCCGCGACGCGCGGGCCACGCGTCTCGGCGACATCATGAGCGCCCCGGTGCTGGCGCTGGCGCCGGCAGATTCGCAGGCGGAGGCGTTGCGCATGATGCGCGAGCGCAACGTGCGGCGCATACCGCTGGTCGACGGGAACGGAGCTGCCGTCGGCATCGTCACCCTCGACGACCTGATCCTGGACGAGGCCGCAACCCTCGAGGAAATCGCAACCGTCGTACAGGCGCAGATCGGCGAAGGCGGGCTCGCGGAGTCGGAGCGCTCGCCGGCGCGGCGACGCAGCGCGGCACGCGCGCTGGGAACGCTGAATCGCATGATCGGGCAGGTTGTCGCACGCGGCCGATTCGACGACCGCAGCCAGGCGCACGAAGCCCTGCAGTTGGTGCTCGCCGCCGTCGTGCGCCGGCTCGATGCGGGCGAGGCGAAAGACCTGATCGCGCAGCTGCCGTCGCTGCTGCACGAAGACCTGCGCCGCGTGCCGGAGGCGGTCGACAGGAGCGTGACGCGCGAGACGGTCGTCGCGGAGCTCACGCAGCGCCTGGGAATGGACGAGCCAACCGCGTCCACCGCACTGCTGGCCGTGGGCGGCGCGGTCGCCGAGCTCGTGAGCGACGGCCAGATGAACGACGTGCGCGGCCAGCTTCCGCCGGGGCTGCGCGAGGCGTTCGAGTTGCCGCAGCCCCTCGAAACCTGAAGAAGCGGCGCCCCCCGGGCGCGCGCTGCCCACGCTGGTACTCTGCCCCCGGCGTAACGGCACGGGGGGGGGCGGCAGATGGCGAGAAGCGGCACGACTGCGATCGGGAGATGGCTCTGGATCGCCGCGGCAGTCGTCGTGCTCGACCAGGCGACGAAGTTCGCCGTCGAGCGCGCGTTCTCCTACGGCGAGCGCCTCGCCGTTGTCCCCGGCTTCTTCGACCTGACGCTGGTCTACAACCGCGGCGCCGCGTTCAGCTTCCTGGCCAGTGCCGCGGGCTGGCAGCGCTGGTTCTTCATCGCGCTCGGTGCGGTGGCGGCGGTGTTCATCGTCTGGCTGCTCGCACGGCACGGCTCGCAGCGCCTGTTCGCGTTCGCGCTCGCGCTGATTCTCGGCGGGGCGATCGGCAACGTCGTCGACCGCATCGCGCGCGGACACGTCGTCGATTTCGTGCTGCTGCACTGGCAGCGTTTCCACTGGCCCGCGTTCAACGTCGCCGACAGCGCGATCACGATCGGGGCCGTCCTGCTCGTGGTCGACGAGTTGCGCCGCGTGCGGCGCAATCGCTGAAGGAGAACGGATGCTCGAAAGGCTGAATCAGCTGGAATGGATGGGAAACCCGGTAGCGAGCTGGCTTATCGCGCTGGCCGCGGCGCTGGTCGGCTTCGGCGTCGCGAGTATGGTGCTCGGCCTGCTGCGCTCGCACCTGCGCCACCTGGACGAGCGCCTGCCCGAGGCGGCGGCGCGCGCCGCACGCCCGCTGCACGTCCTCGTGCGCACCACGCGCAACTGGGTCCTGCTGCTGCTCTCGCTGGTGCTGGCCGCCGAATTCCTCGACCTCTCCCGGCGCGCCGAAGCGATCCTGTACAACCTCGGCTTCGCGCTGGTCGGCGTGCAGGTCGCGCTGTGGATCAATGCGCTGATCGAGCTGTGGCTGACCCGCCCGAGCGCCGCCGACGGAAAGCCGCGCAGCAATCCGGTGATGATCGGCATCCTGCGCTGGACCGCGCAGCTCTTCGTGTGGACGACGCTGGTGATGGCGATGCTCGCCAACGCCGGCGTCGACATCACCGCCTTCGTCGCCAGCCTGGGCATCGGCGGCGTCGCGGTCGCGCTCGCGTTGCAGAGCCTGCTCGGCGACCTCTTTTCGTCGCTCAGCATCGGCCTGGACAAGCCCTTCGAGGTCGGCGAGTTCATCGCCTTCGGCGACGACCTCGGCACGGTGCGCCACGTCGGCATCAAGAGCACGCGCATCGATTCGCTGCGCGGCGAGCAGCTCATCATCGCCAACTCGAAGCTGCTCGAGCAGCTCGTGCGCAACTACAGCCGCATGCCGCATCGCCGCGTGGTGTTCGGCTTCCGCCTGCCCTACGGCGCGACCAGCGAGCGCGTGCGCCAGGTGGTCGAGGCGGTGAAGGAGATCATCCGCGCGCAGCACGACGTGCGCTTCGACCGCGGGCACCAGTCGGCTTTCGGCGAATACGGGCTCGAGTTCGAGTTCGTCTACTACGTGCTCGCGTCGGACTACACGATGTACATGGACGTCCAGCAGCGGATCAACCTGGCGATCATCGACCTGCTCGAGTGCCTGAACCTCGATTTCGCCGTACCCGCGCGGCACGTGCGAGCCGAGTTCGACCCCGCGCAGCGGCCGCGGGCGCGATCGGAAACCAGCGGCCGCCGCGCCGCAACGCCGACCTGAGCAGGCGCCAAACGGGCAGGATCGGCGCGCAAAAGCGCGCTACCCTTCACCCTTCACCTCATCCTTCACCCTTCACATCCTCAATGCTCCACGGCAAACGGATCGTGCTCGGCGTCACCGGCGGCGTGGCGGCTTACAAGGCAGCCGAGCTCGTGCGCGAGCTGCAGCGCGCCGGCGCCCGCGTCCAGGTCGTGATGACCGATGCGGCCACGCGTTTCGTCGGCCCGGTCACCTTCCAGGCGCTGAGCGGCGAGCCGGTGTTCGTCGACGCGTGGGACGCGCGCATTGCCGACAACATGGCGCACATCGAGTTGTCGCGCGGCGCCGACGCGATCGTCGTCGCGCCGGCCACCGCCGATTTCCTCGCGAAACTCGCGCACGGCCTGGCCGACGACCTGCTTTCCACGCTGTGCCTGGCGCGCGAATGCCCGCTCGTCGTCGCGCCGGCTATGAACCGGCAGATGTGGTCGCATCCGGCCACGCAGCGCAACGTCGCGCAGATCGTCGCCGACGGCGTCGTCGTCTCCGGCCCCGGCAGCGGCGACCAGGCCTGCGGCGAAGTCGGCCTCGGGCGAATGCTCGAGCCGCTCGAACTGGTCGAGGAAATCGCCGCGAGCTTCGTGCCGAAGACGCTTGCCGGCAGACGCGCGCTGCTCACCGCGGGGCCCACGTTCGAGCCGATCGACCCGGTGCGCGGGATCACCAACCGCTCGTCGGGAAAGATGGGCTTCGCGCTCGCCCGGGCGCTGCGCGACGCCGGGGCGGAGGTCGTGCTCGTTACCGGGCCCACTGCCCTCGGCAGGCCACGCGGCGTCCGCCGCATCGACGTCGAAACCGCGCAGCGCATGCACGACGCAGTCATGAGCGAACTGGACGCAGGGCAGCGCGAAGGACGTCGCTTCGACGTCTTCGTCGGCATCGCCGCAGTAGCCGACTGGCGCGTGGCCAACGCGAGCGCGAGCAAGTGGAAGAAGGACCACACCGGCCGCGCGCCGACGCTCGAATTCCTCGAGAACCCCGACATCCTCGCGAGCGTCGCGCGCCGGCCCGACGCGCCTTACTGCGTGGGCTTCGCCGCCGAGAGCGAGAAGCTCGAAGAGCACGGCGCGGCCAAGCGCGCGCGCAAGGGCATTCCGCTGCTGGTCGCCAACATCGGCCCGGACACCTTCGGACGCGACGACAACGAACTGCTGCTCATCGACGAGGACGGCGCGCAGCGACTGCCGCGCGCCGGCAAGGACGCTCTGGCCCGCGCGCTCGCCGACGAGATCGCCAGCAGGCTCGCGCAAGAAG
>CALCZN010000209.1:0-4010 GCA_937903095.1 uncultured Burkholderiales bacterium
GCCCCTGCAGCGGGCGCAGTTTCAGGTGCCGCAGGTGGAGCAGGTAGCAGCGCTGGGCCCAGCCGATCGTGGGCGAGACGGCGCCGCCGAAGTTGTCGTCCCACTCCGGGCACCACTCGATCTTCACGCCGTTGTAGGCCAGGCCCGTCACCGCCGGGTCGACCGCCGTGCCGCCCGAGGCCGGCACCTGGATGAAGCGCTGGATCGCGGTGGACGCCGTCGCCGCCTTGCGGAAGAGATCGATGTAATCCTTCCCGGCGAAGATGTGCGTCGGGCGCCCGCCCTTGGAGACCGCGCGCCAGGCCGATTCGGTCTTGTCGAGGATGGTCGCCTCGACCAGCCCCTTCTCGCGGTAGGGCATCCACCAGGCATTGGTGAAGCGGTCGATGCCGCCGACCACCTCGGTGCCCGAGCCGGAGGGCGCATCGGTGACGGGAACAAGGAAGTCGAGCCCCGCGATCGCGTCCGTCGAGGACGAGCCGTCGAGCTGGATCGCCTGCGAGAATTTCTCCTCGTAGCCGAGCTTGAGCACCTCGAACTGCTCGTCGAGCAGGTTCGTGAGCTGGATCATCTCGGCGTCCGACGCCTTCGCGGTGCGGTCGTCGGTGACGATGATCCCGTTCTGCGCGAGCCGGTCCTCGTCGATCATCAGACCGTCGTGGGCGCTCCTCCACGGGTACTTGACCTGCTCGATCGTGTTGCGCTCGTTGTAGGTGACCGAGCCCGAGCCGCGGTACCACTGGAAGTTCGAGCTGTAGCGCGCGCGCAGCTGCTCGACGACGTATTCCTTCGCGCCGGGGAAATCTTTCTTCCGGGCGTTCAGGGCGTTCATGAAGGGGCGATCGACCGAGATCTGATCGATCGGCTTGTTCTTGACGTAGAAGTCGAGACCGACCTTGGTGGCCTCGGCGAGCTGATTCACGGTAAACGGCATGGCTGCCTCCTTTGCGAATGACGAATAGGTCCCTTGCGGGTCCGCTCCGATTCGCGGTTGGCGAGGCCGCATTCAGCCGATCAGGTCGGGCGGGTGCGCGCTGACGAGGCGCGCGGCTGCAGTCAGGCGCGACCGTACGACGGTCGAATTGGCTTACTCCACAGGGCGAAAAAAAAGCCCGCCGTGCGAGGGCGAAGTCCGTCGGAACGGACAGAGGAGACCCCGAAGAGATCGTTACGCGGCGCCGACCGCTCCCGCGATCGCTTCCTGCAGCGATGCCGGCTCACGCCGGCCGGCATTCGCCGCGGCGGGACGCAACGGCTGCGGATCGCCGGGTGCCGGCTGCGGACGCGGCGTCGTCATCGTCGTCATCGTCTGGCCGATCATGTCGTAGGCGAGCTGCAGCGCCGCCTGCCAGTGCTCGGGCGGCATCGTCTCGCCGATGCGCTTGGCGTGCTCCTGCATGATCGCTTGCTTCTTCGGCCAGTCCAGGTCCGTCTGCGACCAGTGCTGCACCATCGAGCGCACAGTCTGGGCGGACGATTGCACGGCCTGCACGTACTGCTGCTGCGTGACTTGCTGCTGTTGGGCGGCCTGCGCCTGTTGCTGCTGCTGCGCGAGCACTTGGCGCGATTGCAGGACCTGCCGGGCGTATTCGGGCGTGATCTTGCCCTCCTGCACCGCCTGCGCCAGATCCTGATGCTGCGCGAACGGATCGGCGCCGTTCGGGTCGCGCCCGGTCGCCACGCGGTACTGCTGCGTGAGGTGCGCGAGGAGCGGTTCGGCGGCCTGCCAGTTGCCGGACTTCACGGCGCGCGCGAAGTCGAGCAGCGCGAGGAACTCCTGGTCGGTCGCGCCCGACTCGACGATCATCTGCTGGAACGCCGTGACCGTCTGCTGCATCTCGCCGACCTGCGCCTGCGCGGCCTCGAGTTGCTGCTTCGATTCCTTCGCCATCGTCACCAGCGACCGGAAGCGTTCCTTCGCCTCGGGCTTCAACCCTTCCGGCTCGCGGTACGGGTCGTCGGCGGGCTTCGCCTCGGGCTGCGCGGGCTTCGCGGGGTCGACGAGCTGCGCCTGCGCCGGGTCGTCGGTCGGCGTACCGTCCTTCGCGATGAAGCGGCCATCGGGCCCGCGCAGGCGCTCGCCTGTGGTCGCGGTTGTATCGCCCTCCTTCGCTGCCGGCGCAGCGTCACCATCCTCGCCCTCATCGCCGGCGGCCAGCGAGCCGCGAAGCGTCTCGAGCAGCGAGGAGGAGGAGACGGCCCCCTCGGTGCTCTCGGTCGCTTCGGTCTGCTGGCCGGTCGGCTCGGCCGGGGCTGCCGGCTCGAGGTCGTCTTGCTGTTCGGGTGGCATCGGGTCTCCTTTTAACGACTCGTCGTCATTTCTCGTTCACGCCGCCGCATATACCGACGAGAGCACGCCGGCGAGCAGAGCGAGCGGGTAAAACGTGATCACAAACGAAGCGATCAACGGTTTCGACTTCACCTAACATGTCATGCTCCTACGAGTTGCGCGGGCAGGCCCGCAGGGGGTTGAGCGCCGGCCATCGCCAGCGCGGGATCTTCGAGCGTCTCGGGCGGCAGGCCGTCAGGCGGCATGACACCGGGCATGGCACCAGGCATCTGCATCGGCGGCAGCGGCGGGAAGTATTTCTCGATGTCGATGCGCTCGTCGAAGCGCCGCATCGTCTCGCGCAGCATCTCGATCACGCCCTCGGCCTGGTCGTTCAGGCCCTGCTGGCGCAGCATCAGCACCTTGTCGATCATCTTCAGCAGCATCGGCGAGAGCTGCACCCACGCCTCGCGCTCCTGATGCCGATTCGGCTTGCCGGTCGATCCCGCGCGGATGCGGATCGACACCATGTCGACAACTTCGTCGCGCGGCAGCGTCGGCCACACGTAGCCCGCGCCTGCGATCCGCTCGACCTGCGGCGCGGTGAGTTCGAGGAGGAACACCTCGGCCGCGTATTCGGCCATCTCGCCGATGAATTCCTCGATCGTGTCCTGCCGATAGGCGGTGCGCGACTGCATGCCCATCGCCTGGATCTCGGCCTCGGTGGCGGTCTTCGCTTTCTGGATGGCTGAGCGGCTCGCATCCGACGCCCCGGATGTCTGCTCGAAGTCGCGCAACACCGGCGTCGTGTCGTAGGCGGTCGGATCGATGGGCGTGGCCGGGATCGCGACGAGCTCGCCCTGCAGCGGCGCATTCGCGCCGTTGGTCGTCACGCCGATCATCTGTCGGCCGCGCCGGTTCGCCAGGTTGTCGACGTCCCGGTCGGTGAGCGCGCCGCCCTTACGGTAGGCCCACCCCGGGCGGTTTTCCTTTCGCGCCTGCGCGAGCTGCGTGCGCATCGCGTTGTACTCGTCCTGCAGCCCGGTCCACTGCTCGACGTCGGACAGGGGATAGAACTGGCCGTCGACCTCGTTCCAGTAGAGCGCGAAGAACGAGTACCAGCGCCGACCGACCCGCTGGGGACGATACGGATCGCGCGCCCACTCCTTCGCGCCGAACTCCATCGTGTAGATCGTCTGCGAGGTGCGATCCCACACCTCGAAGGCCTGCACGAACTGCTCGCGGTCGCGGCGCTTCGTCTTGTCCTTCGCCTCGGTGCGCTTGTCGCCATACTTCGCGCCGGTCGGCTTCTTGCCGAAGCGCTCCTCGAACTCGGACACCGTCATCCAGATTCGGTGTGCGATCGCGCGCGCCTGCGGGTACTCGGAGAACGTGGTGAGCGACTCGTCGAGGATCAGGATGTCGTCGTCGGCGATGAAGTCGATCACGAGCCCTTCTTCGACGAGCACCTCGACCTGCTGCTCGAGCGCTTCGATCTGCTGCGCGAGCTCGGCCTCTTTCGCCTCGGTGTCGCCCTCGGCGCGCTCGATACCCGCGGTCAGCGCCCGGATGCGCGCGAGGTTGTCCTGCGCATCGGCGATCCGGTTCTGGATGATCGGGTCCTGCCGATAGTCGCGCTGGTAGGTGACCTTCAGCCAGGGGACGCCGTTGGTCATCGCCGAGAGTATCGTGCGCGTGATACGGCGCTTGAGCTCGCCGTTGCGGATGAACAGGCGGTTCA
>CALCZN010000210.1:0-3255 GCA_937903095.1 uncultured Burkholderiales bacterium
GGCTGGGCACACCACGAGCCGCTCGCGCCCGGCTATCCGGGCCACCGGCTGTGGCGCAACAACCCGACCGTGCTCAATGCCGCGCACTTCCGGCGGCTGATGTGGGACGGCACGATCGACCGCCTCGAAGTGCAGGCTCGCTCGGCGATGCAGGCGCCGGTCGAAGGCAACGGAAAAGCCGAACTCATCGAGATGCGGCTGCGGCTCGTGCCCGAATACGTCGATCGCTTCCGCGAGGTCTTCGGCACCGACTGGCCGCAGCTCGACGACGCTTGGCGCGCGATCGCCGCCTTCGAGCGCACGATCGTCTCCGACCCGCGGCGCGTGCCCTTCGATCGCTTCGCCGCAGGCGACGCGGGCGCGATGACGCCGGCCGCGCAGCGCGGCTATGCGCTCTTCACCGGCAAGGCGCGCTGCATCGCCTGTCACAACGGACCGCTGGCGAGCGACCAGCAATACCACGCGCTCGGCGTTCCGCGCCAGACGCTGTTCGACTCGAGCCCGCTCGTGCAGATCGCCGTGCGTTGGCAGAACGCGCAGCGCGACGCGCCGCGCGCGCTATACCGGGATGCCGAAGAAGACCTCGGCCGCTGGTACCGCACGCGCGACCCTACCGACATCGGGCGCTTTCGCACGCCGTCGCTGCGCGAACTGCGCTACACGGCGCCCTACATGCACAACGGCGTCTTCGCGACGCTCGCCGAGGTGGTCGACTTCTTCGATCGCGGCGGCGGCGACGCGCCGAACAGGTCGCCGCTGCTGCAGCCGCTGGGCCTGAGCGCCGCGGAGAAGAGCGATCTCGTCGCCTTCCTCGAGGCGCTGAGCATGGACGAGCCGCTGGTCGTCGCGACGCCGGCGTTGCCGCCGATGATGCCGCTGGTCGACACGGCGCAGGCGGCCTGCGCGATCGACGCGAGCCTGGCGAGTGAAGCGGGCGCGGCGAACGGAACAGTCGCGACAGGCGCAACGCGCGGGAGATGAGGAGCATGGGTCGCCTGTGGAACCGTTACGTGATGCACCGGCGACGCTGGTGGATCCCGCTCACCGCGGTGCTCGCGATCGGCGTGCTGAGCATGCTGTACATGGGCGCGCGCACCTACGCCGATGCGCCGCCCGTGCCCGACTTCGTCGACGAGCGGGGAACCACGCAGGTGGCCGCCGACGCGATCCGGCGCGGACAGGCCGTGTTCCTGAAATACGGGCTGATGAACTACGGCAGCTTCTTCGGCGACGGCGCCGGCCGCGGCCCCGATTTCACCGCCGACGCGCTGCATCGCGTGGCGCTCGCGATGCGCGACTGGCATGCATCGCGCGAGGGCGTCGACGACGATTCGGCGCTCGCCGCCGCGCAGCGGGCGATCCGCCGCAACCGCTACGACGAGGCGGCGAACATCGTGCGCATCGGCGAAGCGCAGGCCTACGCCGCGCGCGACCTCGAGCGGCAGGTTGCCGCGCGCTTTCGCGGCGAAGGCAACGAGCCCTTCCATCCGGCCGGCTGGATCTCCGACGAGGCGGAGTTGCGCGACCTCGCCGCGTTCTTCTTCTGGGGCGCGTGGGTGTGCGGCGCCGAGCGTCCGGGCGAGAGCTACTCGTACACGCACAACTGGCCCTACGACGAGCTGGCGGGCAACCGTCCGAGTGCGCAGGTCGTGCTGTGGAGCGCCGTTGCCGTGCTCGCGCTCGTCGCCGCGCTGGGCGTGGTCCTGTTCGCCTACGGGCGCTATTCGCGGATCGCCGGCTGGCGCTCGTCGGAGCGGCAAGCTCGGCCGGCGCAGGCGCAGGCGCAACGACGACGACGCATCGAATTCCCCGGCGAAGCGAGCGTGCACTCGCCGCTCGAAGCCGCGCCGTCGGCGCTGCAGCGCGCGACCTGGAAGTTCTTCGTCGTCGCCGCGCTGCTCTTCGTGCTGCAGATCGTCGCCGGCATCCTCACCGTGCACGACTTCCTCGGCGTCACGCGCGTGTTCGGCATCGACCTTGCCGAGACGCTGCCGATCCCGATCGTGCGCGGCTGGCACCTGCAACTCGCGCTCTTGTGGATCACCGCGTGCTGGATCGGCTCGTCGATCTTCGTGATCTCCACCGCCAGTCCGCACGCGATCGCCGGCCAGCGCCGTCTCGTCGACGCGATGTTCGTGCTGCTCGTCGTCACCGCGGCCGGCGGCCTGGCCGGCGTGGCCCTCGGCCCGCACGGCGTCCTCGGCGAGCACTGGCATTGGCTGGGCAGCCAGGGCTGGGAGTTCGTCGAGCAGGGGCGCCTGTGGCAGGCGATGCTCTTCGTCGTGATCGCGCTGTGGGCGATCGTGCTCGCGCGCGCCGTCGTCCCGACCTGGCGCACGGGCGATGCGTGGACGCTGCCCAAATGGCTCGTCTGGTGCGTCGCGTGCGTGCTGCTGCTGTTCCTTTCGGGCTTCGTCTCCGGTCCCGAGACGAACTTCGTCGTCGCCGACTTCTGGCGCTGGGCAGTGATCCACATGTGGGTCGAAGCCTTCTTCGAGGTGTTCGCCACCGCGCTGCTGGCCTACTGCATGGTGCTGATGCGGCTCGTGAGCCACCCGGCGGCCTCGCGCATCGTCTATCTGGCAACGCTGCTCTTCCTCGGCTCGGGGCTGCTCGGCATCTCGCACAACTTCTACTGGAACGCCAAGCCGGTGGTCACGCTGGCGATCGGCAGCGTGTTCTCGACGCTGCAGGTGGTGCCGCTGATCCTGCTCACGCTCGAGGCCTGGCAGTTCCGCAACGCGCCGCAGCGCGCAGGCAACTCGTTCGCGCACGGCGAGGCCTTCATCTTCCTGCTCGGCGTGAACTTCTGGAACTTCCTCGGCGCCGGAATGTTCGGCTTCCTCGTCAACCTGCCGATCGTCAACTACTACGAGCACGGCACCTATCTCACCGTGAACCACGGCCACGCCGCGCTGATGGGCGTCTACGGCAATCTCGCGATCGCGATGATCGTGTTCTGCGCGCGCAGCCTGGTCGAGCCGGCGCGCTGGAACGCGCGGCTGTTGCGCTGCGTGTTCTGGTCGATCAACGTCGGGCTGATGGGGATGGTCGTGCTCGACCTCTTCCCGGTGGGCGTCGCGCAACTGATGGACGTGCTTGAGAACGGCCTGTGGCACGCACGCTCGCAGGTCTTCGTGCAGGGAGCGCTCTTCCAGGCGCTCACCTGGGCGCGCATCGTCGGCGGCGCGATCTTCGAAGACCTAAGATCGGAAGAGCACACGTCTGAACTCCAGTCACGCCAATATCTCGTAT
>CALCZN010000211.1:0-16217 GCA_937903095.1 uncultured Burkholderiales bacterium
TCGAAGTCGAAGGCTTCGATTTCATCGGTGCGCGCGTGGCGGACCGGAACGGTGCGGGCATTCGCTTCGAGCACGGCGCGCTCGTCGTTCGCGACTCGAGTTTTCTCGACAACGAGAACGGCATCCTCACCTCGAACGACGGCAGGTCCACCCTGCTGATCGAGCGATCGCTGTTCGCGCGAAACGGCCACGGCGACGGGTACAGCCACGGCGTGTATGCCGGGCGCATCGCAAGACTCGAGGTGCGCGCGAGCTACTTCCACAGCGGACGCGCCGGACACCTGCTGAAGTCGCGCGCGAGAGAGAACCGGATCGAATACAACCGGCTCACCGACGAGGACGGAGACTCGAGCTACGAGCTCGAATTTCCGAACGGAGGCCGCGCGCTCGTCATCGGGAACATCATCGAGCAGTCGGCGAAGACGCAGAACCCGGTGATCGTTTCGTACGGCGCCGAGGGATACAAGTGGCCGGTGAACGAGCTGGCGATGTCGCACAACACGGTGGTCGATTCCGGCGCGCGGGATGGGGTGTTCGTCCGGGTGTCTCCCGGAAATGCGACCGCATTTCTCTTCGACAATCTCTGGGTGGGCGGCGCGAAACTCGGCATTCCGTCGATTGCCGAGGAGTCGGGGAATCGGCAAGTCCCGCTCTCGGCGCTGCGCGATCCCGCGCACGGCGACTATCGGTTGTCGGCTTCGGCGCTTCTCCCTCCCAGGGAAGGTGCATCGGATGTGCCGGCCGCCTGGTTGCCCCGCTTCCAATATCGGCGCGACCGCGCGATGGAGCCGTTGACGCGAGGCGCGCCCTTGGCGGGAGCGCTGCAGCCTTGATCCGGCCGTGAGGGCAGCGGCGTGATCGGTCGAGTGAACGACCCGAGGATGTCGGCCGCGTTCGAGCGTTTCGACGGGCACCGCAGTGTCGTCCTCCGCTGGACCCCGCCCGACGCGATCCGTGCGCGGGTGCTTTTCGTTCCCGCCTTCGGCGACGAAATGAACCAGACGCGGCGCATGGTTCGCCTGAGCGCGGAGGCGCTTGCCGAGCGCTCGATCGCGTCCACGCTGTTCGATCCCCGCGGTACCGGCGACAGCAGCGCGGGATTCGAGGAGGCCAGCGTCGAACGCTGGCTCGACGATTTCGCGGCGATGCTCGAACGCATGGGGGCCGACTCCGAAGCCCCGCTGGTGCTCTGCGGCTGTCGCCTCGGCGTAGCGCTCGCGGCCGAACTGACGCATCGGGTACCGGGAACCGTAGACGCGCTGGTCGGCTGGGCGCCGGTGCTGCAGGGGCGCATGCAGCTGTCGGCCCTGCACAGGGCCGCGAAGATCGCCGGGGAGCGGCGTCCGGGCGCGGAGCGCGTCGACGCCAGGGCCGAATGGGCGACAGGGCGAATCGCGTTCCTCGGCGGCTATCCCGTCTCGCCGCTGCTGGCTGCGCAACTCGAGCGACTCGATGCCACCGTGGCTCCACGAGTGCCGGCGGCAACGCTGATCGACGTGCGGCCGCCCGTGGCCGAGGGTGTGGCTTTCCCCTCGGAGGCATTGCAAGGCCGGGCGCGAGCCTGGCGGGACGCGGGGGTCGAGGTCGATCTTCTCGCCGTGGAAGGTGCGCCGTTCTGGAACGTTCCCGATCTCGTCGACCTTCCGCTGCTCGTCGATGCGACAGCGAACGCAGTAGAGCGGCACGTGCGTGAGCGGTGCGGATGACCGAGACGCCTGTTTGCGTGGAACCCGACGAAACGCTGCTTTGCTTCGACGGCATGCTCGGCGTGCTCGCCATGCCGAAGTCGCCGCAGCCGACATCGGACGTCGGCCTCGTCATCGTCGTCGGCGGTCCGCAGACGCGCGTCGGTTCGCATCGCCAGTTCGTGACCATGTCGCGAGCGCTTGCACGTGCCGGTTACCCCTGCCTGCGCTTCGACTACACCGGCCTGGGCGACAGCGCGGGCCCGCTGCCCGACTTCGAACGGGTCGGGCCGGACATTGCGCATGCCTGTGACGTCCTGCAGCGCTCCGTGCCGCAATGCAGGCGCGTCGTGCTCTGGGGGCTGTGCGAAGGTGCAACGGCGGCACTCTTTCATGCGCTCGTCGACGCGCGCATCGCCGCGGTCGTTGCAGCCAATCCGTGGGCGCGCAGCGATGACACGCGTTCGGCCGCGATCGTCAAGCAGCATTACGGCTCGCGCCTGCGCTCGCGCGAGTTCTGGACGAGGCTGGCCACCGGAAAGGTCGATGTCGCCGGAAGCGTTCGCGAGGCGGCAGGTCATCTGTTCCGCTTCGTGGGTGCGCGTCGTCCGGTTGCGGCCGGCGAAGCATCGTCCGATCTCGCAGCGCGTGTCGCGCATGCGCTTGCCCGGGCCCGCTGCCCGATACGGCTGCAGCTGAGCGGCAATGACCTCACGGCGGCCGAATTCGAGGCCGCGCTCGGTCGTACCATGTCGAAGGAGCTGCCGCACGTGAGCCGGCTGCGGCTCGATCAGGCCGATCACACTTGCTCGGATCCGGCCGACTGGGAGGCCGTCGTCGCCGACACGATCCGTTTCCTCACGGCGCTCGGGCACGAAAGCGGGAGAAGCGGACGATGAAGCGACGCGCAGCGAATCGGATGCCGATCTTCCCGTCGATCGTGTTGCGCTCGATTGCGTCGATGCTGGTCGTCCAATGGGCCGGCGTCATGCCGGCAACCGCGCAGACGTCCGCCGACGGCGTTGCCGCCACCGCGCCGAAGCTCGCTGCCGGCCTCCTCGAACGCGCGCTGGCGCCGCTCGCCCAGGACGGGCCGGCCACGCCGGAACAGATCTCGCTCGTGATGCCGATCCTGGCGGAGCCGGGCGAGCGGCTCGGCACGACGGTGCGCTATGCGGCAGACGGCGAGGAGCAGTGGCGGGAAGCGCATCCGCTGTTTCGCGTGCATCCGGAATTCGCCGCGAAGGGCCACAGGGTCGACGAGGTCTTCGCCGGCGTCATCACCGGTCTCGAACCGGGCCGCGGGTATCGCGTCGAGGTGCGTGTGGAGGGCGCCGACGGGGAGGTCGTTCGCACGCTGCGCGCGCGCACCCGTTCCCTGCCCGATGCCGCCGGCAGGCCCACGAAGACGATCGCTCCCGGAACGACGAGCGCCCGCATCCAGGCCGTTCTCGACGAAGCGAACCCTGGCGACGTCATCCTGTTCCGCAACGGCACCTACGAGGTCGACGAACTCACGCTGAAGCGCAGCGGCACCGAGGCACGCCCGATCTTCGTGCGCGGCGAGAGCCGCGACGGCGTACGCATCGTCGACAGGACCGGACGCGTGCTGCATCTCGTGCGTGCATCGGACGTCGTCGTCGAGAACCTGACGATCGAAGGCTCGAACGCCGACAGCGGCACCGCGGCGAAGTCGGTCGGAATCCAGATGTGGTCGGGTTCGGTTCCCGAGCGCATCACGTTGCGCCATCTGAAGATTCTCGGCGTGGACCAGGGGATCATTTCCGCCGGAGACATGAAGAGCGTTCTCGTCTACGACAACACGTTGATCGGCAACGATCTCTTTGAACGAGCGGCGCTGGAGTCGAACGCCACCTGGAACGACGACGGCATCCGGGTGCCGGGCGCCGGCCACGCGGTCTTCAACAACACGCTGGCCGGGTTCGGCGACGCGATGGCGGTATCGCAGGGCGCCGCCAACACCGGCGTTCATTTCTATCGGAACCGCGTGCTCTTCACCGGTGACGACGCCTTCGAAGGCGACTACGGCGTTCGCAACGTCACGTTCTACGACAACCGCGTGCAGAATTCGATGACGCTCGCGTCGTTCGATCCGATGTACGGCGGGCCGGCCTTCGTCTTTCGCAACGTCGCGATCAACGTCGGTCGGCAGCCGTACAAGCTGAACAATACGAACACGGGTCTGCTCTTCTACAACAACACCGTCGTGCGGATGCCCGGCTACCGGGGCGGAGCGAAGTGGGGGTGGGCTCAGCCCGACCAGGGCGCGATCCGCGCCTGGGCGTACCGGAACAATCTCCTGTGGTTCTCCGGCGACGCGCTGCTGGCGTTCGAAGCGCGCGGCAACGACCCGATCGACTTCGACCACAACGCCTGGTATCCGGACAACAAGGTCTGGTGGACGAAGAGCGGCGGCTCGGCAGGCACGATCGAGGCAGCCCGCGCCCGGCTGCCGTCGACGACGCCGTTGTTCGGCGAGAGCACGAGGCGTCACGACCACGACGTCATCGCAGAGGCGAATCCGTTTCGAACGCAGATCCGGTTCGACGAAGCCTATTTCGTTCCGATCGTGCCGCTCTATGAACCGGTGCTGTCCGAGCGGAGCCGTCTGAAGCATGCAGGGATACCGATCGCCGGAATCACCGACGGCTTCATGGGGCGGCAACCCGACATCGGCGCCGTGATCGAAGGCCGGCCCGCGCCGGTCGTCGGCGATCGAACGCCGTGAGCTGCGCTCATCCCCGTGGCTCGCTCGCCGCCCCGGACGCGTTGCCGGCGTCGACGAATTGCGTGGCATCCACGTAGAGGTCCGCAGTCTCTCCGGGCCTCGCATAGGCGAGTAGCGGACGCATCGAGCCGAGCATCAGCTGATGCTCGAACGCGGTCACGAATACCGCCCATCCCAGCCGCCGGGCGCCGAGCCGCAGATGCGCGTGCTCCGAGCTGCGGTTCTCGAAGCGGATCCAGCTTACCGTCGCGTCGATGCCGCGCTCGCGCAGCGTGTCGAATGCGCGGTCCCACAAACGCGCGAACAGACGCCCGAGCCGATATTGGGGTTCGATGTGGAAGTCGAAGTCCCATGCGACGCGGTCGGCGGGAAGCGCGTGCAGGCGGCAACGCACGAGCCGCTCGCGAAGAACGTCCTGCTGCAGCCACATGAATCCGAGCAGCGCGTCGCCTTTCACCGCCGCGATGCAGACCGCGCCGTCGTCGAAGCGATCGCGGATCGCATCGGCCGGCCGTCCGAAATCCTCGGCGGTGAACGCCTGGCGCGTCACCGGCTCGACGCGGATCGAATCGGCTGCGCGTCGCGGAGGCAGCAGCCTGGTGCGCGCCACGGGCTGCACGTAGAAGCGCAGTGCGAGCACGCGCACGCGGCCGAAGCTCAGACGCGTAACGAGTGTGGAGGACGCGTGGACGAGCCAGCCGCCCGCTCCCATGCGGCGCAGATCGTCGCGCACCCGCGCGATGCGGCTCACGGTATGGGCGACGGGCTCGAGGGAATCAACCGCTCGCGTCGCGCCAGCGACCCGCCTGCTGCAGGCGCTCGCGCAATCCGCCGAAGCGAACGCCGGCCTTGTAGGCCTTGTGCGCGTACTGCAGCGACTTGTCGTAGTCCTTCAGGTCGGCGTAGCCGAGCCCGATGTTGTAGAGCACCTGCGGGTCCTGCGGATCGAGCTTCTCGGCCGCTTCGAACTGCTTTCGGGCTTCGTCCAGGCGCTTCCCCTTGACCAGGAAGAAGCCGTAGAGCGCGTGCACCTGCGCGTCGTCGGGTCGGAAGCGGATCGCACGTTCGAAATAGCATTCCACGGGAAAGTGTGCCCCGTGCGCCGTACTCGTGCCGGAACGCTCGCCGAGGCGCATCATCGCGTACAGGGCGCGGTGGTGGTTCGGGAACGCGCGCAGCGTGTAGTCGAGGTCGCCGCCGAGCGATCCCGACTTGCCGTGCTGCAGATTCTCGACCGACGGCGTGAAGTGGAAAGCTTCGACCACGCCGAGCTTGTTCTTGTCCGTACGGTAGTCGAAGGGACCGTAGGCGTTGCCCAGTTCTCCGCACAGTCCGACGGCGCGCGGCAGCGGAGTGCTCGGTGGTTCGTCGGCCGGTGCGCGGTCCTGCGCCGCAGCGGCAAACGCGGCGAGCGAAAGCGACCCCGCAAGAATCCAGCGCAGCGCGATCCGCATCGCCTCACGCGGCCTTGCACTGGCTCTCGACGAATTCACGCAGCGTTCCGAAGGTTGCAAATACATCGGCACTGACCTCGTCGTCGGGGATGGCCATCCCGGTGGTGTCCTCGATCGCGGCGAGAATGCCCACGACCGCCATCGAGTCGAGCTCGGGGATGCTGCCGAGCAGCGGCGTCGATTCCTCGAAGTGGGACGGCGGATACGCCGTCCCGAGCTGTGCGCTCAGGATGGCTCGAAGCGAGTCGCGGGACAACATCGATGGAAGTCCGTTCCGGGAATGGGGTCTCGCGGGCATTCTATCTTCCTTGCCAAAGCCGGTACGTGAGAAACCTGACGTCCGGCGCCGGGCGAAGTCGATACACTGCGGGCTCCCCGAGGAAGGCTCCATGTCAGAATTGTTTTCCGACCTGCTCGACCGGTCGGCCGACCGTCGTGCCGAATCGACCGCCCTGGTGGCCGGCAAGGCCGCGCTTTCGTATGCCGAACTGGCCGGCCAGGTGCGGCGTTTCGCCGCCGCGCTGCGTTCGCTCGACGTTGCGCGCGCCGCGCGCATCGGTATCTGGATCGAGAAGCGCGCCGAAACGATCGTCGCCACCTGGGGCACTGCGCGCGCTGGTGCGGTCTTCGTGCCGATCAACCCGCTGCTCAAGGCCGAGCAGGCCTCCTACATCGCGCGCGACTGCAATGTCGAGATCCTGGTGACGACCGCGCAGCGCGCCGCGAGCCTGCTCGCGCTCGACGAGCCGGGGCCGGATCTGCGCCACGTGGTCGTCGTCGGCGCCGGCGCCGACGACCTGCCCGCCGCGAACGAAGGTCGCGGCATCCGGGTCGCACGCTGGGAAGACGCGATGGCTGCCGCGTCCGACGACCGCTCGCCCGTGTCGCGCGTGCTCGACGTGGACATGGCGGCGATCCTCTACACGTCCGGCAGCACCGGCCGTCCGAAGGGCGTCGTGCTCTCGCACCGGAACGTCGTGGAGGGCGCGCACAGCGTCTCGACCTATCTCGGCAACACTGCCGAAGACCGCATCCTCGCGGTGCTGCCGCTGTCCTTCGACTACGGGATGTCGCAGTTGACGACCGCTTTCCTGGTGGGTGCGACCGCGGTGCTGCACAACTACCTGCTGCCGCAGGACGTGCTGCGTGCGCTGGTGCGTGAGCGCATCACGGGGCTCGCCGCCGTGCCGCCGCTGTGGATCCAGCTCGCGGCGCTCGACTGGCCGGCGTCGATCGACGCGCATCTTCGCTACTTCACGAACTCGGGCGGGGCGATGCCCACGGCCACGCTCGCCGAGCTGCGCAGGCGCGTGCCGGGCGCGAAGCCGTACCTGATGTACGGCCTCACCGAGGCCTTCCGATCGACCTACCTGCCGCCCGAGGAGGTCGATCGTCGGCCGACGTCGATCGGCAAGGCGATTCCGAACGCCGAGGTGCTCGTCGTGCGCGAGGACGGTACCGAATGCGCACCGGGCGAGCCGGGCGAGCTCGTGCACCGCGGAGCGCTGGTCTCGCTGGGCTACTGGAACGATCCGGAGAAGACCGCCGAGCGCTTCCGGCCGCTCCCCGGGCAGCGCAAGGAGCTCGTCCTCATGGAGATGGCGGTGTGGTCGGGAGACACCGTGAAGCGCGACGAGGAGGGCTTCCTCTATTTCGTCAGCCGGCGCGACGAGATGATCAAGACCTCGGGCTACCGCGTAAGCCCCACCGAGGTCGAGGAGGCGGTCTACGCCAGCGGGCAGGTGGCCGAGGTGGCGGCCTTCGGCGTCGAGCATCCGGCGCTGGGGCAGGCGATCGTGCTGGTCGCGGTGCCTGCCGAAGGCCGGACGGCCGATACCGACGGGCTGCTGAAGGAGTGCCGCGATCGGTTGCCGACGTACATGCTGCCGCAGCGAATCGACTGGATGGAGGGATCGCTGCCGCGCAACGCGAACGGCAAGATCGATCGCAAGCAGCTCGCCGCCGAACGCAGGGGACTGTTCTCGTGACGGAAATCCGTTTCGCCCAGCACGCGCCGATCCGGGCCTTCGATGTCTTCGGCACCGCGCTCGCGGTGGGCGGCGTTCCGATCGGCCGACTGGCCGAGCGCGTGGGGCGCACGCCGTTCTACGCCTACGATCGCGCGGCAATCGCCGCGCGCGTGCGTTCGCTGCGCGAGGCCCTGCCCTGCGGCCTGCACCTGCACTACGCGATCAAGGCGAACCCGATGCCGGCGCTCGTGCAGCACCTGGCGGCGCTCACCGACGGTCTGGACGTCGCCTCCGCGCAGGAGATGGCGGTTGCCCTCGATGCGGGCGTCGACCCCGCGCGGATCAGCTTCGCGGGACCCGGCAAGACGCATGCCGAGATCCGGCGAGCGGTAGCCGCGGGCATCACGATGACTGCCGAGTCGGTGGCGCAGCTCGACGCCGCGGTCGAGGCGGGCAACGCGCTCGGCGTGCCGCCGCGCGTGGCATTGCGAGTCAATCCGGCCTTCGAGCTGAAGGCATCGGGGATGAAGATGGGCGGCGGCCCGAAACCCTTCGGCATCGACGAGGCGAAGCTGCCCGAGGTGCTCGATGCGATGCGCGCGCGTGGCCTCGCGCTCGTCGGCCTGCACATCTTCGGTGGCTCGCAGAACCTGCGTGCCGACGCGATCGTCGACGCCCAGTCGAAGACCTACGAGCTCGGCCGCCGATTGCTCGCGCACTGGGGAGAGCCGGTGCAGTGGCTGAACCTGGGCGGCGGTTTCGGCGTGCCGTACTTCCCCGGAGAGCAGCCGCTCGATCTCGCGCCGATCGGCGAGAACCTGCAGACGCTGTGTTCGCGCGCAGCGGGCGAGATCGGTGCGCCGCTCGTGATCGAGCTGGGCCGCTATTTCGTCGCCGAAGCCGGGGTCTACGTCTGCCGCGTGCTCGAGAGAAAGGAGTCGTGCGGACAGGTCTTTCTCGTCACCGACGGCGGGCTGCATCATCATCTGTCCGCGTCGGGCAACTTCGGCCAGGTGCTGCGCAAGAATTATCCGGTCGCGGTGGCCAACCGCATCGGCGCGCCGCTCGATGAAGTGCAGTCGGTGGTCGGCCCGCTGTGCACGCCGCTCGACCTGCTCGCCGACCGGATGCCGCTCGCGCATGCCGAGCCCGGAGACCTGATCGCGGTGTTCCAGTCCGGGGCCTACGGCCTCACCGCAAGCCCGACCGCCTTTCTCGGTCATCCGGCGCCGGCGGAGGTTCTGGTTTGAAGCATTCACGCCTGCCGATTCCCTTTGGCGGCACGATCGATTCCGCGACCGGACGCGTCGATCTCGCACCCGATCCGGCGACGAATTCCGCGCCGGGCCGTTCGCTCGTGCAGCGCGCAGGCTCGGGTGCGCTCGTATTCGGGCGGCTGCGCTTCCTGGACTCGCCGCTCGGCGAGGTGCTGCGCGACCCGGCACAGGCGCTTCTCGATGCCTGGCAGCAGCGCGGCGATGAAGTGCTCGGGTCGATCGCCGGCGAGTTCCTGATCGCGCTGTGGGACGCCGAGCGCCGCCGAGCGCTGCTCGCCGTCGATCGTTTCTCGACCTTTCCGCTCTTCTTCTGCGAGCAGCCGGGGCGGATCGGCTTCGGCGCCCGCCCGGCGGATGCCGCCAATCGCGCCGACGTGGCCGCCGAGGTCGACTGGCAGGCGGCGTTCGACTACGCGTATTTCCACATGATCCCGGCGCCGTACAGCATCTGCCGCGGCGTGCGCCGGCTCGACCTCGGCGAGGCGCTTCGCATCGAGCGCGGCGCGGCGGAACGCGTCCGCTGGTGGCAACCGGTGTTCGACGAGCATCGAGCCTTCGATTTCGAGCGCGAGAAGGGCGAGTTCCTCGACGCGCTCGCGCGCGGCGTTGCCGAGTGCACCGCGGGGCACGCTCGCGAGCGCATCGGCTGCTTCCTGTCGGGCGGCACCGACAGCTCGACCATCGCCGGGCTCGTCACGAAGCAGTACGGCGCACCGGCGCGCACGTTCTCGATCGGCTTCGACGTCGGCGGCTACGACGAGTCGCACTACTCGCGCCTGGCCGCGAAGCATTTCGGCACCGACCACACCGAGTACTACCTGACGCCCGACGACGTATCCAACGGCGTCGAGGCGGTCGCCACGCAGTACGAGCAGCCTTTCGGCAACTCGTCGGCGGTGCCGACCTTCTTCTGCGCCAGCCTCGCGCGCGAGGCCGGCGTCGCGCGCATGCTCGGCGGCGACGGCGGCGACGAGCTGTACGGCGGCAACGAGCGCTATGCGAAGCAGGCGGTGTTCGCGCTGTACGACCGAGTACCCGGGCCAATGCGCGCGGCGCTCGTCGAGCCGCTGCTGTTCGGCGCGATGCGCGGCGTGGACGCGAAATACGTGGCGAAGGCGCGCAGCTACGTCGAGCAGGCGAAGGAGCCGCTGCCCGATCGGCTGCAGGCGCGCTACAACCTGCTGAACCGGCTCGGTGCAACGCGCGTGTTCACCGACCGGTTTCTCGCCGACGTGCGCGCGGACGAGCCGCTCGCCCTCGAGCGCGAGGTCTGGCAGCGCGCGCGTGCCGCCGAGGAGCCGATGTCGCAGATCGACAAGCTGCTCGCGTGGGACTTCAAGTTCACACTCGCCGACAGCGACCTGCCGAAGGTCACCCGCATGTGCCACGCGGCGGGCGTCGAGGTGTGCTTTCCGATGCTCACGCAGGCGCTGGTCGAGCATTCGCTGCGCCTGGCGCCCGAGCAGAAGCTCAAGGGGCGGCGCCTGCGGCATTTCTTCCGCGAATCGCTGCGCGGCTTCCTGCCCGACGAGATCATCGACAAGAAGAAGCAGGGCTTCGGAGTGCCTTTCGGCGACTGGCTGCTCACGCACGAGCGGCTGCGGACGACGGCCGACGACGCGCTGCGTTCGTTGTCCGCGCGCGGCGTGATCCGCGGCGAGTTCCTCGATGCGCTGCTGGCGCACCTGAAGGCCGGGCACGCCGGCTACTACGGGACGATGGTGTGGGTGCTGATGATTCTCGAGCTGTGGCTGCGCGCCTCGCCGATGGCCGACGAGCGGGTCCGGCATTGATCCGCTGGCTGACGGCGGCGGTGTCGCCCGCCGGCGAGCGCGCGCGCCTGGCTGCGTTCCTGTTCCATCGCGTGCCGGAACGGACCGACCCGATGTTCCCCGGGGAGCCGGATGCGCGCCGCTTCGATGCGATCGTGCGCTGGATCGCGTCGCAGTTCCACGTGCTCGATCCGATCGAGGCCTGCGAGCGCCTGGTCGCCGGCACGCTTCCCGCGCGCGCGGCCGTCCTCACCTTCGACGACGGCTACCGCGACAACGCGGAGATCGCGTTGCCGATCCTCGAGCGTCACGGCGTGCGGGCAGCGTTCTTCATCGCAACGGCTTATCTGCAGGGCGGGGCGATGTTCAACGACCGGATCTTCGAGGCGCTGCGACGTACCGAACGTACGACGATCGACGTCGGCGCGCTGCTCGATGGCGCCGCGGCCGGCCCGCCGAACGGAATGCCCGAGCCTGCCGATCCGGATGCGGCGCGTCTCTCGATCGGCGACGCGGCGTCGCGTCGCGCGGGCGCCGAACGCATCATCGCGCTGGTGAAGCACCGATCGCCGCACGAGCGCGAGCAGGCGGTCGAGCGGCTCGAAACGCAATGCGGCGTCCGTGCCCGCTTCGACCCGATGATGCGGCCCGAGCAGGTGCGCGAGCTGCGTCTGCGCGGGATGACGGTAGGCGGACACACCCGCACGCACCCGATCCTCGTCGCGCTCGAAGAGGATGCGGCGTGGGAGGAGATTCGCGGCGGACGCGACGATCTGCGCGCGCTGCTCGGCGAGGAGATCGACCTCTTCGCGTATCCGAACGGGCGTCTCGACCGCGATTTCGATCCGACGCACGCCGCGATGGCCCTGCGGGCCGGCTATCGTTTCGCGTTCACCACCGAACCGGGTGCCGCCGAGCGCGGCACCGATGTGTCGATGCTTCCGCGCTTCACTCCGTGGGACCGGACGCGGACGCGTTTCGGCCTGCGCGCACTGCGGAACCTCGCATCGCCGAAGCAGGCTGCGTGACCGCCTCGCCGGTCGTTGCCGCATCGAGCAGGCGGGCGAGCTCGCCGGTGAGTCGCCTGCGCGAAAACGCGGCCACGCGTTCCCCGGCGACGACGAAGCCAGCGCCACGTCGAATCGCATCGAGGAAACCCGCCAATGCCGACTCGATCGCCTGTGCATCCTCGAGGGCCGCCACGTGGGGCGAGCCGAGCGAGGCGACGAGCCGTCCGGTGTCGCCGGCAGGATCGGCAAGCGCGAGGATCGGCCGTTGCGCGCGCAGGTACTCGTAGAGCTTGGCCGGGATCTGGCCGTTGCAGTTCGCCGCCTGCAGCACGAGCAGCCCGTCGGCCTCGCGCATCTCGGCCAGGGCGTCGCGATAGCCGATCGGCGGCAGCAGCTCGATCAGGTCGCCCACCGCATGGCGAGCCGCCAGCTCCTGGAGCATCGCGTCGTGCGATGAAGCGCGGAAGCGGAGCCGCAGGGTCCGGTGCGACACGGCTCCACGCGCGCGCAGCGATGCGAGCGCGGCGAACAACTGCGTCGGATCCCGTTCGCTGGGATAGACGACGCCGCTGTGCAGCAGCACGAGCGGAGCGTCGTTCGACGGCGCGCGCGCGGGCGGCGGCGCGACTTCGATGCCGGCGAAGCTGCCCTCGTCATAGCCGTTCATCAACAGCGTGAAGCGCGCGTCGTCGAACGAGGCTCCGTAGCGGCGTGCGTAGAGATCGCGCGCACCGGGCGAGGTGAAGGTGAGGAAGGCGGCGCGGCGCGCCGCCTCGCGTTCGATACGCTCGAAGCTGCGCCACAGCAGCGGGTCGCTCGGGTAGTCGTCCTGCGCCATCGGATCGCGGAAATCGGCGATCCACGGTCGGCCCCGCAGCCGGTGCACCCAGTTGCCGATCCGGTGTGCGGAGGCGATCGGGTAGGTCGTCCACACGGCGTCGATCGCCTCGCGATCGATCAACCGGCAGGCGTCGCGTACGGCGAAGGGAATCCACGAGGCCCAGCGATCGGGGATCGCCAGGCGGCGCCAGTAGCGGCCTCCGATCGCGAGATGACGCGCCGCGTCCAGGGCGAACGAGCGGACGACGGTCACGCCGTCCGGAATGTCGTGCAGGGTCCGCGGATCGGTCTGCGGCATCGCTCCTGCCGACGCGGTCAACACGTAGGGCTTCCATCCGTATGCCGGGAGGTGCTCGGCGAAGCGCAGCATCCGCTGCACGCCGCTGGTGCCGACCAGCGGCGGAAACTGGAATCCGATCAGCAGCGCGCGTTTCATCGGCGCGAGTATCGCATCGGCCGGCGCGCGCTTCAGTGCGCTGCTTCGCGCCGGCGCGCGCTTCGGTACTCCCAGTACAGCTCGCGCAGGCGGCGGTCGATCCGGCGCGGAAGCGCCGTGCCGCGCCGGATGCGCTCGAACCATTCGCGCGCTTCCGGGGACCGGGCGCGCGGGGCGAGCAGCGCCGCGACCCGGCGCAGCGCCGCGTCGTTGGGCGTGCGCCCGAGCCAGTCGGCGCGCCGGTTGTGCCGGTACAGGTCGACGGCGTTCTCGTGCGAGCGGAACTCCTCGAAGCGCTCGCCGTGGGCGTCGGATGGCCGCCAGGCGACCGCCACGTTCTTGGAGAGCATCAGCAGCCGCAGTGCGATGTCGTCCTGCATCGGTGCGAGGCGCCGGAGTTCGTCCAGCGGATCCGATTCGTCGAAGTATCCGCGGCGGAATGCGATGCCGGCGCCGCTCGTCGGGAGCAGATCGAGTCGCGGCTCGGGCTCGGCGGGAACGACTCCGTCTCCGACGAAAGGCCATTTTTCGTAGGGACGCAGACACGCGCCGTCCCAGCTGAGTTGCCGGCATCGGTACGCGGGTGTCGCGGGCGTGTCGCGGACCTGCTCGACCAGTCGTTCTAGCCAGTGCGGCGCATACGGAATGTCGTCGTCGGCGGTGACGATGATGTCGTCGGGGTCGCGAACGCTCTCGAGCGCCGGGACGATCTTGCGATACGAACCGAGGTTTTCGACGAAGCGCACCCGGATCCGGTCGTCGTTGCGCACGACAGCGGTCGTGAAGCGCTCGAGGTCGGGTTCGTCGATTCCCTCGTCGAGGAGGAACGGCTCATGCGACACGTTCAGCAGGATCGCATCCGGCGATCGCGACTGGTGCAGCAGCGACGCGAGAATCTCGTCCAGGCGCTCGAGCCGGGATCGAATGGTGGTGAGCGAGACGAAGATCACGATCCGGTACTCCGTCGCGGTCGCACTCGAGTGCGACAGGGTAACGCGAGGGCGCCGGTCGCCACGCCGAATGAGCTTCGAGTGCGTCGTGGGCTTTCGCCGGGCACGCGTGGCATCGGCCAGAATCGATGCGGCATCCACGCTTCACCGCTCGCACCCGATGAAAGAGATACTCGGACGCATTCCGGTCGTCGGAGCCCTGGCGCGACGGCTGCACCGGACGCATGTGCCGAACGACCGGAGTGCGCCGCAACGCTTCCCCGGTTCCGAGGCGTACTGGGAACAGCGCTACGCGAGCGGCGGCAACTCCGGCGTCGGCTCGTACACCTTCTTCGCCGAGTTCAAGGCCGAGGTGCTGAACCGGTTCGTGCGGGAGCACGACGTGCAAAGCGTGATCGAGTTCGGTTGCGGCGACGGGAACCAGCTCGCGCTGGCGGATTATCCGGCGTATCTCGGGTTCGACGTCAGTTCCACCGCGGTGGCGCAGTGCCGCGCCCGGTTCGAATCGGATCCGACGAAGCGTTTCGCAACGATGGAGGAATACGCGGGAGAGAGCGCAGAACTCGCGCTGTCGCTGGACGTGATCTATCACCTGATCGAGGGCGACGTCTACGAGCGCTACATGCGCCTGCTCTTCGACGCGGCGAAGCGATACGCGATCGTCTATGCGAGCGACACCGACGACAACGCCGGCTACGAGGGAACGCACGTGAAGCATCGCAGGTTCACTCGATGGGTGCGAGAGCGTCGGCCCGAGTTCGCATTGGTCGAGCAACTGCCGAATCGGTATCCCTACTGGGGCGACTATCACACCGGCTCGTTCGCGGAGTTCTTCGTGTACCGGAGAAGCTGAGCGCCGATGCCCGTCATCGGCGCCGCGCGGCGAGCGTGAAGATCTCGAGCCCCGAGGCGTTCCATGTGCTCGCCGTGCGAAGGCGGCGGTACTGCAGCCAATGCGAACCGGCGCGAAGCGGATCGCGTATTGCCGCCTTCAGCAGATTGCGACGCGACGGCCCGGCGAAGCGGACGCTTCCGTTCCAGCCTGGTCGAAGCACCCGATCGGAGAGGACGAACTCGCGAAAGCCGAGTTCCTCGAGCAGCAGGCGCAGCGAGTCCGGAGAGAAGTACCAGCGATGGTCGAGCTGGTAGATCCAGTGGTCGATGCCGCCGGTCACCCGCGCGGCGCTCTTGTAGTTCCCCGTTTCGACGACGATCCAGCCGTCGTCGTCGAGCCTGCGGGTCGCGTCGGCAACGAGTTCGGCCGGCGAGGTCGCGTGCTCGATCACGTCCCACAATGTGATCACATCGAAACGCTCGTCGATTCGTATGTCGTCGAGCGTTCCGCGCAGCACCCGGAGTCGATCGCTGCGCGGCAGGCGGACTGCGTCGAGCGCCGGATCGATGGCGGTGACCGACCAGCCGCTATCGACCGCCTGCATGGCGAAGACACCCGAGCCGGCGCCGATGTCGAGCAGCGATCTTCCGGGGGTGGGCAAGCCGTTCACGAACTCGAGTTCCAACTGCGCGATCTCGCGTTTGCCCTCCGTGCTGAAGTAACCGGATTTCGTCGGATCGTTGCCTTCGTAAGCGGCGTCGAACCACGCGACCGATTCGTGCTCGGTGCGCCCGACGGGGTACTGCCAGGCGAAAGCGCACGAGCGACATTCGACGATTGCAACGGGGGCACGATCCCTCGTGTCGGAAGCGTGCGCCGAGAACCGGCGCAGGGCCGGTGATCCACAGATGCAGCAGGATCTCCGTTCGGGAACGAGAGTCGGCGTGGCGGCTGTGGGCGTGGACAACTTGCTTGCTTCACCGGAAATTCGTTCCGCCGGTATCGTACTGCGGTAGCGGGGACGACCCGAACCAGGAGGTCCAATGCACTTCGGAAGAGCCGTGCTGTCCGCGATTGCTGCGGTACTTGCGCTCTCGCCCGTCCCCGCGCTGCCGGAGAGCGGGGTGCGCAACACACTGCAGGTGCGCAGCAGCGAAGGGCGGGCGCTCGTCGACCAGCCGCTGCAGTTCGGACGGCCGTTTCGTTCCGCCGAGATCGCGCGCTGCCCGCAACTGCTGG
>CALCZN010000212.1:0-1624 GCA_937903095.1 uncultured Burkholderiales bacterium
GATCCCGACGGGTACGCGCGCTGGCGCGCGCGCGAGCCGGCGTTTGCGCTGCCCGGCGGCGGCGAAACGCTGCGGTCGCTGCACGAGCGGGTGGAGGCGGCGCTGCGCGATCTCGCGCGGCGGCACGAAGGGCAGGTGGTGGCGATCGTCACGCACGGAGGCGTGCTCGATTGCGCGTTTCGCGTCGCGACCGGCCTGGCGCTCGAAACGCCGCGCACGCACGAGCTGCTCAATGCGAGCCTGAACCGGATCGCGTGGCAGGACGAGTCCTTCGCGCTGCTCGCCTGGGCGGATGCGGCGCACCTGGCCGAGGCGATCGACGACGCAGCGCAGGCGCGCGGACATCCGTAGGGGCGCCGGCTCTCCCGCTGCCGGGCGCACGCGCCGGATCGGACGTTCTCGCGCTTCGGTGAGGGCGCCCCGCGGAATACAGCGTTTTCGCTTTCGAGGCGCTCTTCGCAAGCGAAAGTGCTGCATCGTGCAGCATTGGGAAAGCGCACGATCCTTTAGAATTTGCAGCGTCGGCGAGCGAGTGCGCCGCCGGCCACGCGTCGCCGCATCCGCTCCGCGCCTTCCGCCGTCTCCCGCCGCGCCTTTGCCCCCGAGGTATCGCCATGTTCGATCGCAGCATCGCCCTTTCCCAGGTGGACCCCGAACTGTGGAACGCCATCCGGCTCGAGAACCGCCGGCAGGAAGCGCACATCGAGCTGATCGCCTCGGAGAACTACGCCAGTCCCGCGGTGATGGCGGCGCAGGGCAGCCAGCTGACGAACAAGTACGCCGAGGGCTATCCGGGCAAGCGCTACTACGGCGGCTGCGAGCACGTAGACGTCGCCGAGCAGCTGGCGATCGACCGGGTGAAGGCGCTGTTCGGCGCCGACTGCGCGAACGTGCAGGCGCATTCGGGCGCGCAGGCCAACGAAGCGGTGCTTCTCGCGTTCCTGCAGCCCGGCGACACGATCATGGGGATGAACCTGGCCGAGGGCGGGCACCTCACGCACGGCATGTCTCTGAACATGTCGGGAAAGTGGTTCCGCGTCGTGTCCTACGGGCTCGACGAGGCCGAGGCGATCGACTACGACGAGATGGAGCGCAGGGCGCACGAGCACAAGCCGAAGCTGATCATCGCCGGCGCCTCGGCATACAGCCTGCGCATCGACTGGGCGCGCTTCGCGAAGGTGGCGCGCGACGTCGGCGCGCTGCTGATGGCGGACATGGCGCACTACTCGGGGCTGATTGCCGGCGGCGTCTATCCGAACCCGGTGGGGCACGCCGACATCGTCACGTCGACCACGCACAAGAGCCTGCGAGGCCCGCGCGGCGGCTTCATCCTGATGCCGCCCGCGCACGAGAAGGCGATCAACTCGGCGATCTTTCCCGGACTGCAGGGCGGGCCGCTGATGCACGTGATCGCGGCGAAGGCGGTTGCCTTCCACGAAGCGCAGCAGCCGGCGTTCCGCGACTACGCGAAGCAGGTTGCGGCCAACGCCCAGGTGCTCGCGCAGACGCTGATCGAGCGCGGCCTGCGCATCGTGTCCGGGCGCACCGAGTCGCATCTGATGCTGGTCGCCCTGCGCGCGAAGCGCATCACCGGCAAGGAGGCCGAGCGCGTGCTGGGCGAGGC
>CALCZN010000213.1:0-21025 GCA_937903095.1 uncultured Burkholderiales bacterium
TCGGGCGAGACCAGCGACACCGCCTCGCCTTTCGCCCCGGCGCGGCCGGTGCGGCCGATGCGGTGCACGTAGTCCTCGGAGACGTTCGGCAGGTCGAAATTCACCACGTGCGGCAGCTCGACGATGTCGAGGCCGCGCGCGGCGATGTCGGTGGCCACCAGCGCCTGCAGCGTGCCGGCCTTGAACTCGGCCAGCGCGCGCGTGCGCGCGTTCTGGCTCTTGTTGCCGTGGATCGCGAGCGCGGGAATGCCGTCCTTCTGCAGCTGCTCGGCGAGCCGGTTCGCGCCGTGCTTGGTGCGCGTGAAGACGAGCACCTGGAACCAGTTGTGCTCGCGGATCAGGTGCGAGAGCAGCTCGCGCTTTCGCGCGCGGTCCACCGGCAGGACGCGCTGCGCGACGCTCTCGGCCGGCGCATTGCGCCGGGCGACCTCGATCATCGCCGGCCGGTCGAGCAGCGTGTCGGCGAGCGCGCGGATCTCGTCGGAGAAGGTGGCCGAGAACAGCAGGTTCTGCCGCCGCTGCGGCAGCAGCTTCAGCACGCGACGGATGTCGTGGATGAAGCCCATGTCGAGCATGCGATCGGCCTCGTCGAGCACGAGCACCTCGACCTTCGACAGGTCGACGGCGCGCTGGCCGGCGAGGTCGAGCAGACGGCCCGGCGTCGCGACGAGGATGTCGACGCCCCGGCGCAGGCGGTCGGCCTGCGGGTTGATGTTCACGCCGCCGAACACGACGGTGGACGTGAGCGGCGTGTGCTTCGCATAGGCGACCACGCTCTGCTCGACCTGCGCGGCCAGCTCGCGCGTGGGCGTGAGGATCAGCGCGCGGATCGGCCGCGCACCGCGCGCAGCGATCGGGTTCGAGAGGAGACGCTGCAGGATCGGCAGCACGAAGCCGGCGGTCTTGCCGGTGCCGGTCTGCGCACCGGCGAGCAGGTCGCCGCCGGCGAGCACGGCGGGGATCGCCTTCGCCTGGATCGGCGTGGGTGCGTCGTAACCGAGCTCGGAGACGGCGCGAACGAGGGCTTCGGACAAGCCCAATGCGGAAAAGGACATGGAACTCCAGCGACATCGGCCTGTCGGCACGACGCGCGGATTGCGCATCGGCATTGCGACGCCAGTCGCGGGCAGACGAATCGGGGTGGAACTTCGAACCGGCGGATGCCGGGAAGATGCGGCGCAGAGACTGGCGACGGCGCCGGCGAGGCGGTGATTCGCGAATCGCAATCGCCGCAACGGACGCGATGATAGCGCATGCCGGGTGCGAGCACCACGCACCGGCCGGGCACTGTCGCTTTCAGCCGACCTCGAAGAACCTGCGGATCAGCGCGAAGACGACCAGCGCCATGGCGAGAATCAGCCCGAAGAAGATGATCGAGCGCTGCTCGAAGGGATGGCCGGCGCGACGCTCCATCACGACGAGGATGCGGTCGGCGACGAAGTAGAGCGCGATGCCGACCAGGGCGAGCCAGACGATGTCCACGGAGCTTGCTCAGGCGATGAGAAACAGCGCCTGCTGCTCGAACAGCTCGCCGGGCGGGCGTCGAAAGCCGCTCTTCGCGTAGCGCAGCCAGCGGCCGAGCACGTAGGCCAGCGCGATGCCGGCGCGCGCCGCCACGTCGGTGTCCTGCGGCAGGCGCCCCTGGGCGACGCTGACGCGGAAAGCCTGCTTCAGCGACGCTTCGAGGCGATCGATCAGCTGGTTGATGCGGTCCTGCAACCGGCCGTCCTCGGTGACCAGCGCGTCGCCGATCAGCACGCGAGTCATGCCGGGGTTCTTCTCGGCGAAGCTGAGCAGCATCGCGACGATGTCGCGCAACTGGCGCACGCCGTCTTCGGCATGCTGCGTGGTGATCTGGTTGATGAGGCCGAAGATCGTCGATTCGATGAACTCGATCAGGCCCTCGAACATCTGCGCCTTGCTGGCGAAGTGCCGGTACAACGCCGCTTCGGAAACCTGAAGGCGGCCGGCGAGCGCGGCGGTGGTGACGCGATCGCCGCCCGGTTCCTGGAGCATCGCCGCGAGCGTCTGCAGGATCTGCAGACGTCGTTCCCCCCGTTTCGGTCGCGCCTGTTTCGGTGCGACCGTCGTCGAATCGTTCATGTCGTCGATGCGCGACGCCGAGGCGTCAGGCTTCGCCCCGGCGTACCTTGCGCGGCAGATGAGCGACCGATTGTACTTGAAGGCCGATGCGCCGAGACGACCCGACGCGCAGGCGGTTGACGCCGTGGCGCGAGCGGCGGGTCGTGCCGGTGACGAGCACCGTCCGCATGCCGACGGCGCGCGCGGCGGCGAGATTCGCCGGCGTGTCCTCGACCAGAACGCAGCGCGGCGCCGGCACGCCCAGCCGTGCAGCGAGCCGGCGCAGCATCGCGCGCGAGGGCTTGGGCTGGAAGCGCCCGGCGAAGCGCATCGACTCGATCGAGACGATCGCCTCGACGCAGCGGGCGATGCCGAGCGCGCGCACGACGCGCACCGCATAGTCGAGCGGCGCGTTGGTGAGCACGATGCGCCGCCCCGGCAGTCTTCGCAGCGCCTGCTCGAGCCGGCGGTCGCGCCGGACGATGCGCTCGAGATCGGGAAAGGCGTGAGTCTCGCGCAGGAAGCGATGCGCGTCGATGTCGTGGTGACGCACCATGCCGAGCAGGGTCGCGCCGTAGCGCTGCCAGTAGCGAAAGCGCAGCGCGTCGGCATCCGCGTGGCTCAGCGACAGTTCGACGGCGACGAACTCGACCATCGCGCGGTGGATGCGCGGGAACACCTCGGACGAGGCGTCGTGCAGCGTGTTGTCGAGATCGAGCAGCCACACCGTCGAGTCGCGGCGCGCGCGGCCCGGCGCCGTCGCGCCGGGCGGGGGCGGCACCGACGGCGCGCGGCCGGCGCGGGCGACGATCGCGCCGACTTTTCGCGTTCTCAACTGCTGCGGATCATCGTGCCGACGCCGTGATCGGTCATCAGCTCGAGCAGCAGGCAATGATCGACGCGGCCGTCGACGATGTGCACCGAGTGCACGCCGGCGCGCGCGGCGTCGAGCGCCGACGAGATCTTCGGCAGCATGCCGCCGGAGATCGTCCCGTCGTCGAACAGCGCGTCGATCTGCCCGGGCGTCAGGCCGCTCAGCAGCTTTCCGCTCTTGTCGAGCACGCCGGGGGTGTTCGTGAGCAGCACGAGCTTCTCGGCCTCGAGCACCTCGGCCATCTTGCCGGCGACGACGTCGGCGTTGATGTTGTAGGTCTCGCCTTCGTCGCCCGAGCCGATCGGCGCGATCACCGGAATGAAGCCGTTGGCGGTGAGCGTATGGATGATCGCCGGGTCGATCTTCGAGATCTCGCCGACCTGTCCGATGTCGATCGGCTCGTCGGGCTTGTCCTTCGACGGCAGCCGCATGCGCCGCGCGCGGATCAGCCCGCCGTCCTGCCCGGTGAGCCCTACCGCCCGGCCGCCGGCGGTGTTGATCAGCTCGACGATCTCCTTGTTCACCTGGCCGGCCAGCACCATCTCGACGATGTCCATCGTCTCGGCGTCGGTCACACGCATGCCCTGGACGAACTCGCCCTTCTTGCCGACGCGCGTGAGCAGCTGCTCGATCTGCGGGCCGCCGCCGTGGACGACCACCGGATTGATGCCGACCAGCCGCAGCAGGACGACGTCGCGCGCGAAGCTCTGCTTCAGGTGCTGGTCGGTCATCGCGTTGCCGCCGTACTTGACGACGACGATGCGTCCGTGGAAGCGCCGGATGTAGGGCATCGCCTCGACGAGGATCGCCGCCTTCGTCGCCGGCGTGACGTCGCGGGTCGAAGGCAGGCCGGACGAAGCTTCGGGTTTCGGGTCGGCGCTCATGCGGATTCACCTGCCGTTCGCGGCAGGGCTCGGTTCGGACTCGCGTGGCATTCTAATCGGCGCACGCGCTGCGGCCCGGCGGTGGCACTACGCTCGCGTCCGTCCTGTTTCTACGCTCGCGCCGGCGCTCGGATACGATCCGCATCGATGAATCTTCGCCAGCTCGAGTACTTCGTGCAGGTCGCCGAGCTGGGCAGCTTCAGCCGCGCGGCGCGGCTGCTCGGGCTCGCGCAGCCGGCGCTGAGCCGCCAGGTGCGTGCGCTCGAGACCGACCTGCGCGAAACGCTGCTGCTGCGCAACGGCCGCGGCGTCGAGCTGACCGACGCCGGTCGGCGGCTGTTCGAGCACGCGATCGCGATCCTGCAGCACGTCGCGCACGCACGCGACGACATGGGCGCGCAGCGCGACGAGCCGGTCGGCCGCATCGTGGTCGGGCTGCCGCCGAGTCTGGGCCGGCAGCTCACGCGACCGCTGATCGACGCGTTCCGCAGCGAGTTGCCGCGCGCGCGGCTGGCGATCGTCGAGGGGCTCACCGCGCACATCGCCGAATGGATCGCCACCGGCCGCGTCGACCTCGCGCTGCTGCACAACCCCGACGCGACGCCCGAACTCGACATCGTTCCCGTGCTCGAGGAGATGCTGTGCCTGGTGCAGCCGGCGCCGCCGCGCCGGCCGGGCAAGCGCTCGCCGGCACGCGAGCGCACGCCGCTGCCGCTCGCGCAACTGTCGAGCTTTCCGCTGGTCGTGCCCGATCGCATGCATGCGCTGCGCCGCCTGATGGAGACGCAGGCCGCACTGGCCGGGGTGCAGCTGGACATCGCGTGGGAAGTCTCGAGCGTGCCGTCGATCGTCGACCTCGTCGCCGCCGGCTACGGCAATGCGGTCCTGCCGCGCAGCGCCGTCGCCGCGTCGGGCCGCGCGGCGCAACTGACGATGCGTCCGCTGGGCGACCCGCCGCTGCACAGCGTGCTGTGCATGGCGGCGTCGGCGCACCGGCGGGCGACGCCGCTCGCGCGACGCGTGGCGGGTCTGTTGCGCGAGCTGGCCCGCAGGGTCGAGACCTGAACGGGCGGCCGCCGGTCGGCGCGGGCGCGCCGCGGCACAGGGAGGCGTGAAAACGCGGTCACCCTCCTCCCGATGCAAGCCGCAGCCGCACCGATCTGCCGTAGGGAATAGCCGCTGGCCACTGCTCGGCGCGTGGCGGGTTCCCGGGCTCGAGGCTCGCGGCCTGGATCCATCCGGCATGTCCTACGACGAGCACGGCGCCGCGACGCGGCGTTGCGCGGTCGCGCACGAAGTCGCGCACGCGCGCCGCCAGCGCCGTCAGCGACTCGCCGCCGCCCGGAGCAGCATGCGCGAAGTCGGCCTCCCAGCAGGCAACTTCGGCCGGAGAGATCGCGCTCCAGGGCTGGCCGTCCCAGCACCCGAAGTCGAGCTCGGCGAGCCGGGGGTCGAGGCGGTGCACGAAGCGATGACGACGTACGAGCAGGCGACCGACGTCGGCGCAACGCGCCAGCGGCGAGGTCCAGATCTCGCGCGGGAGACGTTCGCGCCGTGCGGTGGCTGCGATGCGGTCGGCGAGCCGGCGCACGCGTCGCGGATCGACGCGCAGGTCGGTGCGGCCGATGCAGCGCCCGGCGGCGTCGATCGGCCTGGGGTGGCGCCAGACGAGCAGCTCGACGTCGCCGCTCACGGCACGCCGGCGCCCGGCAGTGCGCACAGCGCCAGGTACGTTGCCAGCTCGCTGAACTGCTGAACGGCGCCGAGCGTGTCGCCCGTGTAACCGTCCAGCCGGCGGCGCAGCCAGGACGCGCAGCCGAGCATCACCGCTGCCGCACAGCCAAGCGCGAGCGCGATACGCAAAGGGACGAGAGCGTCGGGCATCGCCGACCCGGACGCAACGGCGAACGCAGCGGTCCAGGCCAGGGCTGCCGCGGCCAGCGGCACGCCGCCCCGCCGCGTCATCGGCAGCGCCTTCGCGTGCCCGGTATCGCCGCCATAGGGCAACAGGGTCGTCACTGCGACCGCAGCGGCGCGTGAAACGCCATGCGCGAGCACCAGCGCGACGGCGGCGAGCGCGACGGATTCGGTGGACAGCGTCCACAATGCACACGCCTTCAGGCCGAGCACGAACAGCAGGCCGAGCGCGCCGTAGGTGCCCAGCCGCGAGTCCTTCATGATCGCGAGCGCCTTCTCGCGGTCGACGGCGCCGCCCAGGCCGTCGCAGGTATCGGCCAGGCCGTCCTCGTGAAAGCCGCCGGTGATCCAGGCGGTGGCTGCCATCGACAACGCCACCGCGAGCGGCAGCGGCCACAGCGTTGCCGCGCCCCACAGCGTGGCGCCGCCGAAGGCGCCTACCAGCGCGCCCACCAGCGGAAAATGGCGCGCGCTGTCGGCGAGCCACGACGGCTCGAAGCGGCCGACGCGCACCGGCACGCGCGTGAGGAACTGCAGCGCGATGCCGAGCAGCCGCAGCTCGTGCAGTGCGCGGCCGCCGGGCGGCCTTCGCGTCGATCGCTCGGTTCCCCTCCCGGTTCGCGTCCCGGTTTCCATCTCAGTTTCCATCTCAGTTTCCATCTCAGTTTCCATCTTCAGTTCGCACGATCCGACACGCCCGCCGACTCGAAGCTCGCCATCTCCGCGAGCATGCGCGCCGCCGCGTCGACGAGCGGCCAGGCGAGCGCCGCGCCCGAACCTTCGCCGAGTCGGAGATCGAGCGCGAGCAACGGCTGCGCGCGCATCGCCGCCAGCATCGCCGCGTGCCCGTGTTCGGCGCCGCGGTGCGCGAACACGCAGTAGTCGCCGATTGCCGGAGCGATCCCCCGTGCGACCAGCGCCGCGGCGCCGACGACGAAGCCGTCGAGCACGATCACGCGGCGCTCGTGCGCGGCCTGCAGCAGCGCGCCGACCATCATCGCGATCTCGAAGCCGCCGAAGGCCGCCAGCGCCTGCAGCGGCTGCATCGCCTGGGCGTGGTGCGCCAGCGTTCGCGCGAGCACCGCGCGCTTGCGCGCGAGTCCGGCGTCGTCCAGGCCGGTGCCGCGACCGACTGCGTCGGCCAGCGGCACCTGCGCCAGGCGCGACAGCAGCAGCGCGGCGCTGGACGTGTTGCCGATGCCCATCTCGCCGAAGAGCACGACGTTGCCCGGCGTGTCGCGCACCACGTCGATGCCGGTGCGGATCGCCTGCGTGCACTGCGCGTCGCTCATCGCCGGCTCGACGCTCGCGTCGCGCGTGCCGCGTGCGACGGGGCTCGAAAGCAGGCCGGCGCGCGGCGCGATCCCGGCGGCAACGCCGGCGTCGATCACCGTCAGCGCGAGCCCCATCTGCCGCGCGAACACGCTGATCGCCGCGCCGCCGGCCAGCATGTTCTCGACCATCTGCGCGGTCACGTCCGGGGGGTAGGCCGAGACGCCCTGCGCGGCGATTCCGTGGTCGGCGGCGAACACCAGCATCTGCGGCGCACGCAGCAGCGGCGTTTCGCTGCGCAGGATCAGCCCGAGCTGCAGCGCGAGGCTCTCGATGCGGCCGAGCGCGCCGCGCGGCATCGTCTTGCGCTCGATGCGATGCGCGATGCGCGCCTGCAGCGCGGGATCGGAGATCGGTTCGATCGCGGGAAGCACGGTCGGGGCGTCCTGCACGGTTGCGTTCATCAACGGGTCTCCACCAGCGACAGCAGGAAGCCGGGATCGAAATGCGCGTCGACGTGCCCGGCGAGCGTGTCGAACACCGCGTCGAGCGGGCGCGCGCCGCGGCCGAAGAGGGCGCGCACGACGTCATGGTTCTCGAAGATGCCGTGCAGGTAGACGGCAAGGACCGGGCCGAGCTGCCAGCCGAGCGGCGACGCACCGCCGGCGCCGTTCAGCGCGACGCGCAGTGCGGGCTGACCGGCGCCGGCGGCGCGCAGTGCGCCGTCGAGCGGTGCGCTCTCGCCGTGGTGGATCTCGTAGCCGTCGACCTCGAGACCCGACAGCGCGGCCCACGGGCCGTCGAGGCGGGCGAAGCATGCCCGCGTGCGCGCGAGCGTCTTGGCGGGCGCGAAGCGGGTGGCGATCGGCAGCAGGCCGAGGCCGTCGTCGCTGCCCGGCGACGCGCTCTTCGAGCCGCCCTCCACGCCGAGCGGGTCGTCGATGCGCACGCCGGCGATCTGCAGGCCGCCGCAGATCGCCAGCAGCGGCTTGCCGTGCGCGACGTGCGCGCGCACCGATGCATCGAGGCCGCTCGCGCGCAGCCACGCGAGATCGGCGCGGCTGTGCTTGCTGCCCGGGAGCACCAGCCAGTCGGCCTGCGCGACCGCGGTCGCGTCGCGCGAGAACGCCAGCGCTGCGCCGGCGGTGCGCAGCGGCTCGAACTCGTCGAGGTTGCTCGCGTGCGGGCCGGCGAGCACGACGATGCGCACTCCGGCTCCGGCGGCCGTGTCGGGTACGGCGTCCTCCTCGGGCAGTCCATGATCGCGCAGCATCGGCAGCACCGCCACCGTCGGCACGCCGGTACGCTGCTGCAGCAGCTGCGGCGCCGGCGCGAGCAGCGCGGAATCGCCGCGAAACCGGTTCAGCACGAAGCCGCGCAGGCGTTCGCGCACGGCCGCGTCCATCAGCGCATGGGTGCCGTACAGGTGCGCGAAGGCGCCGCCGCGATCGATGTCGACCACCAGCAGGCACGCGGCATCGGCGGCCAGCGCGGTGCGCGTGTTCACGAAGTCGCTCGCCGCGAGATTGATCTCGGCGGGCGAGCCCGCGCCTTCGACGACGAGCAGGTCGAAGTCCTCGCGCAGGCCGGCGAGCGCATCGGCCGCGTGTCGCCACAGCAGCGCGCTGCGCTCGCGCCACGGCACCCCCGCCAGTCCGTGATCGACGCGGCCCATGACGACGACCTGGCTGCGCGTGTCCGACTCGGGCTTGAGCAGCACCGGGTTCATGCGCACCTGCGGCGTCGTGCGCGCGGCGAGTGCCTGAAAGTACTGCGCGCTGCCGATCTCGCCGGCGTCGCCCGTGCCGCCCGGCAGCGCGACCGCGCGCGCGTGGTTGCTCATGTTCTGCGCCTTGAACGGCGCGACGCGCAGCCCGCGATCGGCGTACCAGCGGCACAGCGCCGTGGCGAGCCAGCTCTTGCCGGCGCCGCTGGTGCAGCCGAGCACCATGATCGCGGCGGCGGTCATCGCGCAGGCTCCCCTGTGCAGCGGCGGCAGGCCTCGCGCAGCGCGCGCAGCGCGGCCGGCGGTTGTGCCGACAGGCGCAACCAGCCCGGCATGCCCATGTCGTCGGTGCTGCGCAGCTTGATGCCGGATGCGCGCAGCGCCGCCGGGTCGACGCCGGCGGGCGCCTGCGCGGCGAAGAACGGCGTCGCGCTGTCCGAGTCGCGCACCTGCCAGCCGGCTCGACGCAGCCACGCCGCCAGCATCCCACGCCACGCGAACAGACGCGGCAGCCGTTGCCGCAGTTCGTCCTGTGCAGCCGACGTGGCGAAGGCGGCGAGCATCGCCACGCCGTCGGCGCCCGCCACCCAGGACGGCGCGTGCGCACGCAGCGCCTGCGCCATCGCCTCGCCGCCGCGCGGCGCGACGGCGTAGGCGGCGCGCACCCCGGTCAGGCCGCAGGCCTTGTTGGGGGACCACAGCTGCCAGGCCGCGTCGGCCTGCGGCGTGAGCGACAGACCGTCCAGGCGCAGCGGCTGGTAGGCGAGATCGAGCGCGACGATCGCCCCGGCGTCGGCCGCGCGCACGATCTCCACCCCCAGCGCTTGGCCCAGCGTGCTTCCGGTCGGGTTCATCGGTTCGGTGATCCAGTACAGGGTGCCGGCCGTCGGCATGGAATCCGGCCGCGCCGCCGACGCACCGCGGTTGCGCGGCTGCCGCCGCTGCCGCGTCGCATCGGCGGATGCACCGCGGACGGCCGTCGCGAGACCGGCCAACTGCGCCGCGGCAGCGTAGTCCCCGTAGCCCGGGCTCGGCAGCAGCACGCGTCGCGCACCGGCGGCGACCGCCGCGACGCGCGTCAGCCGGTGGATCAGTTCGCTGGCGCTGCCGCCGACGACGATGCGCGCGGCATCGACGCCGTGCCATGCCGCGAGCCGCTCGCTCAACACGCGATAGGTCGGGTCGGGATAGCGTCGGCGGTCTGCGCGCGCCACCGCGCGAGCGACCGAATGCAGCGGGCCGCTCGCGTTGCCGTTGGTCGAGAAATCGAAGCGCGCGTTGCCGTGTTCGTCGGGGCCACCATGGTGCACCGGTGCTGCCCACGCGTGCTGCCGGGAAGAGCTCGCCATCAGCTTCCGGTCCGCAGCGCGAACGCCAGCGCCAGGAGCAGGACGATCGCCGGCCACAACGCCCACGCGGCGCGGCGCAGGGCGCCGTCGACGTCGGCGGCGGTTGCCGCGCGTGCGTCGGCGTTCAACAGGTAGACGCCGGGCTTGCCCAGCCGCACGCCGAGGGCCAGCGCCATCGCGCCCATCGGCCAGCCGCCGTTGGGCGACGGTGTTCGCCGCGCCTGCCGGACGAGCGCGGGCCAGCGTTGCGGGAGCGGCAGCAGTGCCAGCGCGGTGAGCCGGGCCGGCAGCCACGACAGCACATCGTCGACGCGCGCGGCCCATTTGCCCGCCCATTCCCAGCGTCCGCGATAGCCCCACATCGCGTCGGCCGTGTTCGCGTAGCGATACAGCACCGCGCCGGGAAGTCCGGCGACGGCGAACCAGAAGAGCGGCGCGACCACCGAGTCGTTCAGGTTCTCGGCCAGCGTCTCGATCGCGGTTTCGCGCACCTGCGTCGCGTCGAGCGCAGCGGTATCGCGGCTGGCCAGCCGGCCGACCCGTTCGCGCGCCGGTTCGAGACCCGCGGTCAGTGCGAGCTGCACGGCTGAGATTTCGTCGTGCAGCATCCTCCAGGCGAGCATCGGATGGAGCACGACGCCGAGCACTGCGCCGAGCCCGAAGATCCCTGCGGCGGCGAGACTGCCGACGGCGGACGCATCCGCATCGAACGCCCCCGCATCGAACGCCCGGTACGCGCCGGCCTGCAGTGCCCCGGCCGCCGCCACGAGCGGCACGGCCCCGAGCAGCCAGGCCAGCACGCCGCCCGCGAAGGCGCGCGCCCGCGGCAGCGACGGCAGCCGTCGGCCCGCCCACTGCAGGTAGCAGCCGATGCCGACCACCGGATGCAGCCGGTGCGGCGGCTGGCCGACGATGCGGTCGAGCGCCATCGCCACCAGCATCGCGGCCGGAATCGCGATCGCGGCCGTCACGGCGACGGATTCCCTGCGTGCGCCGCGGGGGCGTCGAGAACGAACTCCTGGAACACGTGCACCGTCGGCGTGAACGGCGGCGACGACGCCGCTTCGCGTCGCGCACCGTCGCGGATCGACAGCGGCGCGCTCATGCCGGGCGCATCGAACACGAAGGTGTGGAACTCGCCCTCCTCCCCACAGGGACAGACACCGGCGGGCAGGCGCGCGAGCAGCGCGGCATCGTAATGCGCGCCGGCGAACGACGCATCCAGCCAGCGGGTGTCGACGACGACCACGCGCGCGCGAACGCCGCGCGCGATCACCTCTTTCGCCAGCGCGTCGCGCGCCTCGCCCCACAGTGGAAACAGCGGCTGCAGCCCGGCCTTCGCGCAGGCGGCCTCGATCCAGTCGCGATGCGCCTGCAGGTCGACGTCGCCGAAGGCCATGCGCGTGTGCCCGGTCTCGCGCAGCGCCCGCAGCGTCGCGTCGAAGGCCGCGGCATATTCGCCGGGCGGCACGCGCACCGGCAGCCAGCGGCGGCCGAAGGCCGCGACCTGCGCCGCCACCAGTTCGGCGGGCAGCGCGTGCGCCTTGCTGCGGCCGTCGGGCTCGCACATCGTGACGAAGGTCTCGACGTCGATGCCACGCTCGCGAAGGCGCAGCAGCGCAAGGCAGCAATCCTTGCCGGCGCTCCAGGCGATGGCGGTCCTGCCGGCTTCGGGCAGCATGCGGCTCGGCACGTCAATCCTCGATGCCGCGCTGCGCCGGCACGCCGGCGCGAAAGTGATGCTTGATCATCCGCATCTCGGTCACCGTGTCCGCCAAGTCAATCAGCTCCGCGGGCGCGTTGCGACCGGTGAGCACCACGTGCGTATCGGCGGGCCGTTCGCGCAGGCAGTCGAGCACCGGCTGCAGCGGCAGCCAGCCGTAGCGCAGCGGATACATGATCTCGTCGAGCACGACCAGGAAGTGCGCGCCTTCGCGGATCGTCGACTCGGCGCGCATCCAGCCGTCGCGCGCGAGCCGTGCCGAGTGCTCCAGGTCGCGGCTTTTCCAGCTGAAGCCGTCGCCCAGGCCCTCGATCGGCACCTCGAGCTGCTCGAAAGCGCGATGCTCGCCGAAGCGCGCCGACGGTACTTTCATGAACTGGTAGATCTTCACCGCCTTGCCGCGTCCGTGCGCGCGCAGCGCCAGTCCGAAGGCGGCAGTGCTCTTGCCCTTGCCGTCGCCGGTGTGAACGATCACCAATCCGCGGCGCTCGCCGTCGGGGCGCGGCGAGCGGCGTTCGGTGGGAGGGGCTTCGATTTCCATGGTTCCTCGCAATGCGTGTCTTTCACGATGGGCATCAGAGCGCCGGCAACACCACCCAGCGTGGACCAATGCCGCTGCCGACGCGCTCGATGCTGAACGCGCGGCCGAAAGTCTCGATCAGCGTCTCGCGCACGACTGCGTCGTCGGCCGGACCGTCCGCACGCAGGCGGCCGGCCGACATCACCAGCAGGCGATCGGCGGCAAGCGCCAGCGTGAGGTCGTGCATGACCACGGCAACGGCCGCGCCGGCTCGTGCGCGGGCGGCGAGACTGCGCACCAGCGTGCGCTGATGCGGCGCGTCGAGATGCGCGGCCGGCTCGTCCAGCAGCAGCACCGATGACTGCCCCGCGAGCGCGCGCGCGATCAGCGCGCGCTGGCGCTCGCCGCCCGAGATCTCGTTCAGGCGCCGATCGGCGTACTCGATGCATTCGGTCTCGGCCAACGCCGCCTCGACGGCCGCTTCGTCCTGCGCAGTGATCGCGCCGAACAGTCCGTGGCGCGGCAGCCGGCCGATCCGCACCACGTCGCGCACCGAGATCTCGCCTTCGGCCTCACCCTGCTGCGACAGCCATGCCAGGCGCTGCGCGCGCTGCCGCGGGGTCCACTGCTGCATCGGTGCGCCGTGCAGCCACACCGAGCCGGAATGCGGGCGGCACAGTCCGGCCAGCACCGACAGCAGCGTGCTCTTGCCCGCGCCGTTCGGGCCGACGACGGCTGCCCACTCGCCCCTGCGCAGCGAAAGCGATACGCCGTCGACCACACGGCGCATGCCGCGCAGCACGACGAGGTCGGTGGCGCGCAACGGGGGCGCGACCGATGTCGTGCAGGCCGATGTCATGCCGGCGTCCTGCGGCGCAGCAGCACCAGCAGATAGGCACCGCCGAAGACTGCGGTCAGCACGCCCACCGGCAGTTCCTGCGGGGCGACGACGACGCGCGCGGCAACGTCGGCGGCCTGCAGCAGTACGCCGCCGGCCAGCGCCGACAGCACGAGCAGCGCGCCGTGCGTGACCGTTACGCAGCGCCGCACCAGGTGCGGCGCGACCAGGCCGACGAAGGACACCAGGCCGGTCTGCGCCACCGCGGCGCCGGTGCACAGCGCCATCACCGCGACCAGGAGCAGCCGTACCAGCGGCAGGTGCACGCCCAGGCTCGCCGCGCTTTGCTCGCCGAGCACCAGTGCATCGAGCGCACGCGCGAAACCGACCGCCACAGGCAGCGCCAATACCAGTGTCGCGGCCAGTACCCGCGTTTCGCCCCAGCCTAGGAAGCCGGTCGTGCCGAGCAGGAACACCTGCCTGCCGCGCAAGGCCTGCGGCGAGATCAGCATCAGCAGGTCGGAGAGTGCCGCCATCAGTATGCCGACCACCACGCCGGCCAGCAGCAGCACCATCGGCCGCGCGGCGCCGCGCGCGAGGACCAGCGCCAGGCAGACGCCGGCCAGCGCGCCGACGAACGCCGCGCCGACGAGCCCCAGCTGCGCCAGTCCGTCGGCGGCCGCGTGGAATGCCGAGCCGCCCAGGCTGCCGATCGACAGCACGAGCACCACACCCAGCCCGGCGCCGGTCGCCGAACCGAGCAGGTACGGGTCGGCCAGCGGATTGCGGAACAGTCCCTGCGCGACAGCGCCGGCCAGCCCCAGCAGCGCGCCGGCGAGCAATGCGCCGAGCGTGCGCGGCGCCCGGATCGAGCTCACCAGGTCCCACTCCGCGGCCCAGTCGAAGGACCAGCCCTCGCTGCCGGCGGCGAGCCCGCACAGCCCGAGCAGTACGGCCGCGGCGGCGAGCGCACAGCCGAGCCGCCAGGCGGGCCGGCGCGACGTCGCGGCTGGTCGCGAACGCAACGCGGTGGTCGCTCCGCGCGGCGGAATCACCGCGTCGCCGGGCTCGGTGGCCCTGCGGGAGGCCGTTGCGCTCCTCACCGCTGCCTCCTCGGAGCGTAGCGATCCTTCGTCGCGCTCACCGCGTCGCCCTCTCCAGGCCGTTCAGGCAGTCGGTGATCGCCTCGGCCGCTTCGCCCAGCCGCGGGCCGGGATGCAGCAGGACCGGGAAGAACGCGTCGGAGAAGACGCAGTGCCGCCCGCTGCGCAGCGCGTCGAGCTGCGCCCAGCCGGGGCGCCCGGCCATCGTCGCGAAATCGCGCTCGGAGGCCATGATCAGGTCGGGACGCGCGCGTACGACGAACTCGGGATTCATCTTGGGGAACGGGCCGAGCGCGGCCGGCACGATGTTGCCCAGCGCGAGCCGGTGCAGTATCTGGCCCAGGTACGAGACTTCGCCCGTGGCGAACGGGCCGGGCGCCACTTCGAAGTACACGCGCTGTCCGCGCATCCGAGGGGGCACGCGCGCGGCGGCGGCATCGATGCGCTCGTTCAGGCGCTGCCATAGCGCTTCGCCGGCGCCCGGCAAACCGAGCGCGCGTGCCGTCGTTTCGAGCACGCGGAGGACGTCGGACATCTCTTTCGCTTCCAGCACCAGCACGGCGATGCCCAGCGCTTCGAGCCGATCGACCGCGCGGGCGAACCGGCCGGCAAGGACGAGATCCGGTTTCAGCGCGACGATGCGCTCGAGCTGCGCGTCTTCCAGGCCACCGACGCGCGGCAGCGCCTGGATCTGCTGCTGCGGCCAGTCCGAGAAGCGATCGACGCCGACCAGCCGCTCGCAGGCCTGCAGCGCGCACACCGCCTCGGTAGCCGATGGCAGCAACGAGACGATCCGCATCGCAGGTCGCGGCAGGTCGACGACGCGTCCGCGATCGTCGGTGACAGTGATGCCCGCCGCCTGCGCGGCCAGCGATGCGACGAGCAGCAGGGCGCACAGCCATCGGACGCCGGGCAGCCCGGCCAGCAGTCGCCGACCGTCGCGCGGCAGGCCGTTCAGCCGTCGACTGCCGGGCCACCGATGCCTTTGCGGCTTCATCGCGTCTCCTTCACGCGCAGTTCGCAGCCGGCCACCATCAGCGTCACGCGGGCGCACACCTCGGCGAGCGCCTGGTGCAGCAGGCCGAGCGCATCGACGAAGCGGCGCGCCTCGGCCGACGGCGGAGCCACACCGAAGCCGATCTCGTTGGATACCAGCACCACCGGGCCCGGCACTTCGCGCAACACGAGCAGCAGCGGCCCGATGGCGCTCGCCGGCTCGGACTCGCCCACGCCCGCACCGGGCGGCGGCATCGCGAGCTGGGTCAGCCACAGCGTCAGGCAGTCGACGACGACGAGGCGCTGCGCCGCGCAATGCCGTCGCAGCGCCTCCGCCAGCTCGCGCGGCTCCTCGATCGTTACCAGCCCCGGCACGCGCGCCGCCCGCTCCCGCCGGTGGCGGGCGATGCGCTCGCGCATCTCGACGTCGGCGGCGAGCGCGGTGGCGATCAGCAACGCTTCGCGGCCGTCCGCCTGCAGCCACCGCGCGGCGCGCGACTCTGCCGCACGCGACTTGCCGCTCTTCTGTCCGCCGAGGATGAGTTCGTGCATCGCGCTGCCGATCCGGCTCGCTGAAACAGGCTGTGCCATGGGAAACGAGCGCGAAGACGACCCGTGACTCAGGGCGTCGTCCAGCGCAGCGTCAGCTGAACGTAGCGGCCCGGCGTGGCATAGGTGCGCACCAGCTCGTAGTCCTTGTCGCCGATGTTGTCGATGCGGCCTTCCAGGGTCAGGCCGCGCATCAGCGTCGTGGAGGCGAACAGGTTCACCAAGCCGTAGCCGCCGAGGCGCTGCGTGTTGGCGGCATTCTCGAAGCGCTCGCCGGAGAGCTGCACTTCGGCGCCGTAGGTCCAGCCCGCCCGCCGGGTTTCCGCGCCGAAGCTGGCCATCCGCCGGGCGCGGCGCTGCAGCAGCTTGCCGGTGTCGGCGTTGCGCGGGTCATGCCAGTCGAGCGAACCGCGCAGCGTCACGCCCGCCAGCTGCGTGCTGCCGGCGAGCGTCATGCCCTCGAGTTCGGCCCGGCCGGCATTCGCGTAGCAGCCGAAGGGATCGGAGCAGGGGCCGGTGGCCCCGAACACGATCAGGTTGCGGACCTTGTTGCGCCAGGCGCTCAGACTCGCCTCGCTGCCGCCTGCGGCCCAGCGCAGGCCCAGTTCCACGTTGCGGCCTCTCTCGGGGACCAGCGACGGGTTGCCGTACTGGCTGAATCGCTGATACAGCGTGGGCGCGCGAAACGAGGTGGCGGTCGAGGCCGTGACGCGCCACTGCGGCAGGAACGCCCATCCCCAGGCGAGGCTGCCCGTGCTCTCGCCACCGAACTCGCTGTCGTCGTCGTGGCGCAGGTGCGCCTGCAGGCCGTGTGCGCCGAAGTCGCTGCGCCAGCCCAGGCTGACCGCGTTCTGGTGGCGCTCGCCGTCGAGGCGGGGTACGAATGCCGTGGCGGGGTTCAGCAGTTCGTCGTCGCGACATTCGAGCGCGGCCGTCAACACATTGCTGCCGAGACGCTGCTCGTGCTGCAGCAGATAGTTGCGCAGCGTCGTCTCGGTTCGATAGAAGTCGGGCCGGGTCTCGTAGGTGCTCTCGGTCTGCCCGAGTTGCAGCCGGGTAGTCGCGAAATCGTTCCAGTTGCCTTCCCAGGACAGGCTGCCGGTGCGCAGCGTGTGATGGCTGACGTCGTCGAATCCGGGAGTGAAACCGTCGTACTGCGAGCGCAGGCCGGCGCCGAGGATCGAAGCGTCGATCCGGTGACGGGGCGTGATCTGGAAGCCGACCCGAGCCTGCATTGCGTTCCGGCGCCAGCCGTCGTCGTCGGGATTCGCGGTCGGAGTCCTGCGGGAATTGAATCCGTCGCTGCTTCCGTGGCTGGCCGAGAACGAATAGTCGAAGTCCTGTGCCGAGCCGCTGATGCCGGCCCCGACCTGCCTTGTGTTGTACGAGCCGATCGTCGCGAAGGCGGTCGGTCGCGCCTCGCCCCTGCCGCGCCTGGTGAACAACTGCACGACGCCGGCTATCGCGTCGGAACCGTAGACCGCGGCGGCGGGCCCGCGCAGCACTTCGATCCGGTCGATCTGATCGAGCGGGATCTGCTCCCAGACGGCACCGCCGGTGGACTGCGAATCGACGCGCACGCCGTCGATGTACACGGCGGTATGACGACTCTCGCCGCCACGGATGAAGACGCTGGTGGAGGTCCCGGGACCGCCGTTGCGCGCGAACTCGATGCCGGGCAGACGCGAAAGGAGATCCGCGACCCCGCTGGCACCGCTGCGTTCGATGCCGGCGCGATCGACGACCGAAACGTCGGCCAGCACCGAGGACAGCGGCTGCGGCGTGCGGTTGGCCGTGACCACGACCGGCTCGAGTTCGACGGGAGGGGCGAGCTGCGCGAATGCCGCAGCGGGGAGGACGAGGGAGGGAGCGAAGGAAACGAGAACGACGAAACGACGGACGGAAACCGCCGAACCGGCACGGCCGGAAGGAAACGATGTCATGGTGGGAACGGGGAACAGGATGCGCTCTTCCGCTTCCCCGCGGCTTCGCGCTTATCGGCGCGCCACCGATGCGGCACGCCACCTCGTTGGCCGGTATCCGGGCTGGCGGAACGACCCGTGCGGCCTTCCCGGAGAATGGCTTCTCCAGTGACCGGAAGCACAGGCAGAGGCGAAGACGCCTCGTCCGCTTACCGTTGCGGGGGCAGCGCAGGTTGGGAATGATCCCGTAGGGACCGTTCCTCCCTGCTTCCCGTTTACCCCGGTCGTCAACGATGTGCCGACCAGGCACCAACGGGTGAATCCTATCATCGGGCGCCGTCGCTGTCAGCGACGCGAACAGCGCATCGCGCGCCTCATCCGCATTCGCCCTGGTGTCCGCAGGCCGTGCAGAACATGCAGCCGTCGCGCCGGATGTAGGCGTGCGCGCCGCACGACGGGCAGGCCTGGCCGGCGATCAGCGGCGCCTCGGTGCTCGCCTCGGGCTTCTCGTGGTCGGGCAGCGCGAGCGCGCCCGCCCCGCCGATCGCCCGGCCCTCGGAATCGAGCAGCCCCAGCACCTTGAAGCGGTGCAGCAGCAGCGCCGCGATGTAGGCCACCGTGCTGGGCCACACCTGCTGGCGCGATTCGCCCGGCACCTGCGCCCAGAACGAACCGTTCAGCTCGCCGAAGGTGAGCAGCTTCCTCAGCTTCAGGCCGATCCAGTTCACGTCGATCAGGTGCATGTCCACCGACAGCAGCTTGGCCAGGCCGTCCAGCGCCCGCGGATAGTCCCCCGACAGCCAGATCGAGTACGGACGGCGCGTGCCGTCGGGCAGCTGCAGCTCCTTCACGCCGATGACGAAATCGTCGTTGGTGGCCGCGTTGGCCACGTCCGCCGTCCACGACAGCGTACCGAGCGGACCCGACTTCGGCTCCTTGCGGAACATCATCGCGTCGACCATCGGCGAAGGCTGCGTATCGAGCGCCTCGAACATGCCCAGCTCCTCGCAGCGATGCCGCACGATCTCGGCGAAGCCCGCCACCAGGCCCGGCGTCCAGCGCACCTCGCCGTTGGGCGGGAAGGGCATCTGCAGCGGCTGCTCGTCGCGTGTGCGCGCCAGCGCATCGAGCTTCATCTTCAGCCAGGCGCGGTCGTTCGAGCGCATGTCCATCGACAGCGCCTTGGCGATCGCCCCCAGCCCGCGCGGCTGCTCGTTGCCGTTCACCCACGTCTCGAAGGGCACGCTGCGCAGCCCCGTCGTGCCGTCGGCGCGCGCGTACGACTCCTCGGTCTGGCCGATGAAGATGCAGAACGATGCCCGCCCGTCCAGCGGCTCGACCATGTACGAGTACGCCAGGTTCCCTCCGGGCAGCTTCGGGCGGCTGGGCCAGCGCAGCGACGACAGCGCCGGCTGCGGCACCCGCTCGATGCGCAGCCGCCGGTCGGACTCCTCGGGAACGCGAAGGTCCTGCGGCTGCTGCGCGCTGGCCGAAGGGGCGACGCTGAGCACCGAGCCGATCACGCTGTTCGGCCGGTAGGTGGTGATGCCCTTCAGGCCCGAACGCCAGGCCTCGAAATACAGCGTCTTGAATTCCTCGTACGGATAGTCTTCGGCGACGTTCACCGTCTTGCTGATCGCCGAGTCGATGTACGGCTGCACGGCCGCGCTCATGCGCATGTGGTCCAGCGCCGAGATCTGCATCGCCGAGACGAAGTACTCGGGCAGCGCGTTGGTGTCGTGCCCGAGATGGCGCCACATCCGGTAGGCGAAGTCTTCCACCTGGTACTCGAGCCGGCTGCCGTCGGGCATGCGCTTGCGCCGCGTGTAGGTCCACGAGAACGCCGGCTCGATGCCCCCGGAGGCGTTGCCGGCGAAGGCGATCGAGATCGTTCCGGTGGGCGCGATCGACAGCAGGTGCGAGTTGCGGATGCCGTGCTCGCGCACGCGCTTCTTCAGCGCCTCGGGCAGGCGCGAGGCGGCGTGCGGCTCGGCCAGCCACGGCTCGGCGTCGAACAGCGGGAAGGGCCCCCGCTCGATGGCCAGCTCCACCGACGCCTCGTAGGCGACGTCGCGCATCGACTGCGCGATGCGCGCGGCAAACGCGCGCGCCTCGTCGGTGTCGTAGCGCAGCTTGAGCATCGTCAGCGCGTTACCCAGGCCGGTGAAGCCCAGCCCGATGCGCCGCTTGGCCTGCGCCTCGCGCTCCTGCGCCTGCAGCGGCCACAGCGTCAAGTCCAGCACGTTGTCCAGCGCCCGCACCGAGATCGCCACCGTGCGCCGAAAGCGCTCGAAGTCGAAGGCCGGCTTCTCGCCGAAAGGATCGACGATGAAGCGCGTCAGGTTCAGGCTGCCCAGGTCGCAGCAGCCGTACGGCGGCAGGAACTGCTCGCCGCACGGGTTGCTCGCCTCGATGCGCTCGCAGTACGACAGGTTGTTGTCCCGGTTCACCCGGTCGATGAAGATCACGCCCGGCTCGGCGTGGTCGTAGGTGGAGGCCATGATCTGGTCCCACAGCTCGCGCGCGCGCAGCCGGCGGTAGATCCACTTGCCCTCGGCGTTGCGACCCAGCCCGTTCTCGTCGAAGGGCTGCACCTCGTGCACCAGTTCGAACTCGCCGTCGTCGTGCACCGCACGCATGAACGCGTCGGTGACCGCCACCGACATGTTGAAGTTCGACAGCGACCCGTCGTTCTTCGCGCCGATGAACTCCTCGACGTCGGGGTGGTCCACCCGCATCACGCCCATCTGCGCGCCGCGCCGCGAGCCGGCCGACTCCAGCGTCTCGCAGGACTTGTCGAACACGCGCATGTACGACACCGGCCCCGAGGCGCGCGACAGCGTCCCCTTCACCAGCGCCCCGCGCGGACGAATCGAGGAGAAGTCGTACCCCACCCCCCCCGCCCCGGCGCATCGTCTCGGCGGCTTCCTGCAGCGCCGCGTAGATCCCCGGCGTGCCGCTCTCGTCGTAGCCCCACACCGCATCGCCGATCGGCTGCACGAAGCAGTTGATCAGCGTCGCCCGGATGTCGGTGCCGGCGGCCGAGTTGATGCGCCCGGCCGGCACGAAGCCGTGCTCCATCGCCCACAGGAACTCGCCCTCCCAGTGCTCGCGCAGCGCCTGCGGCTCGACCGAGGCCAGCGCGCGCGCCACGCGCTTGCGCACCTCGTGCGCCGTCGACTCGTCTCCCTTGGCGTACTTCTCGCGCAGGACGTCGATCGTGACTTCCTGTTCGGGCAGGGCGGCGAGGATGTCTTCGATTTTCATGCG
>CALCZN010000214.1:0-4843 GCA_937903095.1 uncultured Burkholderiales bacterium
CGCTCGAGCCAGGGGGTGGAGCTGACGCCGCCGGGGCTCGCTTTCGTGCAGCACGCGCGCACGGTGCTCGCGCAGCTCGAGCACCTGCGCGCCGACCTGCAGGAATACGCGAAGGGCATCAAGGGCCACCTGCGCGTGTTCGCGAACACGACGGCGTCGAGCGAATTCCTGCCGCAGGTGCTGCGCACTTTCCTGATCCGGCACCCGGACGTGAACGTGGACCTGCGCGAACGATCGAGCGACGAGATCGTGCGTGCGGTGCTCGACGGGCAGACCGACCTCGGCATCGTGGCCGGCACGGTGCGCACCGGACAGCTCGAGACGATTCCGTACCGCGAGGATCGGCTCGCGCTGGTCGTCGCCGAAGGCCACCCGCTGGCCGACGAAGCGTCGATCGATTTCGTGCGCACGCTCGACTTCGACCAGATCGGACTGCACGAGGCGAGCGCGATCCACGCCTTCGTGCGCCGCGTCTGCGACGATCTGCATCGCGTTGCGCGCTTTCGCATCCAGGTCGGCAACTTCGAATCCGCCTGCCGGATGATCGAAGCGGGCATCGGGGTCGGCATCGTGCCGACTTCGGCCGCCTTGCGTCATGCGCGGACGATGGCGATCCGCATCGTTCCACTGCGAGACGATTGGGCGCTTCGCCGCCTGGCAATCTGTGCGCGCAGTCTCGCTTCGCTGCCTTCGTTCGCGCTCGACCTGGTCGAACTGCTCGAAGAGGACGCGCGGCAGGCAACGGCGCCGCCCCCTGGAGAACCCCGCCGATGATCGACCACCTGGATCACCTCGTCCTCACGACCTCGCATCCCGACGATTGCGCGCGCTTCTACACCGAAGTTCTCGGCATGTCGCTCGAGCGCTTCGGCGAAGGGCGCATCGCCTTCCGCTTCGGCGCGCAGAAGATCAACCTGCACGTCAAGGGCCGCGAATACGAGCCGAAAGCGCATCTGCCGGTGCCGGGAGCGCTCGACCTGTGCTTCATCGCCGCGATTCCGCTCGACGACGTCATCGCGCGGCTGCAGGCGGCCGGCGTGGAGATCGTCGAGGGTCCGGTGCCGCGCACCGGCGCGACCTTCCGCCTGCGCTCGATCTACGTGCGCGATCCCGATCTGAACCTGATCGAGATCGCCGAGCGGGCGGATCCGGACCAGGGTCTGTTCTGACCCTGGCTAGGCGCCCGCCGGGATCGAAGCGAGCCGGCGCGGGTCGACCCGCAGCGGCATCGACAGCAGCATCTGCGCCATCCCCTTGCCCAGCGGATCGTTGCGCAACGAGGTCATCCCGCCGCCGCCCAGCGCGCGCTCGCAGACGAAATTGAAGCCGCCGATGCCGGGCAGTTCGTAGCGCACGACCGGGCCTTCGACGAGGTGCGCGAGATGCGCCGCGACGCACTCGGCCGTGAGCTGCGCGCGCAGCACCGGCACGAGCGCGGCGCTGCGCGCGATGACGCCGATGTTCGACGTGTCGCCCTTGTCGCCGCTGCGCGCCCATGCCAGGCGTAGCAGCGGCACTTCGACCAGGTCGGCTCCGGGCGCAGCATCGGCGTCGGGCGCGACGTCGGGAACGCGGGCGGGATCCCCGCCGTTCGCGGGAGGGGTGCGGTGCGCGGAACCAGGGTTGCGGTCCGCGGCATCCGCATCGCCGGCGCCCGCGCTATCGCCGCCGGAGGGAATCTCCACCTCGATGCGCTCGCCGCGAAACACGACCGCGGGCGCGAAGCGGTTCTTCTCGACGAAGAACGCGAGCTGCCGGATCGACGGCGAAACCGAAGGGCGGCCCGTCGCCCCGGTCGTGCCGGGCGCCCACGAGGTTCCGGCCGGAGCGATTTCGCGGGAGAACAGCTCGAGCGCCTCGCGCCGGGCGTGGCGTACCGAAACGCGCAACACGGCTTCGCGCGCCGCCTGCAGCGCGACGTTCGCATGCGGTCCGTAGCCCGACTCCGTGCCGAGCACCTCGACGAGAGCGGCGCCGTAGTCGGGCCAGCCCAGCCGCGCGAACATCGCTCGCGTGCGCGCGAGGATCGCCTCTCCCGTGCGTCGCGCCTTCGCGACGGCGTCGATGCCGACGATCGTCAGCATCGCGCTCGAACGGTAGCCGTCGATGTGCGTCGCGCTCACCTTGTAGCGGTCATCGGGCGCGCGGCCGCGCGCACCGCGCACGCGAACGCGGTCGGCGCCGTCGGCACTCAGGCGCATCTGCCGGAAGTCGCAGACGACGTCCGGCAGGCGGTAGGCCGCCGGATCGCCGATCTCGTAGAGCAGCTGCTCGGCGACGACCGCCGGCGTCACCTTGCCGCCGGTGCCGGGTGGCTTGGTCACGACGAATTCGCCGTCGGCCATGCATTCGACGATCGGGTAGCCGATGTTCGGCCAGTCGGGCACGGTCTCCCAGTCGGTATGCAGCCCGCCCGTGGCCTGGCAGCCGCACTCGATCAGGTGGCCGGCGAGACTGCCGGCGGCGAGCCGGTCGTAGTCGTCGGCCGACCAGTCGAAGGCGTGCAGCAGCGCGCCCAGCGTCACCGCCGAGTCGACGCAGCGGCCGGTGACGACCACCTGCGCGCCGGCGTCCAGCGCGGCGCGGACCGGCAGCGCGCCCAGATACGCGTTCGCGCTGAGCAGCCTGGCGGGAACGGACCGGCCTTCGACGTCGATGAAGGCGCCTTCCCCCGCATGCGCCGACGCCGCACGCAGCGCATCGACGACCGGCATTGCGTCGTCGCCCTCGACCACCGCCACGTCGAGCGCGACGCCCTGCGACTGCGCCAGCTCGACGAGCGCCCGCGCGCAGGCCTGCGGCGCGACGCCGCCCGCATTGCTGACGACGCGAATGCCGCGTTCGACGATCTCGCGCAGCACCGACTTCATCGCGATGTCGACGAAGTCGGTGGCGTAGCCGACGGCCGGATTGCGCAGCCGCGCGCCGGCGAGGATCGACATCGTCGTCTCGGCGAGATAGTCGAAGACGAGAAAATCGACGTCGCCGTGCGCGACGAGTTGCTGCGGGCCCAGCGCGCTGTCGCCCCAGAAGCCCGAAGCGCCGCCGATGCGCACTTTGCGCTTTCGCGCGTGCGCGCCCGGACCGCGGGCGCCTTTTTCGCCGTCGCCGTTCATGTGTTCCCGCCCCTCGTCGCCGGCGATTCTGGCACACGACGCGAAGCGCGACGGCGCTGGCTCAGAAGTTCAGCGCGACGGCGCCGGCTCAGACGCTCAACACGTCGGCGTCGATCTCGCGCGGCGAGGCGCCGCCGAAGGTCCGCACCGCAGGCGCGGGCGCGCTCGCGGCGCGCATCGACGGCGAGACCGCCCGCTGCGCAGCCGGCGCACCGCGCGGCGCCGGGCAATCGATCGCGGCGGCGACCGCGCGCAGGAACGCTTCGTAATTCGGGTCGCCCGGCGTGCGGCCCAGCCCGCGCAGCACCTTCAGCAGGATCGGCTTGGACAGCGGCGGCAGCGCGAGCAGGACGTCGAGCGCGCGCGTCAACTCGGCGGTGCCGACCTCGTCGGGAGTCGCTGCCGGCGGCGGCACGTCGAGCAGCGCCGCGGCGTCCGCGAGCGCATCGCGCGTGCTGCGCGCGGAGGCTTCGCCAATCGCCGCGGCCATCGCGAACAGCGCCGCGAGCGCGCGGCTGTGCTCGGAGCGCGTCGCGTTCGCCCTGCGCGACTGTTGCGCGACCGGCGTCGCGGGCAGCAGCCGGTGTCGCGCCAGCGTGTAGTAGACCCATTCGGACGAATCGACGCGCCCGTCGCGCTCGACGGCTCGCCGGCAACGATCGAGCAGTTCGCGCCGGTGCGCGCTGCTCCAGCGGCGAACGCGCGCCAGCAGCAGTTCGAGCAGCGGCACGCGCAGCGCGGCGCCGGCGGGCGAGAGCACCCAGGCGAGCGCGGCGCGCAGTTCGGGTTCGGCGGCATCGTCGCCGCGCCCGACACCGCCGTTCGGCATACCGCCGACCAGCGCTTCCAGCCACCGCGCAGCGCTCTCGTATCGAAGCGAAGCGTCGCGGATCCGCTCGACGAGCCTGGCCGCCGGAGACAGCGAATCCGCCGCGCGGACATCGAGCAAGGGCACGGCCTCGAGGCCCGCTGCCGGACCGAACGCGACCTGCGCCTTCCGTTCAGCCTGCGCGACGCGGACGCCGTCGGCGATCGGCTCGAGCGCCGGCATCGAGCGCCCGTACAGCCGCCGGATCCGCTCGCGCAGCGGGGGATGCGTGCTCAGGCGATCACCGACGATCGACGGCGGAACCAGCAGGAAATGCGCGACGAGCGGGGCGTAGGCGGAGCGCAGCGCGGCGGGCCTGCCGCCGGCGATGCGGCGCAGTGCGCAGCCCAATCCGTCGCGATCGCGCGTGAACTGCACGGCCAGCGCATCGGCCAGGAACTCGCGCTCGCGGCTGATGCCGGCGCGCAGCAGCTGCGCCGCCGCGACACCGAGCCAGCCGACCGCGGATACCGCCGCCCCGGCAACGGCGAACACGATGCGCAGCGGAAAGAAGCGCTGCGCCGCGCTGTCGACGTCGAAGGCCGATGCGAGCATCCGCGCGCCGAGCAGGTGCAGCGAGAGCAGCCCGTACAACGCGCCGGCGAGCCGCGCGTTGGTCGCGCTGTCGCCGCCGACGATGTGTGCGATCTCGTGCGCGACGACGCCCTGCAGCTCGGCGCGCTCGAGCGCCTCGAGCGCGCCGCGCGTGACGACCACCGCGGCGTGCGCCGGGCTTTCGCCCGCGGCGAGCGCGTTGATCGACGGCTCGTCGAGAACGTACAGCGCCGGCACCGGCACGCCGGCCGCGATCGACACTTCCTCGGCGACGTCGCGCAGCCGGCGATGCAGCGGCTCGTCG
>CALCZN010000215.1:0-7490 GCA_937903095.1 uncultured Burkholderiales bacterium
GAGGAGCTACGAGGAGATCCTGGCGGGGCGCGGGTTCGGGTTGGAGGACAACCGGACGGCGATTGAGACGGTCGCGGCGATTCGCAGTGCCGCTGCGCGGGGTCCGAAGGGCAGCTACCACCCTCTCTTGGCTCGGTCGGGGATCTGATACGAATTGATGGCGCGCGAAATGGCGCTCCCTGTCCGTCTGGTGTTGACGGCACAGTGCCGAGAGTCCGCTAATTGCTGCTTTCGTTCAGGTGCGCCAACGCCCCGAATCTGTTGAGCTCGAATGTGCTGGCGTCTTTCGCCTCATGCCTCGGTTGAAGGAACATGAGACATCCTTCGGGTAGCAGACTCGATCCCCAGGTTCCCCGGTTCACTCGATGTCCGTGCTGCGGTTCGAGCGCGTGGTGCGTTGTCTGGGACAACCCTGCGCTGGAGGCCGTACCCGACGCCAGAACCTTCATGTACGGCGGGCGACGATTCATCGACCGGATCAATGAATGCCAAGACTGCGGGTTTCGCTTCGTGCAACGCCCCACGCCCGGAGATGAGTACTACGCGAATGCAGACCATTCCGATTACCGGTCGCTTGGCGCTGCAAGGATGCGCTACTTCGCCGAAGTGAAAGCCGAGCTGCAGAAGCGCAGGCTCGCACGATCGGGCAACGAATCCATGCTGGACCTCGGGGCAGGCGACGGTGACTGGCTAGCCGTCTGGCCCGAGATTCGATTTCGCTACGGTACCGAAATGCATCCGACGTTGATCCAGCGGATGCGCGAACGCGGAATCTCGTCCACCTCGGCGCTTGAAAGTCTCGTGGATCAGCGCTTCGAATTGATTTCCGCGTTCGATTTCCTGGAGCATGTCGAAGAACCGGAGCAGTTGCTTCAGTGGATGCGCGATCGACTGGTTGATGGTGGATCGGTCATCATTGGAGTGCCAGACATGGGAAAATGGGCTGCACGGCTGTTCGGAACACGCTACTACCTTTATTGTCCGATGCACTATTCGTATTTCACCGGGAACTCGCTGCGCCTACTGCTGAGTAGATACTTCTCACAGGTTCAGATCTTTCGATCGCCCCCGATGCGCACCACGCTCAACGCAGTGGCGAAGTGGATTTTTCCGCGGTTGCAGAACGCTGCACTCGACAAGGCCTGGTTACCGATGGGTTATTGCGCGAGTCTTATTGCTGTCGCCCAGAAGCCATCGTGAGAAAGATCCATCAAAGCACGACGCTGACCACAGAATCCGGTCACAGTGTCGATTTGTTGGGGCAGAACAAAGCGTGCCCGGTTTGTGGATCCACCGAGAAGCGCCGTGTGCGCTATTCATTCCCCCCCTTCGATTTGGTCGAGTGTGCACTTTGCGGAACGCTACATCTGAGCCCGTTGCCTACGGTTGAATTGCTCGCCAAAATCTACAACAATAACTATTACAAAGATCAAGAGTTGGAGCATGGCTATCTGGATTATACGGCAGAGGCAGTCCGGATTGCGCGTACGTACCGCAGGCGTCTGCGGTACGTCAAGCCTTTCCTTAGCAAAATAATCGCTCCCCGGGTATTGGAGATCGGCGCTGCGTTGGGATTCGGTCTTCCGGTCGCAAGCGAACTGTTTGGTGTTGACATTCGCGCTTGCGATGTATCTCAAGAGGCCGTCGCAGCGTGTCGGGGCTCAGGCTTTCGCGCCAGTCTGGCCGATCCGTACGGCATTTGCGGAGAAGTCGAATCCCATTCGCTGGATCTGGTGTACGCGTTCGATGTAATGGAGCATCTGCCGGACATCCGGCGTTTCGTGGGCTGGTTGGACGGCGTCATTCGGCCGGGTGGGATCTTCTTCGTGACGACGCCCGATATGGATCATGTACTGAACCGGGTGCTCGGATCGAGGTCTCCGTCGATCAAGATTCCCCAGCACGTCACGTATTTCACCAGCGATACGCTGAGCGAAGCCCTGCGACCCTCTTTCGCGCTTCGTGCGGATCGGTGGGATTATCAGTATGTCTCGTTCGGGATGCTTGCATCGCGGGTGGCACATGTCATGCGCATGCCGCCTTCCACTGGGAATTACGGCCCGACTCTCCCGGTCCCCAATGGAATGCGGATGTTCGTCTTTCAAAAGGCGACTAACCAATGACGCAGCACGTCGATCGAGCGATTATCGACCTGATTGTGCCGGTGTACAACGAATCGGATCGCATGGTCAGACACGTCGAGGAGATGATGCAGGCGATCCAGCAGGCAGGTTATCGACCTCACGTCGTTCTCGTTGACGACGGTTCGCGGGACGACACCTGGCGTGTGGTCGAGATGCTCGGTGAGCGGTACGAGGAGGTCGAAGGTGTTCGTCTGTCCAGGAACTTCGGCAAGGACAACGCGATCTTCGCCGGTATGCGCTACACCTGTGGGGAGGCCGTCGTCACGATCGACAGCGACGGTCAGCATCCGCCATCGCTGATTCCTGCTCTTCTCGAGGCGTGGCGGGACGGCGCGCTCGTCGTCCACGCGGTGAAGAGGGAGCGCAAGGGTGAAGCGCTGGGTATGCGCATTCGGGCCGCCGTGTTCAATTACGTGATGTCCAGGCTCATGAACTCGGATCAGACCGGCGCAAGCGACTATAAGTTGCTGGACAGGAGAGTGGTGGAGGTATTGCGGCAGCATGAGACATCCAACGCGATCTACCGATTCTCGGTTGCGAATCTCGGTTTTCCGAGCGCGAACGTTCCCATGAACACCGGACCTGCCGATCGGCCTTCGCGCTGGCATTTCCTGGGTCTCTTCCAGGTGGCGATTCGGGCGATCATGTTTCATACGGACGTTCCGCTGAAGGCGTTCGTCGCACTGATGATCTTGATCGTCGCGTTGACCGCAGGATTGACGATCACCTTGGTCGTTGCACTCTTGCACGACAGGGTTCCGAGTGGTTACAGCACTCTGCTGATGTTGAACCTGCTGACACTGGGGATTACTGCGGTCGGACTCACTGGCCTAGCGGTGTACCTCAAAGGGACGCTGGACATCGTTGCCGGGCGCTCGGGGGCGATCGTGTGGCAGCAGACCAGGGTCAAGCGATAGCGGAATCCGTGAACTCGGAGTTCGAATGGATGCGCGCTCGCTTTCCGAAGCAGCGCCCGACTTTGCCCGCGTCGTACGCCGCGCTTTATGAACAGGAGTACAAGCGGAATCGGGGTAGTCAAAATGCGAATCCCGATCTCAAGCAGAAGCTCGAGAGCTGGATGCACCGCCGGGTGTCCGAAGTGCGGGCGCCTGAGGGGGACATGCTCGAGATCGGCGCCGGAACGCTGAACCATGTGCCGTGGGAGCGTGAAGGACGGGCCTATGACGTAGTCGAGCCGTTCGTCGCGCTGTACCGCGATCAGCCCGCTCGTGCGCACTTGCGGTCCGTATATCGACGCGTCGAAGAGATTCCGACGACCGCGCGCTACGCCAAGATCGTGTCAGTAGCTGTACTCGAGCACGTCGAGGATCTGCCCTCCCTGGTCGCCCGCTCGGCGCTCCTATTGCGCGACGACGGCGTCGCGGCGCACGGCATCCCCAGCGAAGGGGGGCTGCTTTGGTACCTAGCGTGGCGCTTTGGTACCGGCTCCAGCTTCCGTCTTCGGACCGGCCTGCCGTACGCTCCTCTCATGCGCCACGAGCACGTCAACAATGCTATGGAAATCATACGCGTGTTGGGCGTGTTCTTCAGTGAGCTTTCCTATCGCCGCTTTCCGCTGCCCATTCTGCACGGCAGTTTTTACACGTGTGTGGTCTTGCGGAAGCCAATCAGAGCCATGGCGTCGGCGTTTCTGTCGGTGACTTCGTGAACTTCAAGCACGCCTGGCTGTCTTACACGCTATCGGCTGTCTTCTGCATCGGATTCGTGCTCGCGCCCTATGCATCGGAAAGCCTGATCCTTCCGCGGACTGAAGAGCTCAATTATTCGCTCTATCCGCTCGTGCTCTGGTCCAGGCAGATCCTCTCCGGGGGCGTTCCAATGTGGTTCCCTGACGCAGGTTTGGGAATACCGTGGCCGATTCCCCATACGATGAGCCATACACCATTTTCTGTTTTCTTTTCGGTGCTACCAGTATACAAGGCGTTGGCGGCCTTGCTGGCGGTGCACATTGTGTTTCAGGCTTATTTTACCGTTCGAGTCGCCAGATATCTGGGTCTTTCATCCCTCACCACTGCAGCGGTGCTGTTCAGCGTGCTGCTGGCAGCGCCGATCGAGTATCTTGTTCCGTCGGATGCGGCGGCCGTCTATCTTTCTTGGACGCTGTTGCCGGCCGCTCTTTACGCCATCCTGCGACTCCTGGATCCCGCTCCGTTCCTGCAAAGCCTCGGCTATGCAGCCTTGCTCGGCGCCGTCGTCGGGTACGGCATCCTAAACGGGCACGCAGGCGTATTCTCCACTCACATTCTGGGTTTAGCTCTCGTAGCCGCGCTGCAACCTCAACGGTTGCTGTACCGATGGCATTTCTTTCTGCTGGCGATCGTGCTGGCGCTCTGCATCGGGAGCGAGAAGCTTTATCTGCTTTTCCGGGAACTTCCGTATTTCGGCGAAACAGTACGACTTCAGTACACGCTCGGGCAACCTGTCGGTTCGGTGCTATGGAACATCTTTCTGAAGCCGCTCGTCTTTCCCCTGGACGGTGGGTACCTGCGCGCTCTGGTCGAAAGAAATGCGGTCAGTCGGACGCTTACGTTCGGCAGTCCGCTCTGCGCAATCCTGTTGCTCTTCGGGGCGGTTCGGTTCATCAAAGACGGGGGCGCGGGCGCCAATCGTCCGCTGGAACGAGCTCTCTGGGTGGCCCTGTCTGCGTGCTTCGTCGTGCAGTTCGTTCCAACCAGCTTCCTCCCGGTGTTCATCTCCGCGTCATGGACCTTCCGAGATCCTGCCATTCTCATTGGACTGCTTCTCGCAGGTTGTGTATGCGACCGGTGGCTGCGAAACGAAACGCGCCGTGCGAAGGTGTATGCCCTGCTCTCGGCGCATCTGATGCTGCTCATGGTGTCTGCGGCGGTCTACACCTACGGGTCCAACTGGCGGAATCCTGTCGTTGGCGCGAGCACCGCGCTCTATGACGCGCTCGGGACTCCAGGCGAGGAGTTTCCTTTGTACAAGATGATTCGCGAGAACCTCGCTTGCGCAGGGGAAGCTTCTCGCTGTGCGGAACTGACGAGGCGAGTCGTCTATGACGGACGCGCTGCGAATGCTGCTCATTATGGGAAGCAGGCAGAGACCGGGCTTCACCTGAATGCTCTGCCGCTCCATGAACTGCAGGAGGTGTCGTATCTCACCAAGGGCTTGTCGCTGGACGCAATCCATCCTTCGCAAAGTAAGCCCTACGGGATGATTACTACGCTTCGTTTTGCAGGTTACACCTATCGCCCTCGTGCATTCGACTGGGTGCGCGAATCTCCTTCACTGCTGGATCTGTTGGGCATTCGCATCATAGTGGGAATGGATGACCCGATCTATGAATCGCGCGGATTCGAGCGGCTCGGTGTGCTGAAGCCAGAGGGAACGAGTCCGGATGATGTCCTGGTAATTTACAAGAATCCGCGTGCTTTCCCACAGGCGTTTTTCGTACCCCTCGAATCGCTTTTGAAGGTGCGCCGCAGCGAGGGTTGCCCGGACCGCGCTGCATTTCTAACTTGCCTGGATGTGTCGGCGATCGTCCGGAATCTCGATCCATGGCGGGATCCGGTCCACGTAGAGCATCGGGCCAACGGTCTGACGCTTTCCTTTGCGCCCAGCGGTGAGCGCCGTCAGGTTCTGATCACCAGCATGTTCCGTCCGGAGTGGCGCGTCGGAGGCGGTGAACTGTCCTCCTTTCATGGGTTGCTGCGTGTGACGGTTCCGGCCGGAGCTGAGAGCGCCACATTGGATTATTTTCCTATACGATTGATCCTTGCCAGAACAGTGTCCCTCACCTCGCTGGTGGTGTCGATCCTCGGTTTATTGGCTGTTTTTGGATTACGACATCGAGCTCTGGGAAATATGGAATCATGATCGTGTCAAGCTACCTTCTTGTACTCTGTACTGTCTTTTTCACGGTATACAGTCAACTGGCCATCAAATGGAGCATGCTCAGGGCAGGTGTCATGCCGGAAGGGGCACAAGCAAAAGCGTGGTTCCTATTTTCGCAATTGCTCGATCCATGGATACTGAGTTCGATCGTTTCGGCGTTTCTGGCACTGATCACCTGGATGGTCGCGATGACCAGGCTGGAACTGAGTCATGCATATCCGTTCATGAGCCTGGCTTTTGTCTTGGTGCTGTTCTTCAGCCACGCGCTCTTCGATGAGGGGCTGAGTACTCCGAAGATCGTTGGCGTGCTTTTCATAGCGATCGGCCTTGCTGTAGGAAGCAAGGGGTGACGATACGATCGGACGACCTGACGCCATGCGCGCGTTTAGCGGTTTCGTGAAGTCCGAGATCCGATTTGGCGGCTGAGGTGACGGGGTACCGGCGTGCAGCAAAGCTTGCACACCTTTCGCCCGTGCGGAAACTTATTCCCGCGTAATTCCGGCAGGAAACCTCGGTCGATGCCTGCTCTGCAGGTTCTTTGTGCAGCGCGGTGCGACAATACTGCCTTTTCACTCTAGGGTTGCCCATGCCTGCCGACATTCGAGACAGGAGCGGGGAGAACGACGTTGATCTCGTCGAGATCTGGTACATCCTCGCACGCCGTCGCTACTGGATCGTCGCCGTAGTTCTGGTGGCGATCGCGCTGGCTAGCGCGTTCGTCTTGCTGAAGGCGCCGGTCTTTGAATCGCGGGTAAAGATGGAGGTGGGACAGGTTTCTGCAGACGAGGAGCGGGTGGCTTTCGAGTCCCCGGAGGTGATTGCGGCACGTCTCCTTGCGCACTATGGACCGATCGCCCCCGACGGATCGACTCGTCCTCGCCCTTACCTGGCGCAGGCCTCTGTGCAGAAGGGTACAAGCTCCGTGATCGAACTGATTGCGCAGGGGCATACCCGCGAGGATCCGGCTCGCCTGCTCGAAGCGATCTATAGCGAGGTTTCCAGCGCTCACCGAGAGATCTACGAGAAGAACCTGGGGGCCCTGACCGAGCGCCTGCAGCAGTTGGACGACCAGCGCGTTGCGCTGCGCCTGCACGTGCAGGAGATGACGGATCTGCTGACTGCGCTCAAGGCGCGCGACCCCGTCCAGGCTTCGCTGTTGATGCTCGATCGTGGGCGCATGCTCATGTCCCTGAACGAACTGGAGGCACAGCGTCCGCGCCTGGTGCAGAAGCTCGCTGAGCCGGAATCGCGTCCCACCCGCCTGCTCAGCGACATCTCGGCGTCTGCCGAGCCTTCGGAACCGCGGCCTGCCGCGGCGTTTACCCTCGCACTCGTCGCCGGACTCGTGGCGGGCGTTCTATTTGCCTTCTTCCTCGAGTTCCTGGCTTACGTGGAGAGCGCTCGAGTTCGATGACGACCTTCGCCTCCACCGGCGGGTTCTGGCGCAGCGTGGGGTCTGTCCTCACC
>CALCZN010000216.1:0-6183 GCA_937903095.1 uncultured Burkholderiales bacterium
CGAACCTCGAGGAGTACGAGCGGCTGTCGCAGATGACCTCCGACATGCTGTTCCTCGCGAAGGCGGACAACGGGCTCATCGCGACCCGGACCGAACCGGTCGACCTCGCCTCCGAAGTCGAGAGCCTGTTCGCTTTCTACGAGGCGCTCGCGGAGGAGCGTGATGTGCGTCTCGTGCTTGCAGGAGAAGGACGCGCGCGCGTGGACCGCGACATGCTGCGGCGAGCCATCAGCAACCTGCTGTCGAACGCGATTCGCCATACGCCGCACGGCGGCGAAATCCGCGTGCACATCTCTGAGAGCGGCTCGGGGCAGACCGAGTTGAGCGTCGAGAATCCGGGATCGCCGATCGCGCCGGAGCACCTTTTGCGGCTGTTCGATCGCTTCTACCGGGTCGATGCTTCACGCAGGAAGGAGGGCGAAGGGGCCGGCCTCGGACTGGCGATCACGAAGTCGATCGTCGAAGCGCACGTCGGGTCGATCTCCGCCTCGAGCAAAGGCGGGATCTTCCGCTTCGCCTTCTCGGTGCCGGCATCGTGAGCGACCCTGCGCGCCGCCCCATGCGCGATCAGCGATTGCGCGCCTCGAGCTCCGCGTACCGGCGCTTCACTGCGTCGGGCCACGTCGAGTGGATATACGCGAGCACGGCGCGGATCTGCTCGTCGGAGAGCGTTGAACCGAATGCCGGCATGTCGCTCTCGTAGCCCGGTGGCGCGTACTTCTGGACGCCCTCCTTCACGATGTCGAAGAGTACGGCAGACGGGTGATGCCAGGTGTGCCCGGTGTCGTCGTGCGGTGGCGCGGGCATTCGCCCATCGGGGAGCCGCCGCATCCAGTCAGGCTGGCCTTCGAGCTGCGCGCCGTGGCAGCTCGCACAGTACCCGTCGTACACTTCGTGCCCTTGCGCGAGAACTGCGGGGTCGCTCGTCGCGATCCAGTTCGCTCGCGGCGAGCGCGCAATCTGCTGCCAGCCCAGGGCGGCAATGGCAGCAATCAAAACGACGGCGGCCAACGCCCAGAGGCCTCGCTTCACCCCGGCTCCCGCCGCGCTTTCCATCCCCTCACGTGCGAGCCGCGCGCAACCGCAGCGCGTTCGACACCACGGAAACCGAGCTCAGGCTCATCGCCAGCGCCGCGGTCTTCGACGCAAGGCCGAGCAGCGTCTTCAACGCCGACGACGTCTGCCCGCGCGCGCGCAGTTCGAGGATCTGCCCGAAAAGCGTCAGCGAAACGATGACCGCAGCGGCCTCGAAATAGACGCCGACACGGCCGTGCTCCACGAAGGACTCGGGGAACCACTGCGGAGCCGCCGTCGCCGCGACGCTGTAGACGAACGCCGCGCCCGTGCCCAGCCCGATCAGCGTCCACATGTTCGGGCTGGCGTTGCGGATCGACTGCCAGCAGCGCACGAAGAACGGCCAGCCCGCCCACAGCACGACGGGAATCGACAGCACGAGCTCGACCCACGATCGTGCGGACGGCGACATCCAGCCGAAGCGATGACCGAACATCGCCAGCGTCGCGACGACGACCGTCAGCGGAAGCGTCCACCAGAAGCGGCGCGTGAAGTCGACGAGCTCCGGGTCGTCCTCTTCCTCCAGTCCCGGCAGCAGCGGTTCGAGCGCCATCCCGCAGATCGGGCAGTTGCCGGGCGCGTTGCGGCGGATCTCCGGATGCATCGGGCACGTGTAGATCGTCTCGCCCGTGCCCGGCGACGCGGCTGCGCCTGCGCCGGGCGCGCCGGCGTTGGCCGGCGGGGGAGGCTCGTGCCCAGCGCCTAGCATCGCCGCGTCCGCACCTGCGGCGCCAGCCGGACGATGTCCGCGTGCTGCGCGAGACTCGTACCGGGCGTGAGCAGCGCGGCGGTTCCCGCGGCAACCGCATGGCGAAGCACGTCGTCGGGCGGGCTGCCGGACGTCAGGCGCCAGAGGGCCGCGGCGAGAAAGCTGTCGCCGGCGCCGACGGTGCCCGCGATCTCCACGTCGAGCGCCGGCGCACGGACCCTCTCGCCGGAAGCGACGAGCAATGCGCCCCGATGCCCCAGCGACAGCGCGACGATGCCCGCCCGGCCGGCCTGCACGATCGCCTCGGCGGCGCGCGTCCAGTCTTCCTCGTGCTCGAGCGCCTCGCCGGTCCATTCGCGCAGCTCGCGCAGGTTGGGCTTGACGAGATCGACGCCCTCGTCGAGGGCGGCGGCGAGCGCGGCGCCCGACGCATCGACGGCGATACGGCGGCCGCGGCGCCGCACGAGTCGCGCCAGGCGCGCGTAGAAGTCTTGCGGCACGCCTTCCGGCAGGCTGCCGCTCGCCACCACCCAGGGGAACGCCTCGAGCAGCGACTCGACGCGCTCGAGGCACGCCTGCCACTCGTGCGCGGCGAGCTGCGGACCGGGCAGCACGAAGCGGTACTCGCGGCCGCTCATGCGCTCGAGCACGGTGAACGATTCGCGCGTCTCGCCGGCGATGTCGAGCACGATCGCCGGCACGTCTTCCTCGCCGAGCCGCTGCTGCAGCAGGCGACCGAGCGCGCCGCCGGCCGGAAAAAGCGCGACGCAGTCCGTGCCCAGGCGCTTGAGCACGCGCGCGACGTTGACGCCGCCGCCTCCCGCGTCGCGATGCAGGTCGCGACAGCGCAGCTTGTGCTCGGGCGTCACCTGTTCGGTGCTCGCTCCGACGTCGATCGACGGATTCGGCGTGACAGTGAGGACCGCCGCGCTCACGCTCCGCCGCTCCGGGACGGGCGGCTCGCCGCGAGCGCTCCGGCAAGGTCTTCGCGCAGGTCGTCTACGTTCTCGATCCCCACCGACAGGCGCACCAGCGAGTCGCCGATGCCGATGCGCGCGCGCTGCTCGGGCGGAATCGTCGCGTGCGTCATGATCGCTGGATGCTCGATCAGGCTCTCGACGCCGCCCAGGCTCTCGGCGAGCGTGAAGATCGAGCAGGCCTCGAGGAAGCGGCGCGTGCCGGCGAGATCGGTGTCCAGCTCGACCGAGACCATGCCGCCGAAGCCGCGCATCTGCCGCGCCGCGAGCGCGTGCTGCGGATGCGAGGCGAGCCCCGGGTAGCGCACCCGGCGAACGCCCGGCTGCCGCTCGAGCCAGGCGGCCAGCTCGCTCGCGTTCTCGCAGTGGCGCTGCATGCGCACGTCGAGCGTCTTCACGCCGCGCAGCGCGAGGAAGCTGTCAAAGGGCCCGGCGATCGCGCCGACGGCGTTCTGCAGGAAGCCGAGGCGCTCGGCGCGCTGCGCGTTGCGCCCGTCGCCGGAGACGATCGCCACGCCGCCGATGACGTCCGAGTGTCCGTTCAGGTACTTCGTCGTCGAGTGCACGACGATGTCGAAGCCGAGCTCGAGCGGCCGCTGCACCCACGGCGTCGCGAAGGTGTTGTCGGCCACCGAGATCAGCCCGTGCCTGCGCGCGATTGCGCTGATCGCCTCGAGATCGACCAGCCGCAGCAGCGGATTGGTGGGCGACTCGACGAGCACCATGCGGGTTTCCGGGCGGATCGCCGACTCGAGCGCCTGCGGATCGGACAGGTCGACGTAGCTCACCGACAGCGCGGCGCTCTTCGTGCGCACGCGCTCGAGCAGCCGGTACGTTCCGCCGTACAGGTCGTCTCCGGCGACGACGTGCGCGCCGGCGTCGAGCAGCTCGAGCACCGTGGCGATCGCGGCAAGCCCCGATGCGAAGGCGAAGGCGCGGCTTCCGCTCTCCAGGTCGGCGAGGCAGCGCTCGAGCGCGAAACGCGTAGGGTTGTGCGAGCGGCCGTAGTCGAAGCCCTTGTGCACGCCAGGGCTCGCCTGCGCATAGGTGGAGGTGGCGTAGATCGGCGGCATCACCGCGCCGGTGGAAGGATCGGGTTCCTGGCCGGCGTGGATCACGCGGGTGCCGAAGGCTCGACGCTCGCGGGGGTCGTCGTGGCTCACGAGAAGGTCCTGCGCAGATGGTTGAGCAGATCGAAGCGCGTGACGAGGCCGTGGAAGCGCTCGTCGTCGGCGATGATCGCGACCAGGCCGCGATCGAGCACGACGCGCAGCGCCGGCAGCCCTGCATCGGGGCGCAGCGTTTCGAGCGCCTGCGTCATCGCGGTGTCGACCGTCGCATCGAAGCGCGCCGGGTCGTCGAGCGCGTGCAGCAGCACATCCGACTCGTCGACGATGCCGACGATGCGACCGTTCTCGAGCACCGGCAGCTGCGAGACGTCGGCCGCGCGCATCCGCTGGAACACGCTGCGCAGCGTGTCCGAGCGTTGCGCCTGGATCACGCTGCCCTCGTCGTAGCGGCGCCCGATCACGTCGCGCAGGTCGCCGAAGCGTTCGCGCGCGAGCAGCCCCTGGTCGATCATCCAGTTGTCGTTGTAGACCTTCGACAGATAGCGCGTGCCGGTGTCGCAGACGAGGGAAACGACGCGCTTCGGCGTCGTCTGCTCTCGGCACCAGCGCAATGCAGCGGCGAGCAGCGTTCCGGTGGACGAGCCGCCGGACACGCCTTCGGCACGCAGCAGCTCGCGCACGGCGGCGAAGCTCTCCTCGTCGGGAATCGAATACGCGCTGCGCACGAGCGAGAAGTCGGCGATCGACGGCACGAAGTCCTCGCCGATGCCTTCCACCGCCCACGAGCCCGCTTCGCCGACCTTCCCCGTGCGCACGTAGTCGGCGAGCACCGAGCCCTGCGGATCGGCGAGCACGAACTCGACCTCCGGTGCGACCTCGCCGAAGAACGCGCTCAGGCCGCCGAGCGTGCCGCCCGAGCCGACGCCGCAGACGATCGCATCGATCGCGTGCCCGCTCTGCGCCCACAGCTCGGGCCCGGTCGACCAGCGGTGCGCGGCGGCATTGTCGGGGTTGTTGAACTGGTCGACGAAGAAGGCGCCGGGGATCTCGCGCGCGAGGCGTGCGGCGACGTCCTGGTAGTAGTCGGGATGGCCGCGCACGACGTCGGAGCGCGTCAGGTGCACCTCGGCGCCGAGCGCCTTCAGGTGCAGCACCTTCTCGCTCGACATCTTGTCGGGCACGACGAGCACGACGCGATAGCCCTTCGCACGCGCGACCAGCGCGAGCCCCAGGCCGGTATTGCCCGCAGTTGCCTCGACGATCGTGCCGCCGGGCTTCAGCCGTCTCCGGCGCTCGGCGCCCTCGATCATCCACAGGCCGATGCGGTCCTTGATCGAGCCGCCCGGGTTCTGCGACTCGAGCTTCAGGAACAGCCGGCACGGCCCGGTGTCGAGCCGCGTGACTTCCAGCAGCGGCGTGTTGCCGATGAGCGAGAGGACGCCGGGCCGGGATCGAGCGTTCATGGTACCGCCCCTGCGACGATGCGTTCCTGCGACTAGCGGATGCCGACGACGCGCTGCTGCGAACGCACGTAGGCGACGATGTGCGCGACGTCGTCCGCGCTCAGCCCGGGCACCGGCTTCATGTCGCCGAACTTCCAGTGATGCGCGCGCACGCCGTTGCGCACGGCGAGCTGGAACGCCGCGTCGCCGTGATGCGAAGGCTCGTAGATGCGGTGCAGGAAGGGCGGCCCCTGATCGGTTCCCTTCAGGTCGGCACCGTGGCAGCTCGCGCACTTCTCGTCGTACAACGCCTTGCCCCGCGCGGCGTTCGGCATCAGGCCCGCGCTCGGCTGCGGTATCTGCAGCGGCTGCGCATAGAGCCATGCGGGAAGGAGCAGGACGGAAAGAAGCCCCTTCTTCACGCCGAGAGATCCTTCTTCTTCGCGTCGAACTCCGGCTTGTCGATCTCGCCGCGCGCGTAGCGCTTCTTCAGGATGTCGAGCGCGGTTTCCGCAGCCTCGCGCCCGCCGTTCGATCGCCACTCGCGCGATTCGCGCGATTCGCGTGACTCACGCGACACGAGTCGTACGAGCAGGACGATCCCCACGCCGAGGAGCACGAGCCACAGAAGACCGTGCACGAGTCCCATGCCCCAGTACCAACCGCCGAAACCGTCGTACATCATTCCGGACCTCCGCAGCCAAGACCTGCCCAGCATACGTCAGGCAGCCGCGCACGGAGCTTTCGCGGCGATTACGTTTCGGTCATCTGCGCCCCGAAGCGCGACGCGGGAACGGAGCGCGAAGACCGAGTTTCGCGCCTGCCTCGAATTTCGCGCCTGCCTTGAGTTTCGCGCCTGCGCTTGTATGTTCAGACCGGACCAGCGCGGTAGAGTCTGATCGCCGTTGAGG
>CALCZN010000217.1:0-5446 GCA_937903095.1 uncultured Burkholderiales bacterium
ATGTTCAGGTAATGGCCCTTGACCTCGCCGGTGTCGGCGCTCGCCCGGTTCACCGCTTCCATGCAGTAGAGGAAGCGATCGCGCCAGTGCATGAACGGCTGCGAATTGATGTTCTCGTCGTCCTTCACGAAATCGAGCCCGCCGCGCAGCGCCTCGTAGACCACGCGGCCGTAGTTCTTGCCCGACAGGCCGAGCTTCGGCTTGGTGGTCGCCCCGAGCAGCGGACGGCCGAACTTGTCGAGCCGCTCGCGTTCGACGACGATGCCGGTGGGCGGACCGCGAAAGGTCTTCAGGTAGGCCACCGGCAGGCGCATGTCCTCGAGTCGCAGCGCCTTCAGCGGCTTGAAGCTGAACACGTTGCCGATGATCGACGCCGCCAGGTTGGCGATCGAACCCTCCTCGAACAGATCGAGGTCGTAGGCGATCCAGCAGAAGAACTGCTCCAGGTTGTTCGGCACCGGCTCCACGCGATACGCCTTCGCGCGGTACTGCTCGCAGGCGGTGAGCCGATCGGTCCAGACGACCGTCCAGGTCGCCGTCGAAGGGCTGCCGGTCACCGCCGCGGCCGCCTCGTGCGGATGGACCCCGGGCTGCGGGGTGATGCGGAACAACGCGAGCACGTCGGTGTCGGCGGGCTCGTAGTCGGGCTGCCAGTAGCCCATCTGCGCGTACCCGAGCACGCCCGCGGCATAACGCGCCTTGGCGTCGGTGATCGTTCGGAGTTCGGGACCGCCCATTTCGTGCTCCTGCGTTTCGTGTAGAGGACGAGCGCATCGTGGAGCGCCGATCGAATCAGGTCTATTCAGATTTTCGAAGTCTTGATATAAGTTCCGCTTATGCAAGAAAACGCACGCCCGCGCCGGCGGCTCACCGTCCGCCAACTCGAGGTTCTCGCGTCGGTCGGACGCGAGGGCAGCGTGACCGCTGCGGCGGCCCAGTTGCACCTGACCCAGCCGGCGGTGTCGATGCAGCTACGCCAGGTCGAAGACGCCTTCGGGCTGGCGCTGTTCGAGCAGGTCGGACGCCGGCTGGAGATCACGGAACCCGGCCGGGCGCTGCTGCCGTTGGCCGAGGAGATCCTGAGCCGGATCGACGACTTCGAACAGACCGCAGCCGCGCTGCGCGGGCTGCGCACCGGGCGGATCCGGCTCGGCCTGGTGAGCACCGCGAAATACTTCGCCCCGCGGCTGATCGCGCAGTTCGGCAAGACTCACCCCGGCATCGAGTTCAAGCTCACGGTGCACAACCGCGAGCAGATCATCGAGCGGCTGCGCTCGTATTCGATCGACCTCGGATTGATGGGACGCCCGCCCGAAGGAATGGACTTCGTCGGGCTTCCGTTCGCGCCCAATCCGCTGATCGTCGTCGCCGCCACCACGCACCCGTTGTCCCTGCGCCGGCGCATGGAGCCCCGGGAACTCGACGGCGAGCCGCTGATCGTTCGCGAACCCGGCTCGGGCACCCGCATCGCGATGGACCGCTTCTTCGCCGAAACCGGCGTGCGTTGCCGGCAGATCATGGAAGCCGATAGCAACGAGACGATCAAGCAGGCCGTGATGGCCGGCATGGGGTTGGGCTTCCTGTCGATGCAGACCGTGCGCGCCGAACTGGCCGAGGGACGCATCGCGATGCTCGACGTGCAGGGCCTGCCGCTGCGCAGGCAATGGTTCGTCGTGCATCCGCGCGCGCGCCGGCTGACGCCCGCGCCGGCCGAGTTCCGCGAGTTCCTGCTGCACGAGGCCGATGCGCTGATGCGGGTGGCGCTCTGAAGGTGCGCCGCACGCAAGGCGCAAAATGAAAAGATTCAGGGAACCACGATGACCGAACCCGTACGCCTGCGCATCGACTTCGTCTCCGACATCGCCTGCCCGTGGTGCGCGATCGGTCTCGCCGGCCTGCAGGTCGCACTGGCGCGCCTGGCCGATCGCGTGCGAGCCGACATCCACCTGCAGCCCTTCGAGCTCGAGCCCGACATGCCCTTCGAGGGCGTCGATGCCGGCGCTCACCTGATGCGCAAATACGGCATCGACGAGGCGCAACTGCAAGCCAACCGCTCGACGATCCGCGAACGCGCGGCGTCGCTCGGCGTGACGATCGCGTATAGCCCCGGCACCCGCGTCTGGAACACCTTCGATGCGCACCGGCTGCTGCATTGGGCCGCGCTGCAGGATTCCGAAAAAGCGCTGGCGCTGCAGAAAGCGCTCTTCCATGCCTACTTCGCCGACAACGAGAACGTCGCCGACCATGCCGTGCTGATCCGCCTGGCCGCCGACACCGGGCTCGATGCGGACGAAGCACGCCGCATGCTGGAGAGCGGCGAATACGCCGACGAAGTGCGCGCCCTCGAACGCCGCTACCAGCAAAGCGGCATCCGTTCCGTGCCGGCCACCATCGTCGACGACCGCTACCTGATCTCCGGCGGCCAGCCCCCGGAGGCCTTCGAGCGCGCGCTGGAAGAACTGGCCAAAGACCGCCGAGCGTCCGACGCGGGCTGACGCCTTCGAGGCGCGCCGGCTGATCGATCGCACTCGGTCGGCTGCAAGGTCCACGCCCCGGGCCCGACGTCGCTCTGGACGGCCGCACATCGCTCGCGCATGATCGCGCGGGTGCATCGCGCTCGCCGGCCGTTCCGTGGAGAACGTGCGGCGATCGGGTGCGCCGCCGCCGTTCATCAATCGGAGCCGTCGATGTACACGATCGTTCGCCACGAGATCTTCTCGGAGAACGCGTTCCTCTGGGAAGTCCTGGCGCCCGACGTCGCCAGGGCCGCCGAGCCGGGGCACTTCGTCATGCTGCGCCTGTACGAAGGCGGCGAACGCATCCCCTTGACGGTGGCCGACTACGACCGCGAGCGCGGCACCGTGACCATCGTCGTGCAGGCGCTCGGCAAGACCACCCGGCAGATGCGCGACGACTACGCCGAAGGCGACACCTTCGACGACTTCGTCGGCCCGCTCGGCCTGCCGCAGCACATCGACGAGGTCGGGCACGTCGTGCTGGTGGGCGGCGGCCTCGGCGTGGCGCCGATCTTTCCGCAGTTGCGCGCCTTCCGGCAGGCCGGCAACCGCACGACCTGCATCGTGGGCTTTCGCAACCGGGACCTCGTGTTCTGGGCGGACAAGCTCGCCGAATACGCCGACGAACTGGTCGTGTGCACCGACGACGGCAGCGCGGGGCGCCCCGGTTTCGTCACCGAAGCGCTGAAGGACCTGCTCGATCGCGGGAAGCCCGATCTCGTCGTGGCGATCGGCCCGATGCCGATGATGCACGCCTGCGTCGAAACGACGCGGCCGTACGGGGCGAAGACCATGGTCTCGCTGAACACGATCATGGTCGACGGCACCGGCATGTGCGGGTCCTGTCGCGTCACCGTGGGCGGTGAAGTGAAGTTCGCCTGCGTCGACGGCCCCGATTTCGACGGCCACCTGGTCGACTTCAAGGAACTGCACGCACGCCAGAAGCGTTTCCGCAGGCAGGAAGCGCAGGCCAACGAGGACGCCGCGCATGTCTGCAGCATCGAGCAGAAGCTCTTCGTCGAGGGCAAGCGCACGTACAAGAAGTTCTCGGCGCTCGAGCGTCACCAGGTGAAGATGCCCGAGCGCGACCCGGCCGAACGCGCGCAGAGCTTCGCCGAAGTGAACCTCGGCTACGACTACGGCGCGGCGCTGCGCGAGGCCGAGCGCTGCATCCAGTGCATCAACCCCACCTGCATCGACGGCTGTCCGGTGAGCATCGACATTCCGCGCTTCATCCGTCACCTGATGGTGCGCGACCTCGAAGGCGCCGTCGGCGCGATTCACGAGTCGAGCATCTTTCCGTCGGTGTGCGGACGCGTGTGCCCGCAGGAAAGCCAGTGCGAAGCACAATGCATCCTCGTCAAGGCGAAGATGGAGCCGGTGGCGATCGGCAGGCTCGAGCGCTTCGTCGGCGACAACGCGAAGCCCGCGCCGGTCGCGCCTCCGCGCTTCGAGACCTCGCTGGGCAAGGTAGCGATCGTCGGCTCCGGGCCGGGTGGGCTCGCCGCCGCCGCCGACCTCGTCAAGTACGGCGCCGAGGTTACGGTCTACGAAGCGCTGCACGTGGTCGGCGGCGTACTGCGCTACGGTATTCCGTCGTTCCGGCTGCCGCGCGAGATCATCGACCGCGAAGTCCGCCGCCTGCAGGACTGCGGCGTTCGCTTCGAGACCAACAAGGTGATCGGCAAGACCTTCACCGTGCCGCAGCTCACCGGCGAGATGGGATTCGATGCGGTGTTCATCGCGGCGGGCGCCGGCGCGCCCGCCTTCCTCGGCATCCCGGGCGAGTTCGCCGGACAGGTGTACTCGGCCAACGAGTTCCTCACGCGCGTGAACCTGATGGGCGGCGATCAGTTCCCGTATCGCGACACCCCGATCAGCCTCGGCGACAACGTCGTCGTCATCGGCGCGGGCAACACCGCGATGGATTGCCTGCGCGTGGCAAAACGCGTCGGCGCGGCGCACGTGCGCTGCGTCTATCGCCGCTCGGAGGCCGAGGCGCCCGCGCGCGTCGAGGAACTGCGCCACGCGAAGGAAGAAGGCATCGAATTCAGCTTCCTGCACGCGCCGGTGGAGATCCTGCTCACCGACGACGGCGACGTGCGCGGAATCCGCGTGCAGAAGATGGCGCTGGGCGAACCCGACGAGCGCGGTCGGCGCTCGCCGGTGCCGCTGGGCGAATTCGTCGAGTGGCCGTGCGACACCGTGATCTACGCGCTGGGCACCAAGGCCAACCCGATCGTCGCCCAGGCCACGCAGGGCCTCGCGCGAAACAAGTGGGGCTACATCGTCGCCGACGATCGCACGCAGGCGACCAACCTGCCCGGTGTGTTCGCCGGCGGCGACATCGTCACCGGCGGCGCGACCGTGATCCTCGCGATGAGCGCCGGGCGCCGCGCGGCCCGGGCGATCGCCACGTACCTGCAGCGGCAGCCGCGCCAGTGGCCGATCGCCGTCGAGGATCTCGAGACCTTCGTGCCCCCCACCCCGCTCGCCGCGACGACGGCCTGAGGAGCGCACCATGCAATGTCCGAAACGCCACCAGCCCCTCGACGATGCGGACGACGGCGTCTACATCTGCTGCGCCGACGCCGTCCTGCAATGGCGTTGCACGCGCTGCGCCAAGGTCAGCGACGGCTTCGCGTTTCCGTACGGACGATGCCCGCAGTGCGGCGGCGAGCTGGAGATGCTCGACGCGCGGGAGATCGAAGACGCGTCGGCCCTCGAAGGCATCCGCAAGGCATTCGAGATCGAACTCGGCGGGCAGGCGTTCTATCGCCGCGCCGCGGCCGACACCGACGAACCGGTCCTCGAGAAGCTGTTCGAAGCGCTGGCGCAGATGGAGAGCGAACACATGCGCACGCTGTCGCGCCGGGATCACGTCGAGGTGCCGACGGACGTGAGCATCGCTGACCTGGACGCGGCCGCGG
>CALCZN010000218.1:0-30872 GCA_937903095.1 uncultured Burkholderiales bacterium
GTCCGTGGCGCTCGGGGTGGTCAGCTGCGTGTTGCCGGCCAGGAAGGCGGTGAGGCCCGCGCGTGCGCCCGACGACAGGTCGAGCCCCACCAGCGGCATCTTCACCGAGCCCGAGGTGATATTGATGATGCGGCCGAATTTCTTCTTCACCATCGGGTCGATGGCGCGCTGGATCAGCTCGATCGGCACGATCATGTTACCGACCACGCCGTCGATCATCTTCTGGCGGTCGAGGTCGCGGAAGTCGCGGAAGGGCGGGCCGGCGTTGTTGGCGATCAGAATGTCGGGATCGGGGCAGGCGGCGAACAGCGCGGTCTGCCCTTCCTTGGTCGAGACGTCGGCCGCGACCGCGATCACCTTGGCGCCGGTCTTGCTGCGGATGTCGGCCGCCGTGGCGTCGAGCCGCTTGGGATCGAGCCCATTGACCACGACCTCGCACCCGGCCTCGGCCAGCCGCGTGGCGACCGCCGCGCCGATCCCGCGCCCCGCGCCGGTGACCAGCGCGATCCTGCCGTCGAGGCGGAAGGTGCTCACTGCGGCGCTCACTGCGTCGCTCACTGCGTCGCGCCGACCAGCCCGGCGCAGAACTCGCGCAGCACCTGCAGGTAGCGCCCGGTGTCGGCCTCGGTCGTCGCCGGACACATCAGCAGCATGCAGTGGAAGGGCGTGATCAGCACGCCCCGGTTCATGAAGTAGACGTGCAGCAGCGCTTCGAGCGCGTCGTCGCGGCTGCGCCGGAACCCGGCCGCATCGCGCGGCGGCTCGGGCACGAACATCGTTTCGAGGCGGGCGCCGAGCTGCATCACGCACCACGGCAGCCGGTGCTGCGCGATCACCGTGCGCGACTGCTCAGCCAGCGCTTCGGCCAGGCGCGTCATGTGCGCGAAGGCGGAATCGGTGAGCACCTCGGCCAGCACCGCGCGCACGGCGGCCACCTGCAGCGCGCTGCCGGCCAGCGTGCCGCCGAAGCCCAGGTGCGCGCTCTGCCGTACCGCGGCCGGGTCGACCTTCGGCACCTGCTGCCACAGCCGCTCGGCCACCGCGGCGCTGGCGCCGTACAGCCCCACCGGCACGCCGCCGCCCACCGCCTTGCCGACGACGAAGAAGTCGGGCTGCAGCCGGTCGCGGCCGGTGACGCCGCCCGGACCGCTGGAGAAGGTATGCGTCTCGTCGAGCACCAGCAGCGTGCCGGTCTGCTGCGTGAGCCGGCGCAGATCGGCAAGGAAGCCGGGCAGCGGCTCGATCATGCCGAAATTGGTCATGAACGGCTCGGCCAGCACGCAGGCGACGTCGCCGGGTTCCAGCGCGGCGCGCAGCGCGGCCGCGTCGTTGAACGGCACCACCTTCGAGACCCGCTCGTGCTCGACCGCGTTCGGATGGATGCCGTTGCGCATCACGACGCGGCCGTCGGCGTCGAGCGCGACGTGCGCCTCCTCCACCGAACCGTGGTAGCAGCCGTCGAAGACCAGCACCTTCGGCCGGCCGGTGATCATGCGCGCGATGCGGATCGCGGCGCGGTTGGCGTCGCTCGCCGAAGTGGTGAAGCCCCAGTAGGGCAGGCCGAAGCGGCGCGCCAGTTCCTCGCCGACCCAGGCAGCGGCCTCGGTGGGCAGCATCAGGGTGGCGCCCTGGTCCAGCTGCGCCGCCACCGCCTGCGTGATCGCCGGATGGCCGTGCCCGCACATGCCGCCGGTGTCGCCCAGGCAGAAGTCGGCGTAGTCGAAGCCGTCGACGCAGTGCACGCGGGCGCCTTTCGCCGACCGCACCGCGAGCGGAAAGCCTCCCGCCCAGCGCCGCATCCAGTGCGAGGGCGCACCGTACAGGTAGTGCCGCTGGCCGGCGGCGAAGGCCGCGCGCGAGCGCGGATGGGTGTCGGCGAAGCGCGCCTGCTCGCGGGCCAGCGCCGCGCGCACCGCCTGCGGATCGAGACGGATCATCGCCCCGGCTTCTCAGCGTTTTTCGTTTTCGACTTCGGTCACCGCCCCTTCGAGCGCGTCGCACAGGCAGTCGATCTCCTCGCGGGTGATCGTCAATGCCGGCGACAGGATGATGTTCGCGCCCGAGGTGCGCACCATGGCGCCGCGCCGGTACGCGCTACGCGCGATCGCGTTGATCTCCTTCGCGCCGCGCGGCAGCGGCGCCTTCGTCTTCCGGTCGGCGACCAGCTCCAGGCACACCATCAGGCCGACGCCGCGCACGTCGCCGATCAGGCGCGAACGCGAGGCCAGCGCGCGCAGCCGCTGCATCAGATGCTCGCCCTGGCGCGCGGCGTTGCCGACCACGTCTTCCGATTCCAGGATGTCCAGCGTGGCGAGCGCCGCCGCGGCGGCCGCCGGATGACCGCTGTAGGTGTAGCCGTGCGCCACCGAGCCGAGCGTGGCGTCGCCGCCGAGGAACACGTCGGCCACCTTCGCGTGCATCGCGGTTGCGCCCAGCGGCAGGTAGCCGGAGGACAGCCCCTTGGCCAGGCACCACAGGTCGGCCTGCACGCCCCACAGCCGCGTGCCGAACCAGTGGCCGGTGCGGCCGAAGCCGGTCACCACCTCGTCGGCGATCAGCAGCACGCCGTGCCGGTCGCAGACCTCGCGCACCAGCGGCCAGTAGTTGGCCGGCGGCACGATCACGCCGCCGGCGCCCTGCACGGGCTCGGCGATGAAGGCCGCCACCGTGTCCGGCCCCTGGAAGGTGATCTCGCGGTCGAGCAGTTCGGCGCAGATCCGGCCCAGCCGCTCGGGGTCGTCGGTATAGGGGTTGCGGTACAGCCAGGGCGTGTCGACGTGGAAGCAGCCGGGCAGCAGCGGCTCGTAGGCGCGGCGGAAGTTGGTGTTGCCGTTCACGCTCATGCCGCCGAAGTGCACGCCGTGATAGCCCTGGCGCAGGCTGATGAACTTCGTGCGATCGGACTGGCCCTTCAGCTTCCAGTACTGGCGCGCGATCTTCAGCGCGCCCTCGACCGCGTCGGAGCCGCCGTTGCTGAACAGCACCGCGGCCACGCCGTCGCTCTGCATCACCCCGACCAGCCGCGCCGACAGCTCGATCGCGCGCGGGTGCGTGGTGCCGCGGAAGGTGTTGTAGAAGGCCAGCTCGTCGAGCTGCGCGACGATCGCATCGCGGATCTCGCGCCGGCCGAAGCCCAGATTCGCGCTCCACAGGCCGCCGACGCCGTCGACCATCCGATGGCCGTCGATGTCCCAGATCCAGCTGCCTTCGCCACGCGCGATGATGTCCGGCGGATGCTCGCGCATGCCTTTCGGATGCGCCATCGGGTGCCAGAGGAAGCGCGCATTGGCGGCCTTCAGCTCGTCCGTGCTCATTCGTGGCATGCGTTGTCCTCCCAGGGGATGCGTAGCCGCGCGGCCGCGGCGGCGATGCTGCCGTCGACGTCGCGCAGGTCGAAGAACTGCGTCTGCATTCCGGCGCGGTGCGCGCCGGCGATGTTGCGGAACTGGTCGTCGACGAACAGGATGCGCTCGGCCGCCACCCCCAGGCCGTCCATCGCCAGCGCGTAGGCGCGCGGGTCGGGCTTGAGGATGCCGGTGTGCGTGGCGTCGACGATCACGTGCATGTCGCGCAGGATGTCCATGCGCTCCAGGAACTCGGCACCATAGAACAGCTCGAGCTCGTTGCTCAGGATGCCGATGCGCAGGTCGTGCGCGTGCGCCCGCTGCACCAGCCGCCGGATGCCCGGGCGCACGATCGCATTCGGTTCGATGTGGCGCAGCCGCGTGAGCATCGCCAGCATGTCCCAGTGCGGCTGGCCGGCCGCCGCGCCCAGTTCGCGCGCACGCCGGGCCCAGTAGTCGCGCTCGCTGATTTCGTCGCGCTGCATCGCCTGCCACAGCGGATCGGTCTGCGGGGCGATCGGGCCCAGCCAGCGCAGGCTGCCTGCGGGCAGGCCGAGCCGGGTTTCGGTGTCGCGGTGACGCTCGAACATCGACACCGTGATCACGCTGCCGAAATCCAGCAGCAATGCCGCGGGGAGCGTCACCTGCATGATGTGTCGGTGCGGCCGTTGCCGAAGGCGCCGTCGTGGTACGTCGGGAGGGCGGATTGGCTCACGGGCGGCAGGGGGCGGCGACGGTCGATCGGGAGCAATGATCGGCGTCGTTAGTTTCGTTGTCAACAAATTCTGTCGTCCCGCTCGCCGGCGAGCGATTTCGTTTTCGCCGGCGAGCGATTTCGTTGTCAACGACCTGAACGAGCGGCTACACTGCGTGGCTCCGAAGCCCCACATTGCCGACCGTGGCCGACGCCGACAAGCCCGCCCCGCGCCGCGCGCGCAAGTCCGCCGCCCCGGCGCGCCGCATCGAGGTCATGCGCGCCGCCAATCTCGGACCGATGGGCAAGCTCGACGACTTCATTCCCTACAAGCTGTCGGTGGTGGCGAACCGCGTATCGCAATCGATCGGCAAGCTCTTCGAGACCCGCTTCAACATCCAGATCCCCGAGTGGCGCATCATCATGGCGCTGTACAGCTACGGCGACCTGGTGTTCCACGAGGTCGTCGACCGCACCAGCATGGACAAGGCGCGCGTGTCGCGCGCGCAGCGCCGCATGATCGACCTGGGGATGATCCGGACCTACGGCCACCCCGCGGACGGACGCAAGGTGATCCTGTCGCTCACGCCGGCCGGCAGGAAGATCTGCGAGAACATCCTGCCCGAGGCCGCCGAGCGCGAGGCCTGGTTCCTGGCCGTGCTCGACGAGCACGAGCATCTGCAGCTCGACGTCATCCTCGACAAGCTGATGAAGCGCAGTCTGGAGCTGGGTTAGGACCTGTGAACAGGCCCTGATCCCTTGCCGCTCACGAGCGGCCCGACGGCTCGGCCACGTGCACGCTCAGGCTCTCCTTGATTTCTTCCATCACGATGTAGCTGCGCGATTCGCGCGCGCCGGGCAGGGCGAGCAGCATGTCGCCGAGCAGCTTGCGGTAGGCGCCCATCTCCGCAATGCGCGCCTTGATCAGGTAGTCGAACTCGCCCGACACCAGGTGGCACTCGAGCACGTACGGCAGCTTCAGCACTTCGCGGCGGAACGCGTCGAAGATAGGCCCCGATTTCGCGGCGAGCTTCAGCTCGACGAACACGAGCAGCTTCTGTCCGAGCGCATGCGGATCGAGCCGCGCGTGATAACCGAGAATGAAGCGGTCGCGCTCGAGGCGCCGGACGCGTTCGCTGCAGGGCGTGACCGACAGGCCGACGCGTTCGGCCAGCTCGGTCATCGACATCCGGCCGTCGTCCTGCAGCAGGCGCAGGATCTTGCGGTCGATGCGGTCCAGGTCTCTCACCTGCGGAATCCGGTTTTCGAAGGTTTTTTTATTATGGGAAGCCAGATAAACGACGGGAATTCTAGCCTGACCGCACTACTTCAGTGAATATCCCTCCCGATCCCGGCCGACAATGGGGCATCCGGGAGACTCACGATGCATGTACTCGTTCTGGGCGGCGGCGTCATCGGCGTGACGACTGCCTGGTACCTTTCGCAGGCCGGCTGTCGCGTGACCGTGATCGATCGGCAGCCTGCGGTGGCGATGGAAACGAGCTTCGCGAACGCGGGGCAGATCTCGCCCGGCTATTCGACGCCGTGGGCGGCCCCGGGCATTCCGCTGAAGGCGGTGAAATGGCTGCTGCAGCGCCACTCGCCGCTGGCGGTCCGCCCGGATGGAACCTGGTTCCAGCTGCAGTGGATGGCGCGGATGCTGGCGAACTGCAGCGCCTCGCGCTACGCGGTGAACAAGGAGCGGATGCTGCGGCTGGCGCAATACAGCCGCGATTGCATCGACGCGCTGCGCGCCGAGACAGGCATCGAATACGAAGGCCGCCAGCTCGGAACGCTGCAGGTGTTCCGTACGCGCAAGCAGCTCGATGCCGCGGGTCGCGACACCGAGGTGCTGCGCGAGGTCGGCGTGCCGTTCGAGCTGCTCGGGCCGGACGAGCTGGCGTCCGTGGAGCCCGCGCTGGCGCGCGTTCGCCGGCAGCTGGTCGGCGCGTTGCGCCTGCCGGGAGACGAAACCGGCGACTGCTGGCTGTTCACGACGCGGCTCGCCGAGCGGTGTCGCGCAGCCGGCGTCGAATTCGAGTACGGCCGCTCCATCGAGGCGATCCGCTCCGAGGGCGAACGCGTTTCCGGAGTGACGATCGACGGACGTCTGCGTCGCGCCGATCACTACGTGCTCGCGCTGGGCAGCTACTCGCGTCCGCTCGCCGAAACCGCGGGCCTGTCGCTTCCCGTGTATCCGCTGAAGGGATACTCGCTGACCATCCCGATCGTCGATGCCTCGCGCGCACCGGTCTCCACCGTGATGGACGAGACCTGGAAAGTCGCGATCACGCGTTTCGACGACCGCATCCGCGTCGGCGGCATGGCGGAAGTGGCGGGATACGACCTGTCGCTGAACCCGCGTCGCCGGCAGACGCTGGAGAAAGTCGTCGGCAGCCTGTTTCCCGATGCGGGCGACCTGAAGGCGGCGAGTTTCTGGACCGGGCTGCGCCCGATGACGCCGGACGGCACGCCGATCGTCGGACGGGCGCCGCAGCGCAACCTGTGGCTGAACACCGGCCACGGGACGCTGGGCTGGACGATGGCCTGCGGCTCCGGGCGGCTGCTGTCGGATCTGCTGTGCGGGCGCAGGCCGCAGATCAGCGCGGCCGGATTGGGCCCGGATCGCTATGCACGCGTCGATGCGCGGCGGGACATGCGTGCGCTGCAGCCGGGAACCGGGCATCGCACGGCGCATTGATTGGGCATGGCCGGCGCACTGATCGGGCACGGCCGGCGCACACATCGGTTCCGGCCGGCGCACACATCGGTCCCGGCCGAAGCGGGAACGGATGCGGGCCGAAGGAATCAGCCGGCCAGCCAGGCTTCGATCTGCGCCGCGCTCATCGCACCCGCGCTGCGGCGCACTTCCTGGCCGCCGCGGAACAGTGCCAGTGTAGGGATGCTGCGGATGCGGTAGCGCTGGCTCAACTGCGGATTCGCGTCGCTGTCGACCTTGAGGAACTGCACGCGCCCGGCGAGCTTCTTCGCGGCCTGCTCGAACTGCGGCGCCATCATCCGGCACGGCCCGCACCAGCTCGCCCAGAAGTCGACGACGACCGGCAGGTCGGTGCGGCGCAGGTAGTCGTCGAAACGCGCCTCGTCCATCTCGACGGGCTTGCCGGGGAACAGCGGCCGGCCGCAGGCGCCGCAGTCGGGCTGCTCGCCCGCGCGCTGGGCGGGAAGTCGGTTGGTCTTGCCGCAATGCGGACAGACGGTGTGGATCGGGTCGCTCATCGTGTTCCTCCGGATCCCTCGATATGGGGGAAGGAGACGCCGGGCGCAAGGGCCGGGTCAGTCGATCATGCGCAGACCGAGACGGCTGGCGGCGATGACGGCCTGCGTGCGATTGCGCACGCCGAGCGCGCGCAGGACGGCGCTCACGTGCACCTTGACCGTTCCTTCGGCCAGGTCGAGTTGCCGGCAGATCAGCTTGTTCGGCAGCCCGCGCAGGATCAGCCGCAGCACCTCGCATTGCCGGTCGGTGAGCCCCAGATGGCGCGGGTCGTTCTCCATCGGACGCGAGCGGATCGGTTCCTTCGCGCCGTGGCGCGGGTCGATCGCCTCGCGCGGAACGTAGATGTGGCCCGAGGAAACGAGCCGCAGCGCATGCGTGATGACGTCGGCGTGATAGGTCTTCGGGATGTAGCCGGCCGCGCCCAGGTCGAGACAGCGAAGGATCGTCTCGCGGTCGATCTCGGCCGACAGCACGACGGTGGGCAGGTGCGGGAACTGTTCGCGCAGCCCGCGCAGCGCATCGAAACCGGAGCAGTCGGGAAGATTCAGGTCGAGCAGGGTGAAGTCGTAGGGGACGTTCATGGCGAGCATGCGCCGGGCCTCGGCGTAGCTGCCGGCCAGGTCGATGCGGCTGCCCGGCGCGACCGAGTCCATCGTGATCCGGACCGCGTCGCGCATCAGCGGATGATCGTCGATGATGAGCACGCAGGCCATGACCGATCCCCCCTGTCCCGATTCCCGTTCTTTCGGCAGGGTTGTAAGGCCGGCTCGCGGCTTTCGTCAAGCCAATCTGCTACCGAAGTCTGGTGCGCTCGGTCGAAGGGGGTAGGGGAAGCACCGGGCCGGAGTGGCCGGGTGGCTCGCGCCGCGACGGCGGCCGCCTCGCCGCCGCACCTGCGCCGGGGTCCTGCGCCCCGCTAGAATGTCCGGTTGCGAGCGGCTGGGTCCCGCAGCAGGTCGGGCAGGAGGGTCCATCTTGGCGGCGAAGCCCGCACAGGCGCAGGACGGCGGGCAGATTCGGCCGTCGTTCGCGCGGAATATGAGCACCAGCGCGAGCATCATCGCGGGCACTAACGCGCATCGCTTCTGCGTGGCGCCGATGCTCGACGTGTCGGACCGGCACTTCCGCTACTTCGCGCGGCAGCTCACGCGCGGAGCGCGGCTGTACACCGAGATGATCACGACGGGTGCGCTGCTGCACGGGCCGCGCGAAAGGCTGCTCGCCTTCGACGACGCCGAACACCCGGTGGCGCTGCAGCTCGGCGGCAGCGAGCCCGACGATCTCTCGCGCGCGGCGCGGCTCGGCGAGGCGGCCGGCTACGACGAGATCAACCTGAACTGCGGCTGTCCGAGCCCGCGCGTGCAGCGCGGCGCCTTCGGCGCCTGCCTGATGCGCGAGCCGGCGCTCGTCGCCGACTGCGTGCGCGCGATGCGCGATGCGGTGTCGGTTCCCGTCACGGTGAAGCATCGCATCGGCGTCGATCGCGTCGAGTCCTACGAATTTGTTCGCGACTTCGTCGGCACGGTGAGCGAGGCCGGCTGCGAGGTCTTCGTGGTGCACGCGCGCAATGCCTGGCTCGACGGGTTGAGTCCGAGGGAGAACCGTACGGTGCCGCCGCTGCGCCGCGACGTGGTCGCGCAACTGGCATGCGACTTCCCGTCGCTGACCTTCGTGACCAACGGCGGCCTGCGCACGCACGAGGAGTCGCTCGCGCAGCTCGCCCGGGTGCACGGCGTGATGATCGGGCGCGAAGCCTGCGAGAACCCGTGGATGCTCGCCGAGGTCGATCCGCTCTATTTCGACCGCGCGGCGCCGTGCGCTGCGCGCGACGAGGCGATCGTCGCGATGCGGCCTTATCTGCGGCGGCAGGTCGAGGCAGGAGAGCCGCCGCGCGCGATCGTGCGGCACATGCTCGGTCTGTTCAACGGGCTGCCCGGCGCCAGGATGTGGCGGCGCACGCTCAGCGACCCGGTGGCGCTCGATCGCCACGGCGCCGACGTGCTCGACTACGCGCGCGCCGCGCTCAGCCGGGCTGCAGCGCGTCGCGACGAACGCGACGAACAAACAGCACGATCGCCGTGAACGCGACGGCGGCGATCGCGATTTCGGCCCACGCCAGGCGGGCGGACAGACCCGCGTCCGACGCGGCGCGCACGAGGCCCTCGGCCAGATAGCCGAGAATCAGCATCGACCACCACTGGTACGCGCGAACCCGTCCGGCAGCGATGCCGGGCAGCGCGAACGCCAGCGGGACGACCTTCAGCGACAGCAGCCAGGCGCCGGGCCGAAGCGGCGCGAGCCAGGTTTCCCACGCAATGCCCAGCACGATCAGCGCAACGAAGCAGGCGACGACGATCCGGCGCAGCGACGACGGCGGGACGGAAGGCATGAAGGGAAGCGACGCGCGACAGGGAAAGGCAGAGGCAGCGGCCGCATCGCGCGGTGATGCGCGAGACGCCGGCGCCGATTCTAGCGGCTCGACGCCGTACCGTATCGTGCGGCTCGTGCGCGCCATGTGGCGCCAGGCCGGCCAGCTGCGCCTGCCGCAGACGGCGGGCAGCCTCGCCTTCCTGTCACTGCTCGCGATCGCGCCGATGTTCTCGATCGTGTTCTGGGTGACGACCGCCTCGCCGATGTTCGGCCGCCTGCGCGATGCGCTGCAGGGCTTCCTCCTGGCGAACCTGTTTCCGTCGTCGATCAGCGACACCGTGATCGGGTTGCTGAACCAGTTCGCCGCCAAGGCCAACGAGTTGTCCGTGATCGGCCTGACGGTGTTCCTGCTCACCGCCTTCGTCGCGCTGCATACGATCGAGGACACGCTCGACCGCATCTGGCTGGCCGATCGCCGACGGCCGCTCGCGCACCGGCTGGCGATGCACTGGATGATGCTCACGCTCGGTCCGTTGCTGCTCGGGGCAAGCCTTGTCTTCCACGGCATCGTCGCCACCTCGTGGCTGCGCGGGGCCGACCTCAACGAGGTGCGCACGATCTGGTTCCTCGTGCTGCCGTGGGTGACCTCGGTGGCAGGGCTGACGCTGCTGTACCGGCTGCTGCCCAGCGCGTCGGTGCGATGGCGCGATGCGCTCTTCGGCGCTGCGCTGGCGGCCTGCCTGTTCGAGTTCCTGCGCACCGCGCTCGGGCTCTACGTGGCGAACCTGCCCACCTATACGATCGTCTACGGGACCTTCGCCGCGTTGCCGCTGTTCCTGCTGTGGCTGTTCCTCGGCTGGATGTCGGTGCTGCTGGGCGCGCTGCTCGCGGCCAACCTGCGCTTCTGGGCCTCGCCGGGCGAGCCGCATCTGGCGCGCACCCCGCAGGCGCGCTTCGACGATGCGCGCTCCGTCCTCGAGGCGATGCGCGAGCAGCTCGGCGCCGATTCCTGTGCGGCGATGCCGGTCGAGCGGGTTGCGCAGGCGCTCGGCGGCGACGCCGAGCGCGCCGTCGAAGCGGCGCTGCTGCTCACGCGCCTGGGCTATCTCACCCGCTTCGTGCAGTTGGGCGACCCGCATGCCGCGAGCGAGCCGGCCCCGCGGCATCGGCTGGCGGGCAGCGCGCGATGGCGTCGGCGGGCCGGGGCCGCGGCGGACACCGTCTGGGCCGAGCGCTGGGCATGGGCCGGCGATCCGCGCTCGATGAGCCTGCGGGCGCTGTTCGAGGCGATCTGGACCGGGGGACAGGTGGCTGGCCGCGCGCGCTCCGGAAGCTTTCCCGAAGGGATCGACCAGCCGCTGGTGGGCAGCGCTTCGACCCGGCTCGCGACGTCCGCCGAAGCGGCGGCGATCAGAACGGGATCCGGTTGAGCAGGATGTCGCGGAACATCACCCAGTCGCCGGCGAAGCTGTACAACGGTTGGCGGAACGACGCCGGACGATTGCGCTCGAAGCCGAAGTGGCCGACCCAGGCCAGTCCGTAGCCCCAGACCAGCGCCGCGGCGAGCCACCACGGATTCAGCGTGACGACGAGCTTGGCCAGGCAGAAGAGCGCTCCCAGGCTGCCGAAGAAATGCAGGCGGCGGCACCACGGCGTGCGGTGCTCGCTCAGGTAATGACGGTAGAAGTCGTCGAAGCTCCGGTACCGCCCCTGCGCGGTCGCGCTCATCCTCGCCCTCCCCGGCGTTGCGCGCCGCGTTCGCGCGGCGTCTTCTGGTCGTCGAGCTCTTCGGTGCGGCGCACGCAATGCGCCGGCACGCTCGATCAACGCGGCAGTGTAGCCGGCTGCGACGCGGCGAGGAAGGTGCGCAGCGCGTCGCGCAACGCGTCGGGCGCCTCGGCGGCGATCGCGTGGCCGCAATCGGGGATCTCGACGACGCGCGGAGCGGGCACGTACGCTGCGGCCGCCGCCCTGGCCGCACGCTCGATCAGCGCGTGCGCGAAACGCGGCTGCGTCATCGCATCGCGTGCGCCGAGCACGAAGAGCGCCGGGCAGCGCAGCGCGTCGGCCCGCTCGAAGCCGCCCTGCCACGCGTTGCACGCCGAGAAGTCGACGGCGAGCACGCCGGGCTTCTGCCGCTCCATCAGCCGGCGGTTCTGGTTGAAGATCGAGAAGCCCGGCGCCGGCGAGCCGGGCCGCGCGTTGATCGTCGAGTGCGACCAGAAGTTGATCATGTCGAAGGCGCGCGCTTCGTCGTCGCGGGCCGCGGCGAGCAGCGCGTCGGACACCTTCATCGGGAACGCGGTGCCGACGAGGGCAATGCCGCTCACGCGATCGGGCGCGGCACCGGCGACCTCGAGCGCGATAAGTGAACCCATGCTGTGGCCGACCAGCGCAGCGCTCGCCACGCCGAAGGCGTCGAGCGCTGCGACGACCCAGCGGCCGAGCGCCTCGATGGTCGGCAGCGGCTCGCCTTCGCTGCGCCCGTGCCCCGGGAGGTCGAGCGCGAGCACCGCATGGCCGTGATGCGCGAAATAGCGCGACTGCAGGATCCAGACGCTGTGGTCGTGCTGCGCACCGTGCAGGAACACGACCGTGGGCTGCGCCGGATCGAAAGCGACGCCGCCGGTGTAGGCGTGGACGCGGCGGCCATCGACGGGCACTTGCACGCTTCGCTCCCTTTCAGCCGCGCCCGGCCGCGCGAAACGCCGACTCGAGATCGGCGACCAGATCCTCCGGATCTTCCAGCCCGATCGACAGGCGAAGCGTGCCTTCGCCGATGCCGGCGGCGGCGAGCGCGGACGTATCCATGCGGAAATGCGTGGTCGTCGCCGGATGGATGACGAGCGAGCGCGCGTCGCCCACGTTCGCCAGATGCGAGAACAGCCGCAGCGCCTCGACGAAGCGGCGCCCGGCCGCGCGATCGCCTTTCAGCTCGAAGCTGAACACCGAGCCGCAGCCGCGCGGCATCAGGCGCCTGGCGAGCGCGTGATCCGGATGCGAGGGCAGGCCCGGGTACAGCACGCGTTCGACCATCGGATGCGAGGCCAGGTATTCGGCGATGCGCTGCGCATTCGCCACGTGGCGCGCCATGCGCAGCGGCAGCGTCTCGATGCCCTGCAGGATCTCGAAGGCGTTCATCGGACTCAGGCACGCGCCGAAGTCGCGCAGTCCTTCGCGCCGCGCGCGCAGCAGGAAGGGCGCCACCGTCGATTCGTCGGAGAACACCATGCCGTGGAAGCCTTCGTACGGCTCGGTGATCTCCGGAAAGCGGCCGGAGGCGTCCCAGTCGAAGCGACCGACGTCGACGAGCAGCCCGCCGACGACGGTGCCGTGTCCGCAGAGAAACTTGGTGGCCGAATGCAGGACGAGGTCGGCGCCGGAATCGCCGGGCTTCGCCAGCCACGGCGTGGTGAAGGTGGAGTCGACCAGCAGCGGCACGCGATGCGCGTGCGCGATGTCGGCAACGGTGGCGATGTCGAGGACGTCGAGGCCCGGGTTGCCGAGCGTCTCGCCGAGCAGCAGTCTCGTGTTCGGCCGCAGCGCCGCGCGCCAGGCGTCGGGGCTGCGCGGATCGACGAAGGTGGTTTCGATGCCGAAGCGCGGCAGCGTGTACTGCAGCAGGTTGTGCGAGCCGCCGTACAGCGCGCGCGAGGCGACCACGTGCGAGCCGGCGCCGGCGATCGTGGCGATCGCCAGGTGCAGCGCGGCCTGTCCGCTGGCGGTGGCGATCGCACCTACGCCCGATTCGAGGGCGGCGATGCGCTCCTCGAGCGCCGATACCGTGGGATTGCTGATGCGCGAGTAGACGTGCCCCGACTGCTCCATGTCGAACAGCGCCGCCGCCTGGTCGGTGTCGCGGAAGGCGAAGGCGGTGGACAGGTAGATCGGGGTGATGCGTGCGCCGGTCGCCGGGTCGGGCCTGGCGCCGGCGTGCACGGTGAGCGTGTCGAAGCCGTAGAAGTCGCGCTGGGGCATGCGAGGGATCCGACGGGAGGTCGTTCCGATGCTAGCACGCCACTTGGTGAGTTCCGGGCCAGTGTCCTGTCCGACAAATAGCTTGGCCTTTTCTATTTGTCGGACAGGACACTAAGGGCGACAATGCGCGGCGACGTGGAAGGCGGGGCGCGGGCGATCGGAGCGAACGAGGAATCACGGGCGGCACGGGGATGGACAGACCGGAATACCGGGTGGCGGCAGCCGGACTCGATCCGCGCGACGTGCGGCTGATCGAGATCGTCTTCAAGCACAGCCAGTACAACCGCTATGCGTTTCGCTTCGAGGCGAAGCCCGATCCGCTGGGCATCGACATCCTGATCGTGAATCCGCTGGCGCCCGAGGGACTGCGCGCGGTGGCCCGCGTGCGCAGCGCGGGGCGCAGCGTGCCGGTGATCTCCGCGATGCCGCGCGGCGCGACGAGCAGCGCGCGGCATGCGATCTCGATCGACCGGCTCACGCTGCAGTTGCTGCCGATCCTGAACCGGGTCGTCGAGCTGGAGCTGCGCCGCCCGAGAGAGGAGAGCGCCGCGGCCGGCGCATCGCCTGCGACGCGCGCAGCGGCAGCAGCGTCCGCCGGCGCAGCGTCCGCCGGCGCGGCGTCTGCGGACGCCGAGGGCGAGCGTTCGACGCGCGACTTCCTGCGCGAAGCCGCCCGCAAGTCGCGCGAAGGCGACCTCGCGCGAGAGGCGGCGGCGCGGGCGCGCACCGGCGCTGCGGGTGCGAGTGCGAGTGCGAGTGCGAGTGCGAGTGCGAGTGCGAGTGCGAGTGCGAGTGCGGCGGCGGCCGAGTCGCCGCCGAGCGCGCCGGCTGCCGCGGCGCCGTCGAATCTCGTCGCCTTTCCGCGCAGCGCCGAGCCGGCGCCGCCGCGCATCCGCGTGCTCGTCGTCGACGACAGCCCCACGGTACGCCAGCAGCTGTCGATCGCTTTCTCGCGGATGAACGTGTTGTGCGATACGGCGGCCAGCGCCGGCGAGGCGCTCGCACGGTTGTCGGAGACGCACTACGACCTGGTGCTCGTCGACGTCGTCATGCCCGGCGTCGACGGCTACAAACTCACGCGGCAGATCCGGCGGCGCCATCGAGGCGTGCCGGTGATCATCCTGACCAGCCGCTCCTCGCCCTTCGACCTCGCGCGCGGCGCGCTGGCCGGCTGCAACAGCTATCTCGTCAAGCCGGTGCCGTTGCGCCAGCTCGAAGCGGCGGTCGTCAAGCAGCTGCGCAAGTCGCTGGCGATCGACGACCTCGGTGAACTGCTGCGGCTGAGCCCCGCGCCGAAGGCGAGCGCCGCCGCCCGCAGCGCCGGGCCCGGCGCGGCGACGTCGCAGGCTGCGCCGGCGCGCACGCAGAGCGGAGGCGGCGGGGCCGGATGAGCGCTCGCGCGATGGGCGCCATTGACGACGATGCCGGCACAATGACGGGTTCGCTCAGCCGTTCCCGGGAGAGAGCATCGATGAACACCGCACTGGTCGTCGACGACGCGGCCACCGAGCGCGCGCGCATGTCGGCGATCCTCACCGACGCCGGATGGCGGGTGAGCACGGCCGTCGGCGGCATCGAGGCGATCGAGAAGGCGCGCGCCGAACGACCGGCGATCATCTTCCTGGACATCGTGATGCCCGACCTCGACGGATACCAGACCTGCCGGCGGCTCGCCGGCGATCCGCTCACGCGCTCGATCCCGGTCGTCTTCGTCTCCACGAAGTGCCAGCGCGCCGACCAGGTCTGGGCGCTGATGCAGGGCGCCAAGGCGCTGATCGGCAAGCCGTACAGTCCGGCGCAACTGCTCGATGCGCTGAAGTTCGCGGTGCAATGACGCAGCCGCCGTCGTTCGGCGTGCGCCTGGCAGGCATTCCGGTGCGGCTGCCGGCCGGCACCGCGCTCGAGTTCGTCCCGCAGGCCTCGTTGCATCCGTTGCCGCTCGCGCCTGCGCGCGTCGCGGGCCTGATGCAGTTGCGCGGCCAGCCGATCGTCGTGCTCGATGCGTCGGCGAGCCGGGATACGGGCAGCGATACGGGCAGCGATACGGGCAGCGCCGCCGCGGGCGTGGCGCTCGCCCCGCACGACGTGCTGGTCGTCGGCACGCTGCCGCACGCCGCCGGACTGCTGGTGCAGGGCGCGCCGCAACGCCTGGCGGAGGACGCGGCCACGCTCGACCTGCCGCTGGCTCGCGTCGACGCGTTGGCCGACTGTCCGTTCTTCGATGCCATCGTCTCGCACCACGGCGCTCCGGCCGGCGGCGGGGAGGAGGGCGCCGACTGGTACGACGTCGATCCCTCGCGGCTGATCGCCGCGCTGCTGGGGAATTGAGGGCGAACCGAGGGTGAACTGAGCCGATGGCCGAACGATCCTTCGCGCAGCGCCTGCGCACCGGCATCGCCGTGCTCGCGGCCGCGCCCCTCGCGGTCGCGCTGGCGGCCGGCGCGGCCTGGCTGCTCGCGCGCAACGCGGGCGGCGATTCCGCTTTCGGCGCGGTCGGCGTCGCGTTGCTGGCGGGCGCGGCGCTGCTCGCCGTCGCGGGAACGCTCTACGGAAGCCGGCTGGCCGCGTCGGTGAGCGAGCCGATCGCGCGCATCCAGTCGACTCTCGAGGCGCTGTCCGACGGCGACCTCGACGCGCGCGTGCGCTGGGAGGGCCGCGACGAGTTCGCCGGGCTGGCCGACGCGCTCGATCGCCTGCTCGACGATCGCGTCGCCGGCCTGAACCGCACGATCCGCGACAGCGAGGAGCTGAACACTTCGGTGATCGAGATCATGAAGGCGGTGGGCACGATCGCGACGACGAAGGACCTCGGCGTGCGTGTTCCCGTCACCGAGAACGTCACCGGCGCGATCGCCGACGCGCTGAACCTGCTCACCGACGAGATGGCGCGCGTGCTCGAGAGCGTCGGCCACCTGGCGAACGACGTGGCGCAGGCGACTTTCGCACTGCGCGGGCAATCCGACCTGGCGATCACCGCGGCCGCGCGCGAGCAGCGCGAGGTGAGCATGGCGGCCAGCGAGTTGTCGCAGGCGGCGCAGGCGCTGGTGGCGGTGGCGCAGCGCGCGCACCAGGTCGACCAGTCGGCTGGGCGCGCACTCGTCGAGACCGGCGAGGCGGTGCGCGTGGTCGGCGCGACGATCGAAGGAATCGTGCAGTCGCGCGAGCTGATCCGGCAGACCGAGAAGCGGATCAAGCGGTTGGGCGAGCGCACGCAAGAGATCGGGCAGGTCGTCGGCATCCTGCAGGCGATCTCGGAACGCACCGGCATCCTCGCGCTGAACGCTTCGATGAAGGCGGCTGCCGCTGGCGAGGCGGGGCGCAGCTTCGCCGTGGTCGCCGACGAGGTGAAGCGGCTGTCGGAGTCGGCGCGCGAATCGACGGCGCGCATCGCGCGGCTGGTCAACGCGATCCAGACCGAGGCGCACGAGACGGTGCGCGCGATGAACGACGCGATCGGACAGGTGGTCGCGATCACGCGGATGGCCGACGACGCGGGACAGGCGATGCGGCGCACGCAGGCGGAAACCGGTTCGCTGGTGGACGACGTGCGGCAGATCGCGGCCACCTCCGAAGAACAGGCGCGGATCAGCTCCGGGTTGCAGACGCGGGCCGACGTGATCCGCGAGGCCAGCGCCGAAACGGCGCGTCAGCTTCGCGCGCAATCGATCGAGACGCGCCGTCTCGTCGAATACGCGCGCTCGCTCGTCGAGGAAGTGAAGGTGTTCCGCACGCCGTCGCGATCATGAGCGCGAACGCCGACCGCGCTGCCGACCAGCGGCTCGACGCGCTCGACGCCGCCGCGGTCGGCCTGCTCGAGCCGCTGATCGTCGCGATGCCTTTCGAAGGCGGCGCCGCGATGCCGGGGGGTGAAGGAGCCCCGACCCAGGCGCCGCCCGAAGAAGGCGGCGCCGGCATCGGCGACTGGCGCGCGCGTCTCGCGCAGGCGCTCGACCGGCTGTCCCTGGCAGCGCTGCCACTCGAGCTGGCCGGGCTCGCGCAGACCGCGACGCTGCTGGCCGAGCGCCTGCGCGAGCCGCCGCTCGGCCCGCGCGAGCCGGCCGCCGATGCGGCCAGCGGCGTGCTGCGCGACAGCGACGCGGCGCTCGAACTCGCGCTCGCCGAGGGCTGGGTGGGCGACGCGATCGCGTTCTGCAGCGGCGAGCTGGGCAGCGACGAGTCGGCGAGCCTGGTCGGACGGCTGCGCGACTGGCCCGGGATCGACGCGCAGCTCACGCCCGAGCGCGCCAGCACGCTCGCGATGCGCCTGCGCGCCGACGCGCAGCGGATCGCGCAGGCGACGCGCGCGAGCCTGCCGGCGCAGGCGCAGGCGGCCGACGCGCCGCCAGCCGGCCCGCACGTGGCCGTGCCGACCGATGCTGCGCCGGGCGCCCCGGCGGCGACCCAGGCGCCGCAGCTCGACGCCACGGCGACCGGGACGCCGCCGTTCGATGCTGCGGCGATGGAAGCGCCGCCGCTCGACGCAGCGGCGCTGCCGATCGGCGTCGACGAACTCCAGATGCTCGCCGAAGCGGCGGCACAGCTCGACGAGGAGTTCGGCGAAGCGCTCGCCGGGGGCGTCGATTTCGAGTCCTTCGCGCAGATCGGCGACGCGATCGAGCGCTATGCCAGCGCGATCGCCTACGTCGGGCTGGTTCCGGTCGGCGATGCGCTGTTCGCCTGGCACGGCAACCTCGAGCGTCTCGCGCGCGAGCCGCAGCGCTTCGGCCAGGCGCATCGAAGCCTGCTCGCCAAGCTGCCGTCGCTGTGGGCCGCGCTGTTCGAGGCGCCGTCGGCCGACGGCGCGCGTCGCGCGCTCGCGCCGCTTGCCGATGCCGCCTGGCCGTCGCCGGTGGCGCCGGCGAAGCTCGACGCCGCGCGCCGCGCCTTCGCCTCGATCGTCAAGGTGGGTACGCGGCGCGTCTCGGCGCCCGAGGCCGAAATCGACGACGAGGCGTTGTCGCTCGAGATCCCGCCCGATGCCGACCGCGAGGTCGTCGATAACCTGCTGCGCGAACTGCCGGCGCTGTCGGCGGCTTTCTCGGTGGCGATCGAACGCGCGCAGGCCGGCTCGCGCGACGATCTCGCGCAGGCGCAGCGCATCGCGCACACGCTGAAGGGTTCGGCGAACACGGTCGGCGTGCGGGCCATTGCCTCGCTCACGCATCGCCTGGAAGACCTGCTGCAACTGCTCGACGGCGTCGACGACGCGCCGCTCGCGCCGGACCTCGCCGACGTGCTGTCCGATGCCGCCGATTGCCTGGCGGAGATGAGCGAGGCGGTCGCGGGCCTGGGCGAGCCGCCGGCGCGCGCGCGCGAAGTGCATCGGTCGATCGGCGAGTGGATCGCGCGCCTGCTCGAAGAATCGGGCGGCGAAGCGCAGCCGGCGGGGGGCGAGGCGGCTGCGACGCGAGCGACGCCGTTCGCGTCGCAAGCGACGCCCTCCGCATTGCCCGAGACGGCCGGCGAAACCCGGCCGCCGCGAGTCGAGCCTGCGCCGTCGCAGGCGACGCAACCGCGCATCGACGACGAGCGCCCCGCCGAGCCTGCCGCCGACGCGGCAGCGCAGGAATGGCTGCGCGTGCCGGCGTCACTGATCGAACGGCTGCTCGCCTTCGCCAACGAGGCGTCGATCCTCCTCTCGCAGGCGCAGGAGCAGGCCGTCGAGGTGGACCGCGTGCGCGCGACGCTGGTCGGCGGCACCGACCAGCTGCAGGACCTCTCGTCGGAACTGGAGCGCCTGGTCGACATGCGCGGCTCGATGCTCGGCGAGCGTCGCGAGCGCGACGACTTCGATCCGCTCGAGCTCGACGAGCACAACGATCTGCAGATGGTGTCGCGACGCATCGCCGAGTCGGGCGCCGACGGCCGGCTGATCGAGCAGCAGCTCGGCCGCAGCGTCGCGGCGCTGCGCGGCTCGCTGTCGCAGCTCGAGCGACTGCAGGCGGACCTGCGCGAAGCGGCGCTGCAGACGCGAACGGTTCGCGCGGAAACGGTCGTGCCGCGCTGGACGCGGACGGTGCGGCAGGCGGCGCGCATGGCGATGCGCGAGGCGGCGCTGCAGGTCGAAGGTGCGGACGTGGAGATCGACGCGCAGCTGCTGCAGGCGCTGGTCGAGCCGATCGGCCACCTGCTGCGCAATGCGGTCGATCACGGCATCGAGCCGCCCGACGAGCGCGAGCGGCTCGGCAAGCCGCGGGCGGGACGCGTGTCGCTGCGCTTCGCCCGCGACGGCGGCGATCTCGTCGTCGAGTGCGCCGACGACGGCCGCGGCCTCGACCTGCCGGCGATCCGCGCACGCGCGATCGCCGGCGGCCTGATCGCGCCCGATGAAGCGCTGTCCGACAGCGCGCTCGCTCGCCTCGCGCTCCTGCCGGGCTTCTCGACCCGCGAGCGCGCGACGCAGCTGTCGGGCCGGGGCATCGGGCTGGACGTCGTCGAGCGGGTCGCCCGCGAGCAGCGCGGCTCGGTGGCGATCGACACGCAGCGCGGTCGCGGCACCAGCGTGCGGCTGCGCCTGCCGGTGCGGCTGGCCGCGATGCCCGTCGTCGTCGTTCGTTCGGCCACGCACGTGATCGGGCTTTCGGTGCGCGAGGTCGAGCGCATCGTGTCGTTCGACGCCGACGATGCCGACGTCGGATCGCGCGTCGTCCGGCTGGAGGACGCGCTCGGCCTGCCCGAGGATGCCTTCGCCGGCGAGACGGCGGGCGAGCCGCGCGTGAACGTCGTGCTCCAGGTGCGCATGCCCGAAGGCGAGACGATCGGCGTTCGCGTGCCCGAGCCGGGCCAGCCACGCAACGTCGTGCTGCGTCCGCTCGCCGCCTTCGTCGGGCCGATCCCCGGCTTCGAAGGGGCGACGGTGCTCGGCGACGGCGCGGTGGCGCCGGTCTACGACCTGCCGCGGCTGCTCGCCGAGCGCGAGGGCGGACGCGCCGCGCCCGCGCTGCGTGCCGCGCGGGCGGCTCTTCCGGTGTGCCTGGTCGTCGACGACTCGGTCAGCGTTCGCCGGATGATGGAGCAGTTCGTGCGCGACCTCGGCTACGAGCCCGACAGCGCCGGCGACGGCGTCGAGGCGCTCGAGCGCGTGCGGCGCCGCGTGCCGTCGATCGTGCTGGTCGACCTCGAGATGCCGCGGATGAACGGCGTCGAGTTCGTGCGCGCGTTGCGGGCCGACGAGGCCACGCGCGACGTCCCGGTCGTGATGATCACGTCGCGCTCGTCGGAAAAGCACCGCGCGCTGGCGCACGACGCCGGCGTCGACGTCTTCCTGACCAAGCCGTACACCGAAGACGCGCTCGCCTCGCACATCACCGCGCTGCTGCAGTCGCGTGGCGCCGGTCGCTGAGCGGCGGCGCCGGCTTGTTCGCCCTTCGTTGCTGAGATAGCATCGACGTGCCTGGGGACGCGAACGCGGACGGGCTGCCGGAGAGTCGCCATGCAGGTCAGCGAAGTACTTCGGGTGAAGGGCACCGCCCTGTTCACCGTCACGCCCGACTCGATGCTGTCGGATTGCATCGTCACGATGGCCGAGCACGACGTCGGTTCGCTGGTCGTGATGGATCGCGGCCAGCTTGCGGGCATGCTCACTTTCCGCGAAGTCATCCGCGTGCTGGCGCGGCGCCAGCTCGAGCACCGTTCGGGCCCCACGCCGCCGGTGGCCGAGATCGTCGTGCGCCAGGTGATGAAGACCGATCCGCTCGTCGTCGCCCCGCAGACCGACGTCAACGAGCTTCGGCGCATCATGCTCGACACCCGCCAGCGCTACGTTCCGGTGATGGAAGGCGCCATGCTGCTGGGCGTCATCTCGTTCCACGACGTCGCCCGCGCGGTGCTCGAGGAGCAAGGCTTCGAGAACCGCATGCTCAAGGCCTACATCCGCAATTCGCCCGCCGAGAGTTGAGCACACCGAAATGAACGCCGCCGTTCGCGCGCGCACGTCCGTGGCCGCATGCGCATCCTGATCAGCAACGACGACGGCTATTTCTCCCCCGGGATCGAAAAGCTCGCCGAAGTGGCCTCGGCCTTCGGCGAAGTCACCGTGATCGCTCCCGAGCGCGATCGCAGCGGCGCGTCCAATTCGCTCACGCTCGACCGTCCGCTGTCGGTGCGCGTGGCGCACAACGGCTTCCTCTACGTGAACGGCACGCCCACCGACTGCGTGCACATCGCGGTCACCGGACTGCTCGAGCACAAGCCCGACATCGTGCTGTCGGGGATCAACGACGGCGCCAACATGGGCGACGACACGATCTATTCGGGCACCGTCGCGGCGGCGATGGAAGGCTACCTGCTCGGCGTTCCGTCGATCGCGTTCTCGCTGGCGCGACGCGGCCACGAGCACCTCGACACCGCAGCCGAGGTCGCGCGCCGCATTCTCGCGCGGCACCAGCGTCGGCGCCTGCCGGCGCCGATCCTGCTCAACGTGAACGTTCCGGCGCGCCCGCTGTCCGAGTTGCGCGGCGTAATGGTCACGCGGCTCGGGCGCAGGCACCTGGCCGAGCCGGTCGTGCGCGCGACCAGTCCGCGCGGCGACACGATCTACTGGATCGGGGCGGCGGGCCGCGCGAAGGAGGCGGGCCCGGGCACCGATTTCCATGCGGTGGACAGCGGCTGGGCGTCGGTGACGCCGCTGGACATCGACCTGACCGCGCCGGGCGCGCTGCGCATCGTGCGCGAGTGGGTCGAGGAAAGCCATGAGTGACCGTCCTTCCTGGCTGCCGCTGCCCCCGGCCGCGGCGCGCAGGCGAGCCGGCACGGCGGCGCCGGTGCAGCGCGAGCGCACTGCGCCGTCGCTGGCTACCGACGGCGCGCGCGCGCGGATGATCGACGCGTTGCGTCGCGCCGGCCTGCGCGACGGGCACGTGCTGCAGGCGATGGCGCAGGTGCCGCGGCATCTGTTCGTCGACGCGGCGCTGGCCAGCCGCGGCTATGAGGACGTCGCGCTTCCGATCGGGCACGGACAGACGATCTCCAAGCCGAGCACGGTCGCGCGCATGATCGAGCTTGCCGCCGAGCCGCTGGACCCGGCGCGGCGCGCTTCGGCGCGCGCGCTCGAGGTGGGCACCGGCTGCGGATACCAGGCCGCGGTGCTCGCGCGCGTGTTCGGCGAAGCGGTCTCGGTCGAGCGCGTGCGCGGATTGCACGAGCAGGCGCGCGCGAATCTGCGCGCGATGCGGCTGCCGAACCTGCGCCTGGTCTTCGGCGACGGCAATCTCGGCGTGCCGCAGGCAGCGCCTTTCGATGCGATCGTCGTCGCCGCAGCCGGCGATTCGATTCCCGACGCGCTGCTCGAGCAGATGCGCATCGGCGCGCGCCTCGTCGCACCGGTGGGCTCCGCGCGCCAGTCGCTGCACCTCGTCGAGCGCGTCGAGCGCGATCGATGGCAGCTAACGATTCTCGATGCGGTACGATTCGTTCCATTGCGCACCGGTACCATCTAGGACCGGTTCCGTCCCAGCGACAGCGTCCGCGCGGCGCGATTACCGATGATCATTGTTCGAGCCGGCTTCGCCCGCGGCGAAGCCATTGCGGCCTTGCCGCGCCGCTGGATTGCCGTTGCAACCGTCCTCGTGCTGGCGGGCTGTGCCAGCCCCCACCCGGCGCCGATCATCCACCGCGCGCCGCCTCCGCCGGTCTCCGCGCCGCCGGTCGTTGCGCCGGCGTCGTCCGCTGCGGTCCCCGGCGCGGGAGCGCCCGCTGCGACGGGCGCTGCGGCCGCCGGCGGGTCGCCCGCGGCCGCCCCGGGCGCGGAAGCCGTCGGCGTGCAGACGACGCCGATCGCGCGCGGACCGGTCGAGACGCGGCCTTTGCCGGGCGCTCCCGGCGCGGCTCCGGCGTCGAGCGCCGCCTCGGGCAATCTGCTGAAGACCGAACCGAAGGCGCTGAAGCAGCCGTATTCCGATGCCGCGCTCGCGCAGATGCGCGCGAACGCGCCTGCTGCGTCCGAGCCGATTCCGCCGATGGCGAGCGCGGCGCCCAGCGCGGCCGCCGCGCGCCCGTCGGCGTCCGACGCTTCGGCTGCGTCCGCGGCGGGCGCTGCCCCGGCGGCGAGCGCCCCGAGCGCGAGCCCGAGCGCAAGCGCGAGCCAAAGCTCCAGCGACTGGATCTGGCCCGCCTCGGGCCAGGTCGTGCAGGACTTCGCCCAGCCGAGCAGCATGGGGATCTCGATCTCCGGCAAGCCCGGCGACCCGATTGTCGCGGTGAACGACGGACGCGTGATCTTCAGCGGCGCCGGCCCGCGTTCGTACGGCAACCTGGTCATCGTCAAGCACGGCGACGACACGCTGTCGGTCTACGCGCACAACCGCACGCTGCTCGTCAAGGAAGGCCAGAGCGTCAAGCGCGGCCAGCGAATCGCCGAGCTGGGCAGTTCGGGCACCGATTCGCCGAAGCTGCATTTCGAGATCCGCAAGGACGGCCGCCCGATCGATCCGCGCAAGGTGCTGCCCGTCCGGTAGCGACGACGCCGCGCATGCGCGCGGCCCCACGCCGATGACTCCGACCCTGTGCTTCGACATCGAAACGGTCCCCGACGTCGCGGGGCTGCGCACGCTGTGGTCGCTCGACGACTCGCTGGACGACGCCGCGGTGGCCGAACTCGCGTTCGCGAAGCGGCGCGAGCAGACCGGCAGCGACTTCCTGCCGCTGCACCTGCAGCGCGTGGTGGCGATCGCCTGCCTGTTCCGTGACGACGAGGGACTGTCGATCCGCTGCCTCGGCCAGCCCGGCGACGCCGAGGCGCGGCTCGTGCAGGCGTTCTACCGCTTCGTCGACCGGCATACGCCGCAGCTCGTCTCGTGGAACGGCGGCGGCTTCGACCTGCAGGTGCTGCACTACCGCGCGCTGATCAACGGCGTGCAGGCGGCGCGCTACTGGGAACAGGGCGACGACGACCGCGACTTCCGCTTCAACAACTACCTGAACCGCTATCACACGCGTCATCTCGACCTGATGGCCACGCTCGCGCTGTTCACGCCGCGCGCGAACGCGCCGCTCGACGAGCTGGCGAAGCTGTGCGGCTTTCCGGGTAAGCTCGGGATGGACGGCTCGCAGGTGTGGGACGGCTACCGTGCGGGCCGCATCGAGGAGATCCGCGCCTACTGCGAGACCGACGTCGCCAACACCTGGCTCGTCTTCTGCCGCTTCCAGACGATGCGCGGCCTGTGGACGCCCGAGCGCTACCGCAACGAGCTGGCGCTGCTGCGCGAGACGCTCGCCGCGCAGTGCGCGCAGGCGCCGCACTGGCGCGAGTTCCTCGATGCCTGGCCCGAGCGGGCGGCGGGCGCCGACCGGGCGGACGACTCTTGAGCGAGCTGCAACTCGACGTCGAATCGCTCGACCTCGAAGCGAACGGCGTCGCCCGTCACGAAGGAAAGGTCGTGTTCGTGCGCGGCGCGCTGCCGGGCGAGCGCGTGGCCGCCGAAACCGTCCGGCGCAAGCCGAAATTCGACGTCGCGCAGACCGTCGCCGTGCTGCGCGAGAGCAGCGCGCGCGTGCCGTCGCGCTGCCCGCATTTCGGCGTCTGCGGCGGCTGCTCGATGCAGCACGTGGACGCCGGGGCGCAGATGGCGATCAAGCAGCGCGCGCTCGAGGACCAGCTCCGGCACATCGGCAAGGTGGCGCCGCAGACCTGGCTCGCGCCGATCTCGGGGCCCGCCTGGCGCTACCGGCACCGCGCGCGCCTGTCGGTGCGCGACGTGCCGAAGAAGGGCGGGGTGCTGGTCGGCTTCCACGAGCGCGCATCGAGCTACGTCGCCGACATGCGCGAGTGCCACGTGTTGCCGGCGCGCGTCTCCGACCTGCTGCTGCCGCTGCGCGCGCTGGTCGAGTCGCTGGGCATCCGCCGGCGCGTGCCGCAGATCGAGGTCGCGGTGGGCGAGGGCGGCGAGATCGTGCAGGACGATGCCGGCGTGACGGGCGACGCTGGAGCCCGGGGCGACAGTGGTACCCGGGGCGACAGTGGTACCCGGGGCGACAGTGGTACCCGGGGCGACAGTGGTGCCCGGGGCGACAGTGGTACCCGGGGCGACACTGGTGCCCGGGGCGGCGAGTGCATTGCGCTGGTGCTGCGGGTGCTCGACGCGCCGAGCGCAGACGACCTCGAACGGCTGCGTCGCTTCGCCGCAGAGCGGCGCATCGAATGGTGGCTGCAGCCGAAAGGGCCGGATTCGATCGAGCTGTTCTGCGACGCCGACGGCAGGCTCGCCGGCGAGGGCGCGCGCTCGTCGCTCGGCTACGCGCTTGCCGAATTCGGCGTGCGCATGCCGTTCCGGCCGACCGACTTCACGCAGGTCAACGCGCGGATGAACGAAGTGCTCGTGCGTCGCACGCTGCGCTGGCTCGATCCGCAGCCGGGCGAGCGCGTCGCCGATCTGTTCTGCGGACTGGGCAACTTCTCGTTGCCGATCGCCGCGCGCGGTGCGAAGGTGGTGGGCGTCGAGGGCAATCGGGCGCTCGTCGAGCGTGCCGCCCGGAACGCCGCGCTCAACGGGCTGGAAGAGCGCTGCGAGTTCCGCGCAGCCGACCTGTTCGCGATCGACGACGATCGCTGGCGCGCGCTCGGCCGCTTCGACCGCGTGCTCGTCGACCCGCCCCGCGAAGGCGCGCTCGAGGTGGTGAAGGCGATCGCCGCCGACGCCCACCGCCCCGGGCGCATCGTCTACGTGTCGTGCAATCCGGCGACGCTGGCGCGCGACGCGGCGATCCTCGTGCACCAGGGCGGCTTCGTGCTGCGCGCGGCCGGCGCGCTGAACATGTTCCCGCACACGTCGCACGTCGAGTCGATGGCGGTGTTCGACCCGCCGCGCTGAGGCTTCGCCGAAGCGCCCCCGAAAAGGCGATGCCCGCACGAGTGCGGGCATCGGTCGGGCCCTTGGGGCCCTGCGGCCGGTGAAACCCGGCCGGTGTGGCGCCTGCGCGCCGTCGTCAGTCGCGCTCGCCGCCGAAGACGCCGAGCAGCATCAGCAGGTTCGAGAAGACGTTGTAGATGCTCAGGTACACCGACAACGTGGCCGTGACGTAGTTCGTCTCGCCGCCGTTCACCACGCGCTGCAGGTCGTAGAGGATGAACGCCGAGAAGATCAGCACGGCGAGCGTGGAGACGGTAAGCATCAGCGCCGGCATCTGCAGCCAGATGTTGGCGATGGCCGCGACGAAGATGACCAGGAAGCCCATGAACAGCCACTTGCCCATGCCGCTGAAGTCGCGCTTCGAGACGCTGGCCACCGTGGCCATCACGGCGAAGATGGCGGCCGTGCCGCCGAAGGCCGTCATGATCAGACCCGCGCCGTTCGAGTAGCCGAGTACGGCGCCGATCAGGCGCGACAGCATCAGGCCCATGAAGAACGTGAAGCCGAGCAGCAGCGCAACGCCGATTCCGCTGTTCTTGAAGCGTTCGATCGCGAAGAAGAAGCCGAAGGCCACCGCCAGGAAGAGGATCAGGCCGGTGAACGGGCTGCCGGCGAAGAACGAGAAGCCGGTCTGCACGCCGATCCACGCGCCCAGCACGGTGGGCACCATCGAAAGCGCGAGCAGCCAGTAGGTGTTGCGCAGCACGCGGTTGCGACTGGCCGCGTCGATCGCGCCGCCGTAGCCGCCGCGCGCCACGGGCGTGCCGAGTTGGTTCTGCTGGAATGCCATGCGATGTCTTCTCCGGTAAGGGGGCACCGAGGGGGCCACGAGATGATCACCAAGGACCACTGAGGGTCACTGAGGATCACCAAGGGCCGTGAAGCTGCCATCGTGCCCGATGTTGGGGCGCCTGTCGCCGGTTTCAAGCCGCCCCCGCGTCTTCGGGCAGCATGCCCGGGGCCCGGTGAGCGGGTGGACGCATGTTAAACTTGCCGGCGCGCCGCGCACTCGTCTTCGGCGCGTGCGCCCAGGCGTTGAAGATGCGCCACACCTTCGCCTGCAACGGCGGATTTCCGCGCATTCTATTCAATAATTCACCGACGAACCCGCATTTGCCGCGTTGTGGTCGCCCTGCCGCGATCGTGCGGCGGTGCCTCACCGGAATTTCCATGGCTGTAGAACGAACCCTGTCCATCATCAAGCCCGATGCCGTCGCCAAGAACGTGATCGGGCAGATCTACGCGCGCTTCGAGGGCGCGGGGCTGAAGATCATTGCTGCGCGGATGATGCATCTGTCGCGCGAGCAGGCCGGCGGCTTCTATGCGGTCCACAAGGAGCGCCCGTTCTATGCCGATCTCGTCTCGTTCATGAGCTCGGGCCCGGTGATGATCCAGGTGCTCGAAGGCGAAGACGCCATCCGCCGGAACCGCGACCTGATGGGCGCCACCGATCCGAAGAAGGCGGCCGCGGGAACGATCCGTGCCGACTTCGCCGAAAGCATCGACGCGAACGCGGTGCACGGCTCGGACGGCGCCGACACCGCGCAAACCGAGATCGCGTTCTTCTTCCCGACGCTCGACCTGCACTCGCGCTGATCCGCGGTTGTTCAAGGCCGTCCTGCGAGCTGTCATGAACGCGTCGACGGGCAACGAAGCGCAGAAGGTCCGGCTGCTCGGCCTGGATCGGGAAGCGCTCGAGCGGCAATGCGTCGATTGGGGCCAGAAGACCTTTCGCGCGCGCCAGCTGCTGCGCTGGGTGCACCAGCGCAGCGCGGCCGACTTCGACGCGATGACCGATCTCGCGCAGGATTTCCGTCGCGTGCTCGCCGAGCGCGCGTGCGTAGAGGCGCCGCCGGTGCTCGCCGATCACGAGTCGGCCGACGGCACGCGCAAGTGGCTGCTCGACGTCGGCGCGGGCAATGCGGTCGAGACCGTGTTCATCCCGGAAACCGATCGCGGCACGCTGTGCGTCTCCACGCAGGCGGGCTGCGCGGTGAACTGCCTGTTCTGCTCCACCGGCAAGCAGGGCTTCGCGCGCAACCTGCGCGCCGACGAGATCGTCGCGCAGGTCTGGCACGCGAAGCGCTCGCTCGAACGGGCGAACGACGCCCGCATCGTGACGAACGTCGTGTTCATGGGCATGGGCGAGCCCTTGCAGAACTACTCGGCGACGCTCACGGCGCTGCGCCTGCTGCTCGACGATCACGCCTACGGACTTTCGCGCCGGCGCGTCACCGTGTCCACCTCCGGTGTCGTGCCGATGATCGATCGGCTGCGCGAAGACTGCCCGGTGGCGCTCGCCGTTTCGCTGCACGCGCCCGACGACGAACTGCGCGACCGGCTCGTTCCGTTGAACCGCAAGTACCCGCTGGCCGAACTGATGGCCGCGTGCCGCCGCTATCTCGAGCGCGCGCCGCGCGACTTCATCACCTTCGAGTACGTGATGCTCGACGGCGTGAACGACAGCGTCGCGCACGCCGAGGCGCTGCTGCGCTGCGTGCGCGACCTGCCCTGCAAATTCAACCTGATTCCGTTCAATCCGTTCCCGAACTCGGGGTTGCGCCGCTCGCCCGACGCGCGAATCCGGGCCTTCGCGCAGCGGCTGGTCGACGCCGGCATCGTCACCACGGTGCGGCGCACGCGCGGCGACGACATCGATGCGGCCTGCGGGCAGCTCGCCGGCGAAGTGCAGGATCGCACCCGGCTGCGCGAACGCGAGCAGCGCGTGCGCTTCCTGGAAAGAACCCATTGACGGACCTGCGCCCGTGAAAGCTCCCCTTGCCGTTGCCGCCGCGCTGGCTTCGCTGCTGTGGCTCGCCGGCTGCGCCACCGACGGAACCTCGGCTTCCGAGTCCGGCGCGAACATCGCTTCGCCGTCCGCCGCGCGCTCGCCGCTGCCCGGCTCGCCCGAAGAGAGCGAAGAGCGGCGCCGCGCGCGCATCCGGCTGGAGCTGGCGGCGAGCTACTACCAGCAGAGCAACTTCACGGTGGCGCTCGACGAGCTTCGCCAGGCCATCGAGATCGATCCGAACTATGCGCCCGTCTACGGCGTGCTCGGCCTGGTGTACAACGATCTGGGCGATCGCGATCGCGCCGAGGACGCCTTCCAGCACGGCTTGCGGCTGGCGCCGAACGACGCCGACCTGAACAACAGCTACGGCTGGTTCCTCTGCCAGACCGGACGCGAGCGCGCCTCGCTCGACCGCTTCGCGCGGGCGCTGAACGATCCGCTGTATCGCACGCCGGCCAAGCCGCTGCACAACGCCGGCATCTGCGCATTGCGCATCGGCGACGAGGAAACGGCCGAGCGCAACCTGCAGCGCGCCTTCCAGGTCGATCCGTCCAACGCGGTCGCGATGTATCACCTCGCCGAGCTGTACCTGAAGCGCGGTGAGGCGAGCCGGGCGCGCTTCTATTCGCAGCGACTGCTCAGCACCTACGAGCCGACGGCGCAGACGCTCTGGCTCGCGCTGCGCGTCGAGCATTCGCTGGGCAACGGCGACGCCGAGAAGAGCCTGGCGTTGCAGCTGCGACGCCGTTTCCCCGATTCACCCGAGTCGGCGCTGCTCGCGCAGGGCCGTTTCGGGGGGTGAACAGGACATCCATGAACGTCGAAGCGACTACCTCTCCGGAGTCGATCACCCAGATCGCATCGCTCGAGCAGCTCTGCGCCGCCCGCGAGGCGCGCGGCTGGTCGATATCCGACGTCGCCGCCAAGCTCGGCATGATGCCGCGGCAGATCGATGCGATCGAGCATGGCCGCTGGGAAGCGCTGCCCGGCACGGCATTCGTGCGCGGCGCGATCCGCGCCTACGGCAAGGCGTTGCAGCTCGACGTCGCGCCGTTGCTGGCGACGCTGGGCTCACCGAACGGCGCGCCGGAACTGAAGCCTTCGTCGTCGCTCGATTCGCCGTTGCCCCGGCACGGCGCGCTGGGCTTCGACAACGGCGGCTCGGGCAGCCGTATCGTCTGGATCATTCTCGGCGTGATCGGCGTGGTCGCCATCGCGATGTATTTCGGACGCGGGGCCGATTTCGGCCGGGTGCTCGAACCGGGCAGCGGCGGCAGCGGGCCGGGTCGGTCGGTCGACGTCGTGCCGCTCGCGCCGGGCACCGGCCCGGGCGCCGGCCCGAGCGCCGGCCCGGGCGCCGGCGATGCGACGCGAGCTCCGTCCGATTCGACGCGCGCCGTTGCGGGCGATGCCGCGCGCAGCGCTGCGCCCGATTCGGCGCGTCCGTCGACACCCCCGGATGCGTCTGGCGCCTCCGGGGTCGGCCCCGGAGCGACGCCTGCGGCAGGCGCGGCCGCGGCCGTTCCTGCTTCGCCGGCCGGTACACAATCCGCAGTGCCGACCACCCCGGGCGGCAGCGCCGGCGGCGGCGCTGCGTCGCCGGCTGCCGTGG